>DASUIM010000286.1:0-13143 GCA_036279775.1 Fluviicoccus sp. | reverse complement strand
GTGTGGTTGCAGGGCTGAATCGCTGCTAGAATCGGGGGCTTGTTTTTTCCAATGCAGAACAGCCCTTGTCGTATCGAACCCGAGTCAAAATCTGTGGCATAACCCGTCTGGAGGATGCCCTCGACGCCGTGCGGCTCGGGGCCGATGCCTTGGGGTTTGTCTTCTATCCGCCCAGCCCGCGCTATATTGCCCCGGAAAAAGCGGCCGACATCATCGCTCGCCTGCCTCCGTTCGTGACCACGACCGGCTTGTTCGTGGATGCGGCGGCCGATCAGGTGCGCGCGGTGCTGGCCACTGTACCGCTGGGCCTGCTTCAATTCCACGGTGACGAATCCCCGGCGTATTGCACCGGGTTCCGGCAACCCTGGATCAAGGCCCTGCGCATGCAGCCGGGTCTGGATGTAGCCGCGAAAATCCGTGAATACGGGGATGCGGCGGGCATTTTGCTGGATGCCTGGCATCCTCAGCTCAAGGGCGGCACCGGCGAAACCTTCGATTGGCGGCACTGGCCGAAGCAGAGCGGTGTGCCGCTGATCCTGGCGGGCGGACTCACCCCGGAAAATGTCGCTGAAGCCATTCACTTGACCCAGCCCTACGCCGTCGATGTTAGCGGCGGGGTGGAGCAGGGCAAGGGACTTAAAGATTTCACGTTGATGCAAGCCTTCATGGCGGGAGTAAACGCAGCATGACTGCTACCAATTATCAGGATTTTCCCGACAACCGCGGTCATTTCGGCGTTCACGGCGGGCGCTTCGTCTCCGAAACACTGATGGGGGCCCTGCAAGAGCTGGAAGCGCTGTACGCCAAGCTGAAAGACGATCCGGCGTTCCTGGCCGAGTTCGATCGCGATATGGCCCATTACGTCGGCCGCCCGTCACCGCTTTATCATGCCGAGCGCTGGAGCCGCGAACTGGGCGGCGCGCAAATTTACCTGAAGCGCGAAGACTTGAACCATACCGGAGCGCACAAGGTCAACAACACCATCGGCCAGGCGCTGCTGGCCAAGCATGCGGGCAAGACCCGCGTCATCGCCGAAACCGGTGCGGGACAGCATGGCGTGGCCACCGCCACCATCGCCGCCCGCCTGGGTATGGAGTGCGTAGTCTACATGGGCGCGGAAGATGTGAAGCGCCAGGCGATGAACGTCTACCGCATGAAGCTGCTGGGCGCGACTGTGGTGCCGGTGACTTCCGGTTCAAAGACGCTCAAGGACGCCATGAACGAAGCCATGCGCGACTGGGTGACCAATGTTGACAACACTTACTACGTGATCGGCACGGTTGCCGGGCCGCATCCCTATCCGATGCTGGTGCGCGACTTCCAATCGATCATCGGTCGTGAAGCCCGCCGTCAATGTCTGGAACAAACCGGCCGCCTGCCGGATGCGCTGGTGGCCTGTGTCGGCGGCGGCTCCAACGCCATCGGCCTGTTCCATCCCTTCCTGACCGATGAATCCGTCAAGATGTACGGGGTTGAAGCCGCTGGCGACGGTGTGGAAACCGGCCGTCATTCCGCGCCGCTCAGTGCCGGGCGCATTGGCGTGCTGCACGGCAACCGCACTTATCTGATGACCGACAACGACGGCCAGATCATTGAAACCCACTCGATCTCCGCCGGTCTGGACTATCCCGGCGTCGGCCCCGAGCACAGCTGGCTGAAGGATATCGGCCGCGTCAATTATGTCGCGATTACCGATGACGAGGCGCTGGCGGGTTTCCGCAACCTGACCCAGGTGGAAGGCATCATTCCCGCGCTGGAATCCAGCCATGCCCTGGCCTATGTCAGTAAGCTGGCCCCGACCATGGGCAAGGATGAGATCATCATCTGCAACCTGTCCGGTCGCGGTGACAAGGACTTGCTGACCGTCGCCAAGCTCGACGGCATCATTGTGGCGTGAAGCCCGGTCAACTAAACAGGAAAGAACATGTCCCGTATCAAGGCCTGCTTCGCCGCGTTGAAGCAACAAAACCGCAAGGCGCTGATTCCCTACATTACCGCCGGTGATCCGCATCCCGATCATACCGTCGGCCAGTTGCATGCGCTGGTTGAGGGTGGCGCCGACATCCTGGAGCTGGGGATTCCCTTCTCCGACCCCATGGCGGACGGCCCTACCATTACCAAGGCGCATGAGCGCGCGCTGGTCCACCACACCTCGCTGACGCGGGTGCTGGCCATGGTCAGCGAGTTCCGCCAGAAGGACGCCAAGACACCGGTAGTGCTGATGGGCTACCTGAATCCGTTGGAAATCATGGGCTATGACGCCTTCGCCAAGGCCGCCGCCGCCGCCGGAGTCGATGGTGTGCTGACGGTGGACCTGCCGCCTGAGGAGTCGGAGATCCTGACCGCCAGCCTGAAGCAGAACGGCCTCGATCCGATTTTCCTGCTGGCGCCGACCACCACGCCGGAGCGTATCCGTCACATCACCGCAGCGGCCAGCGGCTATGTCTACTATGTATCGCTGAAGGGCGTGACCGGCTCCAATACGCTGGATATCGACGAAGTGGCGGGGCGGATCGCCGCCATTCGCGCAGCCAGTGATTTGCCCATTGGCGTAGGTTTTGGTATTAAGGATGCCGAAACCGCCGCCGCCGTGGCCCGTCATGCCGACGGAGTCGTGGTCGGATCGGCGCTGGTCAGCCGTATCGCCGAGTTGCAGGACGTGCCGGAAGCCATTCCCGGCGTCCTCAGCGGAATCCTCCGCGACCTGCGACAGGCGATGGATGCGGTCTGACAGTCGCACACAGGGGTATAGCAGATGAGTTGGATCGGAAAAATCCTGCCGAACGCCGGCAAGAACGCGGAAGAGAAGCGGGTGTCCGTGCCGGAAGGCCTGTGGCGACGCTGCCCCAAATGCGACGGCGTGCTGTACAAGGCGGAATTGGATCGCAATCTCAATGTTTGTCCGAAGTGTGACCATCATCTGCGCATTAATGCCCGTGAACGGTTAGGGATGTTTCTGGACTCCGAGGAGTTGGAGGAACTGGGCGCCGACCTCCTGCCCGAAGACCGGATGCGTTTCCGTGACAGCAAGCGCTATACCGACCGTCTTGAAGCGGCCTGTAACGAAACCGGCGAAAGTGATGCGCTGGTGGCGATGAAGGGTGCGCTCAACGGCATGCCGATCGTGGCGGTCGCCTTCGAATTCAGCTTCATGGGCGGCTCGATGGGCAGCATTGTCGGCTCGCGTTTCATCCGCGCCGCCAAGGTCTGTCTTGAAGAGCGCATTCCCCTGGTGTGTTTCGCCGCTTCCGGCGGAGCGCGCATGCAGGAGGCGCTTTTCTCGCTGATGCAGATGGCGCGCACGGCGGCGATTATCGAGGAATTGAAGACCAACGGTATCCCTTTCATTTCCGTGCTGACCGATCCGGTTTATGGCGGGGTCTCCGCCAGCCTGGCCATGCTGGGCGATCTTAATGTGGCCGAGCCGAACGCCCTGATCGGCTTTGCCGGTCCCCGCGTCATTGAGCAAACGGTGCGCCAGAAGCTCCCGGAAGGCTTCCAGCGTTCCGAGTTTCTGCTGGAACATGGCACAGTGGACATGATTATCCATCGGCATGCCATGCGCGACACCCTGTACCGGGTGCTGGCCAAGCTGACCCACCGCCCGCTGTGATTCGGTCGCAGCCGTCGCGAGACTGACTGATGTTTACCACCTTATCGGCATGGCTTGGCCATCTGGAACAGGCGCATGTCAAAGCGATCGACATGGGACTGGACCGCCTGCGGCAAGTCGCGGATGTTCTGGACGCCGGCCGTTTTGACTGCCCCGTGGTCACGGTCGGCGGCACCAACGGCAAAGGGTCGACGGTCGCCACCCTGACCTCGGTTTACCGGTCGGCCGGTTATCGGGTCGCAACCTATACGTCCCCGCATTTGCTGCAGTTCAATGAACGCATCGCCCTGGATGGCATCCCGGTGGACGATGCCTGTCTGATCCGGGCTTTTGCCCGTGTTGAGGCGGCGCGCCGGCAGGCCGGGGTTTCCCTCAGCTATTTCGAATTCACGACACTGGCCGCTTTCGTCATCTTCCGTGAAGCCAATCCCGATGTGGTGGTGCTGGAAGTCGGACTGGGCGGTCGTCTGGACGCCGTCAACCTGATCGATGCCACCGTAGCCGTGATTACCAGTATCGGCATTGATCATACCGACTGGCTTGGCGATACCCGCGAGGCCATCGGCTTCGAGAAAGCCGGGATTTGCCGGGCAGGGCGGCCGCTGGTCTGCGGCGAGACGGATGTGCCCGCTACCATTCTGGCGCATGCCGCGTCGCTGGAGTGCCCGCTGCATCGCAAGGGCCGGGATTTCGGATTTGAACGGCAAGCGCAAGCCTGGAGCTGGTGGAGCCTGCAGTCGCGGCATGACGGATTGCCGATGCCGCGTCTGGCGCTGGATAACGTGGCGACAGCCCTGGCGGCGGTGGAATTGATGCCCTTGCCCGTCAGCGAAACCGCACGGCGGGAAGGCCTGTTGCAGGCGTCGGTGCCAGGACGTTTGGAGCGTTTGCAGCGGCGGGGTGTGGAAATTGTGCTGGACGTCGCGCATAACCCGCACGGCGCGGCTTTTTTTATGCAACAATTGCAGCCGGTCGCCGGTCGCACCCATGCCGTCTTCGCCATGTTGGTTGACAAGGATGCCGGTGGCACGCTGGATGCCTGCCTGGGCCGTGTGGATCTCTGGTATCCCGCCAGCCTGAATGTGCCGCGCGGTCAGGAAGCCGGGCAATTACTGCCGTTATTTATCGAGCGCGGCATGTGCGCTCCCACCGGCTATACCGGTCCCGGCCATGCGCTTTCGGCCGCATTGGAAAACGCCGGCCCTGGCGACCGGATTCTGGTTTTCGGATCATTTTATACAGTGTCAGCAGCCCGCGGGTGGCTTGAAAAGAATCATGGATACAGCAATTAAACAACGCATTCTCGGTGGCGTGGTCCTGTTGGCCGGCGCTGCCATTTTCCTGCCGCTGATGCTGGACGGCACGGGCGCCCGCTTGTTGAGCCGTCTTGAACCCATTCCGGCGCATCCGCCTGCGCCGGTTGCTGAAAAGACACAGCCGGGTCTGGATGCCCAGGCCCAGTCTGCTGAACAAGCCGTGAATGAAGCGCATGAGGACTCAACGGCCTTTTACCCGGTTGGTGAGCCGCAGGCTGAAGGTGCCGGCGCACTGCCGGCGGACGAAGTTCCTCCCGCGGCATTGGCCAAAACACCGGAGCAACTGGCGGCGGAAGAGGCTGCCCGCAAGCGCGCCAGCGACCTGCTGAACAGCCCGGATGAAATATCCCCCGAGGAAGCCGCCCAGCAGCAGCGCTCCGCCGAGAAGATGGCGCGGGAAATGACCAGCCATGGCGATACCCCGGCAGTCACGCCAGCGGCCACGGCGCTTGCTCCGGATCGGAAAGCCGATGAAGAGCGCGCCCGCGCCATTCTGGAAGCCCGTAATCTGCAAGAACAGAAGCTGGCGGATGAAAAGGCCAAGTCTGAAGCCCTCCGGCTGCGCGAACAGAAGGCAGCTCAGGATAAGTTGACGGCGGAAAAAGCCAAGGCCGCGGCCGCCAAACCCGCAGTCGATAAAGCCCTGGCGGAAGACAAGTTGAAGGCCGGGAAAAAGGCACAGGAAGAGAAGGCCCGCGCGGATAAGTTGGCGGCTGAGAAAAAGGCGGCTGACGAGAAAGCCAAGGCTGAAAAGCTGGCCGAAGAAAAAGCCAAGGCCAAGAAGCTGGAAGAGCAAAAAGCCAAGATCGCACTGGAAGGCAAGGCCAAGGCCGAGGAAAAAGCCAAGGTGGATGACAAGGCCGACAGCAAACCGGTGGGCGGCACTCAAGCCTGGGTGGTGCAAGCCGGCAGTTTCGGTGACAAGGCCAAGGCGGCCGAGTTGTCTTCCAAGCTGAAGGGCAAGGGTTTCCGCGCGCAAGTGGTCAAGAACGGCGACGCCTGGAAGGTTGTGGTCGGTCCGGAGCTGGACAAGAGCGCCGCCAAGGCGTTGAGCGGCCGCCTGAGCGGTGAAGCCGGGATATCGGGAGCCTGGGTCGCGCCTTGGAAACCCTGATACACCTGTTTGGCGAACAAGGCACACTGATCCTTGTTGTGGTTCTGGTGCTGGCATTGTTGTTGCTGGTGCTGGGCGGCAAGAAACGGGAACTGACCATCGATGAGATGGACTGGCCCTATATTCCCCGGGAGCTGATGACGGCTCCCGAACGGATCCTGTTCGGCCGCCTGCGCCAGGCGCTGCCGGATTACCTGATTTTTACCCAGGTGCAATTGTCGCGCATGCTGGATGTGGATGTTGAAGTCGATTACCACGGCTGGATCAACCGCATCAACCGCATGAGCGTGGACTTCGTGGTCTGCGCCCCGGACGGGGCCACCATCCTGGCCGCCATCGAACTCGACGATTCCACCCATAACCGCGCCGACCGCATCAAGGCTGATGCCAAGAAGGACCGGGCGCTCGCCGAAGCCGGTATTCGCATTATTCGCTGGCCCGTGCATGACATGCCGCAGCCCGACCGTATCCGCCGCGAATTCCTGCAGGGATTTTCCAAACGACGTTAAACGTCCGCATCTGGCGGACGACATTCCGAGAGCAACATGACATTGACTGACTGGGTGGTTTCCTGCGCTGACGGCCTTGAGCTCCTGCTGATTGAAGAACTGAAGGAGCTGGGCATCACCGACTGCACCCGCACCGCCGGGGCCATCCTGGTGAAGGGCACGCTGGAACAAGCCTACCGTATCTGCCTGTGGTCGCGACTGGCCTCGCGGGTGTTCAAGCCGCTGCTGACCGTGAATGACATTGCCCCGGAGGCCATGTACGAAGCCGCTGTCGCCTTTCCATGGAACGATGTCTTCGCGGTCAACAAGACATTCGCCATCCATGCCGTCGCCAGCAAGGGCGTGGTCACCCACACCCAATACATGGCGTTGAAGCTGAAGGACGCCATTGCCGACTACTTCCGCAACAGCACCGGCCAGCGTCCGGATGTGCGCGTGCAGGAATCCGATGCGCCGCTGCATATCTTTATTCAGGAAGGCAGCCTCACCATCAGCCTCGACATGTCCGGTGAGAGCCTGCACCGTCGCGGCTATCGCACCCAGATTGGCGAAGCGCCGCTGAAGGAAACGCTGGCTGCCGCCATCCTGCGTCAGGCCGGATGGCCAAACGCCCGTTTTGAAGCGCTGGTGGACCCGATGTGCGGTTCCGGCACCTTCATCACCGAAGCCGCGTTGATGTTTGGCGACGTTGCGCCGGGCCTGCACCGCAATTACTACGGCTTCCTCGGCTGGCAGGGCCACGATGCGCAACTGTGGATGAAATTGCTGGACGAGGCCCGCGAACGCGAAGCCGCCGCCGCGCAAAAGCCCTGGCCGCAATTCTTCGGCTACGACGCCAGCCGCGATGCCCTGCAGGCGGCCATGAAAAACGCCCATGCCGCCGGGATAGGCCAGCGCATCGTGCTGGAAAACCGTGAGCTGTGGAAACTGCCCGCCGCCCCGGCCAAGCTTGGCTTGCTGGTGACCAATCCGCCTTACGGCGAGCGCATCGGCGATTCCGAAACCACCTTGTGGCTGTACAAAGCTGTTGGCCGCCTGGCCCGTGAGCGTCTGCCCGGCTGGCAGGCCGCCGTGCTGGCCGCCGACATCCAGCATGCCGACGCGCTCGGCTTGCAGCACCGTGATACCCAGCGACTGCGCAACGGCGATTTGACCGTGTTTGTGCGGCATGGCGATGTGATCCCGGCCGATGAAGAAATTGCGCATGTCTTCACGCCGCAAATCCACGAAATTCCGGAAGAGGGCGAAGCCTTCGCCAACCGCGTGCAGAAGAACCTGGCGCACTGCCAGAAGCAGGCGCAGCGGGAAGGCGTCAGTTGCTATCGTGTCTATGACGCCGACCTGCCGGATTACAATCTGGCCATCGATGTCTATGGTGATTGCCTGCACGTGCAGGAATATGCCGCGCCCAAGGAAATCGACCCCGAGAAGGCCTCCAACCGTTTCAAGCTGGCGTTGAACATCATCCGGCAGGTCTTCGGCCTGCATAAGGAAAAAGTGTTTATCAAGGTCCGCACCCAGCAGAAGGGCAACCAGCAGTACGAGAAGCAGTCCGATCGCGGCAAGCTGCAGGATGTTCGTGAAGGCAAGGCGCACCTGCTGGTCAACCTGACGGATTACCTTGATACCGGCCTGTTCCTCGACCATCGGCCGATGCGCCAGAAGATTGCCGCCGAAGTGCAGGGCAAGAGCTTCCTCAACCTGTTCGCCTATACCGGCAGCGTCAGCGTCCATGCCGCCTTGGGCGGGGCGAAGCAAACGGTGACGGTGGATTTGTCCAACACCTATCTGGACTGGGCGCGCAAGAACTTCGCCGTCAACGGCATCAGCCCCACCAACCATCGCTTCGAGGAAGCCGATGCCATGGAGTGGTTGCACCGCAGTCGCGAAACCTTTGACGTGATCTTCATCGACCCGCCGACTTTCTCCAACTCCAAGAAAATGCGCGATGTCTTTGACGTGCAGCGCGATCATGTGGAATTGCTGACGCTGGCCATGCGTCACCTCAAGGAAGACGGCGTTTGTTATTTCTCCAACAACTTCCGTCGCTTTGAACTGGACGAAACCGCGGTGCAGACCTACGGTTTTGAAGAGATCTCCCCGGAAACTTTAGGCTTTGATTTCCGTCGTAATGACCGGATTCATCGCTGCTGGCGTTTCAAGCACACCCCGGAAAGCGTCGCAGCCATCCTTAAGCCGGAACCGGCCGGACGCTTCAACCCGAACAATGCAGATAATCGTGGATATGGCGATCGCCAGGACTCCGGTTATACCCCAGGCCGCGCCTTTGGCGGCTACCACGCCCAGAACCAACGAGGGGATCGGGACATGAGTGATTTTGAAGACAGAAAGCCCCGGTTCCAGCGGGATAACGGCCCGCGCCGAGATGGCGAAGGCCGCCCGCCGCGTCGTTTTGCCAGCGATCGTCCTGAAGGAGCGCGTTCGCCGCGCGCTGAAGGCGGCGAGTTCCGTCCGCGCAGCCCGCGTCCGGAAGGCGCTTCCGACCGTCCGCGTTTTGGCGGCGGCGACCGTCCGCAACGTCCGTATTCTGGCGGCGAGCGTGATGGCAATCGCGCCCCGCGTGAGGGTGGTTTCAATCAGGATCGCCCGCGATTCGGTGGTGAAGGCCGTCCTTACGGGGACCGCCCGCGTACCGGCGGCGGTGATTTCCGTCGTGATGACCGCCCCCGGTTTGGCGGAGAGGGGCGTCCGGAAGGCAATCGCCCCCCGCGTGATGGTGGCGAAGGCCGCAGCTTCCAACGCGACGATCGTCCGCGTCCTTACCGTCCCGAAGGCGGCTCGGATCGTCCCCGTTTTGGCGGCGAAGGACGTTCTGAGGGCAGCCGCCCGCCGCGTACCGGTAATGGTGAATTCCGCCGTGATGATCGCCCGCGTTTCGGCGCGGAAGGTCGTCCGGAAGGCGGCCGTCCGCCGCGCGCACCCGGCGATTTCCGCCGCGATGACCGTCCCCGTTTTGATCGCGGCGGCGACAGCCGTCCCCCGCGTGACGGTGGCGAAGGCCGCAGCTTCCAGCGCGATGACCGGCCGCGTCCCTATCGCCCGGAAGGCGGCTCCGACCGCCCGCGCTCCGGCGGCGACCGTGATGGCAACCGTGCCCCGCGTGAAGGCGGCTTCAACCGTGATGACCGTCCGCGTCATGGCGGGGAAGGCCGTCCTTACGGCGACCGTCCGCAACGTCCCGGCGGGGATTTCCGTCGGGACGACCGTCCCCGTTTTGATCGCGGCGGCGACAGCCGTCCCCCGCGTGAAGGTGGTGAAGGCCGCAGCTTCCAGCGCGATGACCGGCCCCGCGCCCCGCGCCCGGAAGGCTCCGGCGGCTTTGACCGCAACCGCGCTGGCGGCGGCGACCGCCAGCAACGCCCGTTCCGCGAAGGCGGCGACAATCGTCCGCCGCGCAGTGGCGGTGACTTCCGTCGTGATGACCGCCCCCGCAGCGGCGGCGAATTCCGTCCCCGCACTGGCGGTGACGACCGTCGTCCCGCCCGCCAGGACGGCGATCGTCCCGCGTTCCGTCGTGACGGCGACCGACCGGCCCCGCGCCGCGAGTTTTCCGATCGCCCGTTCAACCGCGACCGCAAGCGTGACGATGAATGACCGTTGAACTGTATGGCACCTCCGGGTGCCATCTCTGCGACGACGCCGAACGGCTGCTGGCCCATGCCGGCGCCGCCCTCCGGCTCGACTGGACCTATATCGACATTGCCCTCGATGATGAACTGGTCGAACGCTATGGCACCCGCATCCCCGTCCTCATCATCAACACCCACGAACTCAACTGGCCATTCTCCCTGCTCGACATCCACCGCGCCGCCAGTAACTCCGTCCCAAGCCAGCCTTAACCATTCTCCCCAAACGCCTGACAACACCCTCACATCCCCCTACCTACATCTCCTCCGCTATTACCCCCACGCCGTCCGCAGCCATTGTCCGAGCCACATGTCGTATAACAAGGCTGTGGATATCAATAACCTTAAAACAGCGAACTGACCTTCCGCGAGTTATGGCGAAGGACTCGCTTTTGCCTACTTTTGGCGACGCAAAAGTAGGGCCCGCCGCAGGCGGCCACCCTACGACCAAAGTCACCTCTTTTTGTCGACAAAAACGCTTGCAATAATTCTTATGGAGCCTAAAATCCCCACCACATCACCAAGATTGTCGACAATCTGGATCAAACCACGATGAATGAACCTGCCCTGAACCTCCCCGAAGAAGCCACCCTCACGCTGGCCGACCGGGTATTCGGCCAGATTCAGAACGCCATCGTCAAAGGCGAACTCCGCGCCGGCAGCAAAATCTCCGAATCCGAACTGGCCACCCGCTACGGCGTCTCCCGCGGCCCGCTGCGTGAAGCCCTCAACCGCCTCGAATCCCGCCAATTGCTGGTGCGCACCCCCCATGTCGGCATGCGTGTCGCCTCACTGTCGGTGGAAGAGCTGCTGGAAATCTACCGCGTCCGCGAATCTCTGGAAGGTTTGGCGGCGCGTCTCGCCGCCGAAAACGCCACCCCGGAAGAAATTGCCGGTCTGAAATCCCTGCTTGCCTTCCATCAGGAACAATCCGAACTGCAAGCGGGCACCGGCTACTATCAGGAGGAGGGCGACTTCGACCTGCATTACCGCCTGATCCTCGCCAGCCACAACAAGGTGCTCAGCCAGATGCTGCTGGGCGAGCTGTACCATCGCGTCCGACTCTACCGTTACCAGTTCTCCGGCACCGCCGGACGCCCGCACAAGGCTTTTGCCGAACATTCCCAGATCATCGCCGCCATCGAAAACCGTGATGGCGAAATGGCCGAGTTGCTCATGCGCCGCCACATCGGCGCCGCCCGCAAGAACATCGAAGCCCATCACCAGTCCGCCCCCGGACACCAACAGGTGCAATTACCATGAGTACACTGAACAGCGCCGGCGCGCGCTTCCGCAAAGCCCTGGCTGAAGAATCCCCCCTGCAGGTGATCGGCGCCATCAACGCCAACCATGCCTTGCTGGCCAAGCGCGCCGGTTTCAAGGCCATCTACCTGTCGGGCGGGGGCGTGGCCGCCGGTTCGCTGGGCCTGCCCGACCTGGGCATCAACACCCTCGACGACGTGCTGGTCGACACCCGCCGCATTACCGATGTTTGCGACCTGCCGCTGCTGGTCGACATCGACACCGGCTTCGGCCCCAGCGCCTTCAACATCGAACGTACCGTGAAAAGCCTGATCAAGGCCGGCGCCGCCGCCTGCCATATTGAAGACCAGGTCGGCGCGAAGCGTTGCGGCCACCGTCCCGGCAAGGAAATCGTCACCACCGAGGAAATGGTTGATCGAGTCAAGGCCGCCGCTGACGCCAAGACCGACCCCAACTTCTTCCTGATCGCCCGAACCGACGCCATCCAGGTACATGGTGTCGATGCCGCCATCGAGCGCGCCATCAAGTGCGTGGAAGCGGGCGCGGACGGCATCTTCGCTGAAGCCGCCTATGACCTTGAAACCTACAAGCGTTTCGTGGACGCGGTGAAAGTGCCGGTTCTGGCCAACATCACCGAGTTCGGCAAGACCCCGCTGTTCAGCGTCGAAGACCTGCAACCGACCGGTGTCGGCATGGTGCTGTACCCGCTGAGCGCCTTCCGCGCCATGAACAAGGCTGCCGAGCTGGTGTACCAGTCGGTGCGCGCCAACGGCCACCAGCGCGAAGTCATTGACATCATGCAGACCCGCGAAGAGCTGTATGACCGCATCGGCTACCACGAATTTGAAGGCAAGCTGGACGCGCTGTTCGCTGCCAAGAAGTGATTTGAACGACCCATACCGAATAAACCCAGGAGATTCGCCATGAGCACCGAGACCACCACCCCGAATCCCGGCTTCAAGCCCAAGAAATCCGTGGCCCTGAGCGGTACCGCCGCCGGCAACACCGCGCTTTGCACCGTCGGCCGCACCGGCAACGACCTGGCCTATCGCGGCTATGACATCCTCGATGTCGCCACCACCTGTGAATTTGAAGAAATCGCCCACCTGCTGGTGCACGGCAAGCTGCCGAACGTGGCTGAACTGGCTGGTTACAAAGCCAAGCTGAAAGCGCTGCGCGGCCTGCCCATCGCCGTCAAGGTGGCGCTGGAACAACTGCCGCCGTCATCCCACCCGATGGACGTGATGCGTACCGGCGTTTCCGTGTTGGGCTGCGTCAAGCCGGAGAAGGAAGACCACAACCATCCGGGCGCGCGCGACATCGCCGACAAGCTGATGGCCTGCCTGGGCTCCATGCTGCTGTACTGGTACCACTTCGCCTACAACGGCAAGCGCATTGACGTCGAAACCGATGACGACTCCATCGGCGGCCACTTCCTGCACCTGCTGCATGGCCAGAAGCCGCGCGACAGCTGGGTCCGCGCCATGCACACCTCGCTGATCCTCTACGCCGAGCACGAGTTCAACGCCTCTACCTTCACCTCTCGTGTCGTTGCCGGCACCGGTTCCGACATGTACTCGGCCATCTGCGGCGGCATCGGCGCGCTGCGCGGTCCGAAGCATGGCGGCGCGAACGAAGTGGCGTTTGAAATCCAGAAGCGCTACGACAACCCGGACGAGGC
>DASUIM010000285.1:0-2087 GCA_036279775.1 Fluviicoccus sp. | reverse complement strand
CAGCATCCGCCAGTTTTCCTCGGGAATCCCGCATTCGTGGGCGTCGATGTAGATCGGGCCGCTGTCGCCGTCCTTCATCCGCCCGCCGGCAATATGCACCTCGACCACGCGGCGGCAGTCGAGCGCGGCCAGGCTGTCCAGTACCCGTCCGCCGCAGGCTTTTTCCCACGACACCAGATGGCCCATGTCCAGCAGCACCGCGCAATCGGCGGCGTCGGCCAGACGTCCGAAGAAGTCGAGCAAGGGCAGCGTGCCGACAGTGAAGGTCATGGGCGGCGGTTCGATGGCCACCGTCACCGGAATGGCCTCGCGCACCTCGCGCACGCGGGCGATGGCCTGCTGCAACGAGGCCTCGTTCAGGATTGGCGGGATGAAGTAGCCCAACTGCGTGGAATAGCCGTGACTGTCGCCCCAGAAGCAATAGGCGCAGTCCTGGGCGAACCAGGGCGAGCCGACGCGCCGGATGTGTTCCGCCGCCGTTTCCAGCCACAACGGCGAGTTGGCGAAACTGCCGCAAAAATTGATGAAGGAGGGGTGGAACAGCACCGTCGCCCCGGCATCCCGGATGCGGCGGATTTCGTCAATGACCTCGTCCGCCTCGACCTGCGCGGCATACTCCACAAAACGCGGGCCGCCGGGCGTGCGCACCAGCGTCACCGGATCGGGTTCGGAAGCCAGGCTGAGGCTGACGCCCACGCCCAGGACGGGAAGGTGTTCAAGCATGGATGCGCCGCCGCCGGAGAAAGCCGGTTACGTTAGCACAGAGCGCGGACGGCCGCCAAAAAACAAGGCAGCCCGGAGGCTGCCTGAGTGTTGGAGTGACATCGTTATTGTTTTGGGCCACCGTCCCTGGTGTTGGGTGGTGTCCGGTTATTCCAGGTTCATGCTGCACTCTTCGTTGGCGGGTTCGATGCGGCAGCGCACTTTTTTCATCAGCGACATCATCTTCTTGTCGTACATGCCTTCCTTGGTCATGTTGATGCGCACTTCGCGCATCAGGCGGATGTATTTTTCCTGGTCGGCCTTCGACAGGTCCAGCCAGTATTTCTTGGGAATGTCGGCTTCGCTGGCGTTGACCATGCGTTCCACCACATCCAGTTTCGACAGGGCGAACTCGCGCATCTTCTGGACGCGCTCGTCGAAGTCCGGCACGTCCTTGATGAACTTGTCGCGGCGGATGAGGATGGTGGCGGTGATCTGCGCCAGCGGGAAGCGGAAGATGGCGCCCTTGGTGCCCAGCCCCTTGTACAGTTCCAGAGGCTTGAAGGCTACGGCCGGGGCGGCAATGATGTCGACCTGGCCGTTGTTGAACTTGCCCGCGAAATTGGTGATGTCGGACGCCACCGGTTGCGCGCCCAGGCTCTGCACAATCTTGGCCTGTGCCTTGTCGAAATCGAGCACAGCCACTTTCTTGCCCGCCGCCTTCTCAATCGAGTTGATCTGGCGGTCGTTGACCATCACGTAAGCGCCGCCCAGCGGAATCACCGCCGCCACCTGATACGGGCCGCTGATGGTCAGCGGCGCCAGCTTCGGGTTGGCCAGGCTGGCGATCAGCTCGCGCACATGACGCCAGGTCGGCAGCGCGCCCGGCGAGTCGATACTGCCGATGAAGAAGTTGAACTGCTTGGCGCGCATGGTGGAAATGGCGACACCGTCGCACTGGCCGGCCTTGAAGTCCTCGGCGGCCACGCGCTCGTCGGTGTAGGCGCGCAGATCGGCGTTCACGCCCCATTTCTTCGCTTCCAGCGCCAGGTCCTTGGCATAGCTGAAGGCGTCACCGGTGGTACCCATGATGTCGAAGATACAGAACTTGATGGTGATCGGCTTGCCCAGCGGCTTCATGGCGGGCATGCCGGTTCCGGCCGGGGCGGGGTCAGCCGCCAGCGCCAGACCGGGCAGCAGCAGCGCCGTGACCAGGGCGGAGGTTTTGAGCAGGGACGTCATTTTTATCATGGTGTCATTCCGGCAGACGGAGTTGGGAAATCATTGGGGCTTATGATAACAGCCGCCGCCCGCGCGCAACATTGACTTCGACGCAGGGCGGGGCCGTCAGTGCGGCGGGCTTATTCGTCCTTCATGCTGCATTC
>DASUIM010000284.1:0-2178 GCA_036279775.1 Fluviicoccus sp. | reverse complement strand
TCCATGCCCTCATCGCCCATTGGCTGAAGATCGGCATGACAGACCGCCACTTGCAGAGCGGAAAGCAGCATAGGGATGGACAGGACACCGGATAGCACTTTCATGGACGCGCCTTATCTTTTTGTTGTTCAGCTTTTTGTGTGCGCACGCACGGGACAGGTGGACGCACTATCTCTTTAGTATGCTGGTTTTTGAAGAAAATTCCAAAGGGTGGGAGTGGCGGTACGGGTGTATTTTTGTAATGACGGATAAAGCGACAAACGGTTGGTTCGCCTGAAAAACATCCGGTCAGCCAGTTATCAGCCAAGACCGGATTCTTTGCGAATCAGTGAGTTATCAGAAGGTTCCCGTAGGAACCCGTATCCACCCCTCCATCAGGATGCGCGCACTCCGGCTCATGATGGCCTTGGTGACGGTCCATTCCCCGTTGACCCGTTTGGCCTGCGCGCCCACGCGCAACGTGCCGGACGGGTGCCCGAAGCGCACCGCCTCGCGCTCGCCGCCGCCCGCCGCCAGGTTCACCAGCGTTCCGGGCACCGCCGCCGCCGTGCCGATCGCCACCGCGCAGGTGCCCATCATGGCGTGATGCAGCTTGCCCATCGACAGCGCCCGCACCAGCAGGTCCACATCGCCGGTGGTGATGGTCTTGCCGCTGGAAGCCTTGTATTCCTTGGGTTGGGACACAAAGGCGATCTTCGGGGTGTGCTGACGGGTCAGGGCCTCTTCCGGGGTCTTGATCAGGCCCATGCGCAGCGCCCCGGCGACGCGGATTCGCTCGAAACGGGCCAGCGCCTCCGGATCGGTGTTGATGGCTTCGCGCAGTTCAGTGCCGGTGTAGCCGATATCCTCGGCGTTGACGAAGACCGTGGGAATCCCGGCGGTGATCATCGTGGCCTTGAAGGTGCCGACGCCGGGCACTTCCAGGTCATCTAGCAAGTTACCGGTGGGGAACATCGAGCCGCCGTCTTCACTGTCGTCGGAGGGATCAAGGAATTCCAGCACGATCTCGGCGGCCGGGAACGTCACGCCGTCCAGTTCGAAATCACCGGTTTCCTGCACCTGGCCGTTGGTGACCGGAACGTGGGCGATGATGGTTTTCTGGATGTTGGCCTGCCAGATGCGCACCACGGCGGTACCGTTTTGCGGAATACGGGACGGATCGACCAGTCCGGCATGGATGGCGAAAGTGCCGGCGGCGGTGGAGAGGTTGCCGCAGTTGCCGCTCCAGTCGACAAAGGCCTTGTCGATGGAGACCTGGCCGTAGAGGTAGTCGACATCGTGGTCGGGGACACTGCTCTTCGACAGGATGACGCACTTGCTGGTGCTGGAGGTGGCGCCGCCCATACCGTCGATGTGCGCGGCGTAGGGGTCGGGGCTGCCGATGACGCGCATGAACAGCTTGTCGCGGGCTTCGCCGGGTTTCTGGCAGCTCTCAGGAAGGTCGTTCAGCTTGAAGAAGACGCCCTTGCTGGTGCCGCCGCGCATGTAGGTGGCAGGGATGCGGATTTGGGGAGTGTTTGACATGGGGGTTATCCTCGAAGGAACCGTAATCAACTGTAGGGAGGGTTAAAGGGCGCACACAGTGCGCCCTTACCATGCCAATCAACCCTTGCTGGACTCCAGAAAGTCCTTCGCAAAGCGCTGCAGCACGCCACCGGCCTCATACACCGACACTTCCTCGTCAGAGTCGAGGCGGCAGGTCACCGGCACACGCACCACGTCCCCGTTGCGGCGATGGATCACCAGCGTCAGGTCGGTGCGCGGGGCCAGCTTGCCTTCCACGTCGTAGGTTTCGGTGCCGTCGATACCCAGTGTCAGGCGGGTGGTGCCCGGCTTGAACTCGCAGGGCAGCACGCCCATGCCGATCAGATTGGTACGGTGGATGCGCTCGAAGCCCTCGGCCGCAATCACTTCCACACCGGCCAGACGCACGCCCTTGGCTGCCCAGTCACGGCTGGAGCCCTGACCGTAGTCGGCCCCGGCGATGATGATCAGCGGTTGCTTGCGGTTCATGTAGGTTTCAATCGCTTCCCACATGCGCATCACCTTCCCTTCCGGTTCTACGCGAGCCAGCGAACCCTTCTTCACCTGTCCGTCCACCACGGCCATTTCATTGACCAGCTCCTTGTTGGCGAAGGTGGCGCGCTGAGTGGTCAGGTGGTCGCCGCGGTGGGTGGC
>DASUIM010000283.1:0-1123 GCA_036279775.1 Fluviicoccus sp. | reverse complement strand
GACCACGGCGTAATAGCGGCCGGTCATGGTTTCGTGATCCAGCGCGCCGCTCTGCACCTCCGCCAGCCATTGCGCCATGACCGTGGTTTCCCGATGCGGCCCGGCGGGTGGCGCATAGCGTCCGCGAACCAGAATACTGCGCACGCATTGCTCCAGCTCGCGCATGTTGCCCGGCCAGCCGTGATCCGGCAGATGCCGCCGGATCCAGGTCGAAGCCTCGGTGGCCAATACGGTCGCTGCCTCCGGTTCCAGCAGGCGCAGGCTGACAGCTTGCAGCAGGTGTTCCAGTTCCTCGGGCTTTTCCTGCAATTGCATCGCCAGCGACGGCGTGCGGATCTGGTCGGAGCACAGCCGGTAATAGAGGTCCTCGCGGAAAGTCCCTTGGCGCATGGCCTCGCCCAGGTCGCGGTGGGTGGCGGAAACGATCTTGCCGTGGAATTCCCGGATTTCATTGTCGCCCAGACGCTGGAAGCTGCGGCTTTGCAGTACGCGCAGCAGCTTGACCTGGATTTCCGGCGGTAATTCCCCCACTTCATCCAGAAAGACCGTTTGCGCGGCGTGCCGGGTTTCCAGATAGCCCAGGCGGTCGCTGATCGCTCCGGTATAGGCTCCCTTGCGATGGCCGAACAGCTCGCTTTCCAGCAAGGTGGCGGGCAGGGCGGCCAGATGCACCGGCTGGTGGCAGTGACGGTAATCGGCCTCGAAGCGGCCGGTGGCGGCGTTGAACGGGATATAGCGCGACAGGCCGATTGCCTGCGCCACCAGTTCCTTGCCAGTGCCCGACGGCCCCAGCACCAGCGTCGAGATTTCGTGCATGCGCCGGTACAGGCCCTGCCGGTAGCGTCGCAGATCGTGGGTAAAGATGGAGTCCCAGACGTCCGCGCGCAGCTGCGCCGAGAGCCGGGTCGTGCCGAAAATGGCGCGATAGGTGAAATGGAAAGCCCGGCGGATCTGGAAACAGAGCGCGAACAGGTGCTCGGGAGCAAATTGCGGGTCCGCCGCCAGCGGCGTGGGGCCGATCAATTGCCGCCAGTCGCTCAGGAAGCCATTCCAGAAAGGTGTGCGCTGGCTGTTGGCCTCGGGCTGGGTCAGGATCTGGAAAAAGGGATTTTCCACCCGGTAA
>DASUIM010000282.1:0-9010 GCA_036279775.1 Fluviicoccus sp. | reverse complement strand
GAAGTCTGGATTCGCGGTGTATTGGCGGATGCCGGATTGTCAGGGCTGGCGGATGGCGAAGTCTGGCTGCAAACCCAGCCGCGCGTGCTGGGCTTCGTCTTCAACCCGGTCAGTTTCTGGTACTGCCACGACCGGCAGGGCGACCTGCGCGCGGTGCTGGCCGAGGTCAACAACACCTTCGGCGAGCGTCACCGTTACCTGCTGACCGCGCCGGATCAGGGCGTGATCGGCGACGGCGCGGAGTTGCAATGCCGGAAGCTGTTCCATGTTTCCCCCTTCTTTCCGGTGGACGGTGAATACCGTTTCCGTTTTCACCGCCGCGACGACCGGCTGACGGTGTCGATCCGTTACGACCGCGCCGGGGAACCCGTCCTGAAAACCGTGCTGACCGGACAACCCCGGCCGCTGACCCCGCCCGAATTACTGAAGGCGCTGGCGGCGCACGGCTGGAGTACGTTGCTGGTGGTATTCCGTATTCATCTGCAAGCCCTGAAGCTGTGGCGCAAGGGCGCTGTCTTTCATCGCAAACCGTCACCCCCGACGCTGGAGATTTCCTCATGACCCTGCAAAGCACGATGCCGTCCGCCGCGTTGCCGCTGAAGGCCACCCTCTTCATCCGCATGCTGGAAAAACTGCAGGCGGGCTCGATGAAGCTGAGCCTGCCCGGCGGCGAGACCTTGCTGTTCAACGGTCCGCAGCCCGGCCCGCAGGCTGATTTGCAGATTCGCGATTGGGCCGGGGTCGGCCGCGTGCTGTCCGGCGGGGATATCGGCGTGGCGGAAGCCTACCGCGACGGCCAGATTGACAGCAGCGACATGTTGCAGGTGCTGCTGCTGGCGCTGGCCAACGAGGCGGTGCTGGACCGGGCGTTGCACGGCAGTTTCCTCGGCACGGTGTTGTATCGCGTGCGCCACCTGCTGAACCGCAATACCCGGCGCAACAGCCGCCGCAACATCCATGCCCATTACGATATCGGCAACGATTTCTACCGTTTGTGGCTGGACCCGGGCATGACCTATTCCTCGGCGCTCTTTACCCATCCGGGGCAAAGCCTGAGCGACGCGCAAACCGCCAAGTACGACCGGCTGTTGCAGGCGCTTGACGTGAAACCCGGCCAGCACATCCTGGAAATCGGTTGCGGCTGGGGTGCGTTTGCGGAATATGCCGCAACCCGCTATGGCTGTTTTGTCACCGGCGTCTCGCTGTCCACCGAGCAACTGGCCTGGGCCAACCAGCGCGTCATCGGCACCCCGGCTGAAGGCAAGGTGGAGTTCCGCTTCTGCGATTACCGCGATCTGAAGGGACAGTACGATGCGATTGTCTCGGTGGAAATGCTGGAAGCCGTGGGCGAGGAATGGTGGCCGACCTACTTCCGGCAAGTGAAGCAATTGCTGAAGCCCGGCGGTCGTGCCGCGATACAGACCATCACCATCGCCAACGAGCGCTTTGACGATTACCGGCGCAAGACCGATTTCATCCAGCAGTACATTTTCCCCGGCGGCATGCTGCCGTCGCCGCAACGCCTGAGCCGGGAAATCGCCGATGCCGGTTTGAACGAACGTGACCGCTTCTTCTTCGGCCCCGATTACGCCGAAACCCTGAAGCAATGGCGGCATGCCTTTGACCGGCAGCTGCCCGCCATCCGCCATCAGGGTTTTGACAGCGCCTTTATCCGCCTGTGGCGTTTCTATTACTGGTACTGCGAAGCGGGATTCCTGACCGGCCGAACCGATGTCTGTCAGGTGGTGCTGGAAAAATGAACGCTGACACTCTGCGCGCCCTGACCGCCTGGTACGAAACCTTGACGCCGGATTCCCTGACGGCCATCCGCACTTTTTATGCGGAAGCCTGCTACTTCAAGGATCCGTTCAACGAGTTCAACCGCCGCGATCAGGTGGAAACCTTGTTTGCGGAAATGTTCCGCAAGTTACAGCAGCCCCGTTTTGTGATCCGGGAAACCGTGCGTCAGGAGGCGGGTGCGTTTCTGGTCTGGGACTTCGAGTTCGCGGTACGCGGCCGCGCCCTGACCATCAAGGGTTGTTCGCACCTGAAATTCGATGCGCAGGGACGGGTGGTATACCATCGCGATTATTGGGATGCCGCCGAAGAACTTTACGAAAAACTGCCCGGTATCGGATTCCTGATCCGGCAACTGAAAAAACTGGCCTGACCCGAGGGTATGATCATGATCGAATTCCTGAATTCGCAAGCGTCCGAGGCCGCCGGAGCTCCCGGCCTGCTGCCGATCAATGCCGTGGAACGTGAAACCGGTATCTCCAAGGAGCTGCTGCGCATGTGGGAGCGCCGCTACGGCTTCCCCAATCCCGACCGCGACGCCCAGGGCGACCGCGTATACGGTCCGGCCCAGATCAACAAGCTGCGCGTCATCCGCCGCTTGCTGGACGCCGGTTTCCGTCCCGGCAAGATCATCGCGCTGGAGATGCCGGAGCTGGAAAAGCTGGTCGCCTCCAGCCATGGCAATCCCAGTCCGGTGCTGCCGCCGGATCTGGAACAGGAGCTGATTGAAGTGCTGCGCAGCCGCGAACCGCACAAGGTGCGCGAATACCTGAACCACCAGATGGTGCGCATGGGCCTGCAATCGTTCATCCTCGACCTGATGCAGCACGCCAACACCATCGTCGGCGATGCCTGGATGAGCGGCAAGATCGAGATTTTTGAAGAGCACCTGTATACCGAAGAGTTGCAAGCCCTGATCCGTCATACCATTGGCTCGCTGCGGCCGGGATCTTCGGCTCCCCGCATCATGCTGACCACTGCTCCCGATGAACATCACACGCTGGGAATACTGATGGTGGAAGCGTTGCTGAGGCTGGACCAAGTGGATGCCGTCTCCTTCGGTGCGCAAATGCCGGTGCGGGACATCGTGCAGGCAGCGGCGCGTCACAAGATGGACATCGTCATCCTGTCTTTCAGCGCCGCTTTCCCCAGCAACCGCGCCATCGAGTTCCTGGAAGAACTGCGCTTCCGGCTGCCGCTGGGTGTTCAGATCTGGGCCGGTGGCGGCGGCATGCGCACCACCCGCCGCAGCATCGAGGCCGTGCAGATATTCAATGACCTGCAAAGCGTGCGTCAGGGCGTGGTGCAATGGAAGCGCATCAAGGGAAACCGAGCGGCATGAGCCGGCATCTGCTGTGGCTGCGCGCCGATTTGCGCAGCATTGACAACTCCGCCCTGAGCGAAGCCTGCCGCGACCCGGCAGACGAAGTCGCGGCGGTCTGGCTGGTGACGCCGGAACAATGGCGGCGGCATGACAAGGCCGGCTGCCAGCTGGATCTGGAATTGCGCACCCTGCGCGAGCTGTCCGTCACGCTGACGGCGCTGAATATTCCGCTGCTGATCCGCGAGGTGCCCGATTTCTCGGCGGTGCCCGCCTTGCTGCTTACCCTGTGCCAGACCGAACGCATCGACCGTGTCTACTGGAACAAGCAGTATGAATGGAACGAACGCGTTCGCGACAAGGCGGTGACTGATTTATTGCGCGCGAACGGTGTCGGGGTGGAAATGCACGCCGATCAGTGCATCGTCGGCCCCGGCGAGGTGTTGACAGGGGACGGCCGCTTCTATTCGGTCTTCACGCCGTTCAAGAAGAACTGGTTGACGCAAATTCATGAGCGCGGCGTGCGGGTACAGCCCGCGCCCGTCAGACGCATATCCGCGTGGACGAACTCCGATCCTGTTCCGGCCGCGGTTCCCGGCTTCGAGTCGCATGTGCCGTTGTCCGAGCTGGCGCCGCTGTGGCCGGGCGGCGAATCGGCGGCACTGGCGCGGCTGGGCGTATTCATCGACAAGCACGCCCGCCGTTACCGCGAATTGCGCGATTTCCCGGCCTTGTCCGGGGCCACCAGCGGCCTTTCGCCGTATCTGGCCATCGGCGCGATTTCCTCCCGTCAGTGCTGGCAGGCGGCAGCCAACGAATTGGCAGCCTATGGTCCCTCCGCCGATATTGACCACTGGATCAGCGAACTGGCATGGCGTGAATTCTACAAGCACATCCTGATCGGTTTTCCCCGCGTCAACAAGCACCGGCCCTTCCGTCTGGAAACGGAGCAGTTGCGCTGGAATGATGACGAGGAGGCCTTTCAACGCTGGTGTGACGGGAAAACCGGCTTTCCCATTGTCGATGCGGCGATGCGGCAACTGAAAGCCACCGGCTGGATGCACAACCGACTGCGCATGGTGGCGGCCATGTTCCTGACCAAGGACCTCTTTATCGACTGGCGCAAGGGCGAACGCTTTTTCATGAAGCATCTGGTGGACGGTGATCTGGCAGCGAACAACGGCGGCTGGCAATGGAGTGCGTCCACCGGCAATGACGCCGCGCCCTATTTTCGCATATTCAACCCGAAGTTGCAGAGTGAACGCTTTGATCCGGAAGGTAATTTCCTGCGACGCTATCTGCCCGAGCTGGCCGGACTGGACAACAAGCGCATTCATGCCCCGCACGAAAAGCAGCGCGATTTCCTGCTGGATTATCCGCTGCCGATGGTGGATCACCGCGCCGCCTGCGAGGAGACGGTCAGCCGCTTCAAAGCCTTGGGTGAATTGCCGGTTGGCCGTGCGGATAACCGCTAAGCGCCGCTAGCGCCGCCAGTCCTTCCCCAGCAGGCGCGTGGCATAAGCCTCCAGCAACGCTTCCAGCGCCTCGCGTTCCGCCGGGGTTTCCCGCGTGGAGCGCATGCGGTGCTCCGGCCATACACGCCGGTCGTGGTAAAACGCTCCGCTTTGCAGTCTGTCGCGTCCGGCGGCCGCCAGCCAAGTCATCGTGTCCGCGCCTTCATCGGCATTGCGCAGCAGCGGCCGCGTCAGCTTGCGGAACCCCGGCAGCGCCGTCTGCACCCCCACCGTGTCCGCCCAGCCCGGGTGCATGCTGTACACCCCCACCGCCGGATACCGGGACGCCCAGCGCCCGGTCATTATCACCTGACCGCGCTTGGTGCGGGCATAGACCTCCGGACCGTTGTAGGCCAATTGCCGTGTTTCCGGGTCGTCCACGCGGATGCGCTGCGTGTACATGCCCCCGGAGGACACGTTGATCACCCGCGCGTCCGTCCTGGCGGCCAATGACGGCAGCAGCCTTTCGGACAGGATGTAATGTCCCAGCAGGTTGGTGGCGAAAGTCGTCTCCAGACCTTCCGTCGTTTCCCGGCGTTCATTGAGCAGCACACCGGCATTGTTCAACAGGATATCGATGTCACCGCGCTGGCGCAGGCGGTCGCTTAAGGCAGACACTGCCCTCATATCCGACAGGTCGGCGATTTCGGTTTCCACCGGGCCGCCGTGCGACAAGCCTTGCAGTTGGTCCCGCATCGTCGCCAGCTTGCCGGGATCGCGGCCGACCAGGATCACCGTTGCACCCAGCGCGCGCAATTGCGCCGCCGCGGCTGCGCCCAGACCACCAGTGGCGCCGGTAATGACCGCCACCCGCCCTGCCAGCCGGGGCAGCGATTCCCACTCGCGACGCCGCCATTGATAGCCCAGTCGCGTATAACCCAGCAGTGATTTTTCCAGCAGCCAGTCCATCATGGTGATCTCTCGAAGTCATGCCGCCTTTGTGCGCCAGCCGGACATTAACGTCAATCGGACAAAAGCGCTGCTATCATGCGCCGCTCGATTTCCCGGAGAAAATCATGCGTTACCGCCGCCTGTCATTGTTGTTCATGCTGTTTCCCTTCGCCGGTCATGCCGAAGAGACCGCCGTCAAGCTGAGCGGCATGGTCGATATCGGCTATATCAGCAGCATGGGCACCACCGGCGGCAGCAAGGATACCTTTCGCGGCAAGCTGGCTATGACCCGTACCGGAGAATACTGGATCAATATCCTGTCCGCCGAGGGCATCAGCGTGCGTGACGAGGTGCCCGCCACCAACGATACCGAGCGGTATCTGATGAATTACAAGGCGCGCCATTACTGGAATGACCGCGAGTTCTTCACCTTTCGCGGTCAATGGGAAAAGGATCTGCTGGCTACCAGCGAGTACCAGGCCTTTGTCTCATTGGGTGTTGGCCGGGAAATCATCAAGACTGATCGGCACTTTTTTAAGGTGGAACTGGGACCGGGCGTCCGCCATACCGAATGGCTGACCGCGCCGACCGAGAACAACGGCATGGGACTGCTCAGTTGGGACTACGACTGGAAGATCAGCGAGGTTTCCCGTTTCATTCACAAGGGTACTGTCGAGGCGGCGGAAACCAGCACGATCACCCGCATCAACAACCAGTTCAAGCAGAACATTACCAAGGTAGTGGCGATGACCGTGACGCACGATTACCGTTATGAGCACGGCAACCAGAACAAGCGAGAAGGTATCTTCACGTTCGGCATTAACTATCAGTTTCATTAGGCTGTTTTTAAAAGAAAAAAGGCGTCCAACCGGACGCCTTTTTTCTGGTTCGGGAGGCTTAGGCTCCGTGGTTCTCCGCCAGGAAGAACCAGGTATCCAGCACCGAGTCCGGGTTCAGCGACACGGAGTCAATGCCTTCGTCCATCAGCCACTTGGCCAGATCCGGATGGTCGCTGGGGCCCTGACCGCAGATACCGACATACTTGCCGGCTTTCTTGCAGGCCTGGATGGCGCGCGACAGCAGGAACTTCACCGCCGGATCACGTTCGTCAAACAGGTGCGAGACGATGCCGGAGTCACGATCCAGGCCCAGCGTCAGCTGCGTCAGGTCGTTGGAGCCGATCGAGAAGCCGTCGAAGTGCTGCAGGAAGTCCTCGGCCAGCAAGGCGTTGGTCGGCAGCTCGCACATCATGATGACTTTCAAGCCGTTTTCACCGCGCTTCAGCCCTTTTTCACCCAGCAGCTGGATGACGCGGGACGCTTCGCCGACGGTGCGGACAAAGGGAATCATGATTTCGACGTTGGTCAGGCCCATTTCGTCGCGGACTTTCTTCAGCGCGCGGCATTCCAGATCGAAGCAGTCGCGGAAGTTGTCGGAGACATAACGCGACGCGCCACGGAAGCCCAGCATCGGGTTTTCTTCTTCCGGCTCGTACAGCTTGCCGCCGATCAGGTTGGCGTATTCGTTCGACTTGAAATCGGACATGCGCACAATGACGCGCTGCGGATAGAACGCGGCGGCCAGCGTGGCGATGCCTTCTACCAGCTTCTCGACGTAGAACTCCACCGGCGAGGCATAACCGGCGGCGCGGGCGGTGACGGCGTTGCGGATGTCGCGCGGCAACGTGTCGTAGTTCAGCAGCGCCTTCGGGTGCACGCCGATCATGCGGTTGATGATGAATTCCAGACGCGCCAGGCCGATACCCTGGTTGGGGATCTGTGCGAAGTCGAAGGCGCGGTCGGGGTTGCCGACGTTCATCATGATCTTGAAGGTCAGTTTCGGCATCGAGTCGATCGAGTTCTTCTGGATTTCGAAGTCCAGCATGCCCTCGTAGATATAGCCGGTATCGCCCTCGGCGCAGGACACCGTCACTTCCTGACCGTCGGCCAGCAGTTCGGTGGCGTTGCCGCAACCGACAATGGCGGGCACGCCCAGTTCACGCGCAATGATGGCGGCGTGGCAGGTGCGGCCGCCGCGGTTGGTGACGATGGCGGAAGCCCGCTTCATCACCGGCTCCCAATCCGGATCGGTCATGTCGGAGACGAGCACGTCGCCGTCTTGAACCTTGTCCATTTCCTTGATGGAAGTCACCACCTTGACGCGGCCGGCGCCGATGCGCTGGCCGATGGAGCGGCCTTCGCAGATCACGGTGCCTTTCTGTTTCAGCAGGTAGCGTTCCATGGTGCCGACGTTCTGACGGCTCTTCACGGTTTCGGGACGGGCCTGCACGATATACATCTTGCCGTCGTCGCCATCCTTCGCCCATTCAATGTCCATCGGCGAGCCGTAGTGCTTCTCGATGATCAGCGCCTGACGGGCCAGATCGGCAATTTCGTCATCGGTGATGGAGAACTTCATGCGCTCGGCCTTGTCGACATCGACAATCTGCGTCGATTTGCCGGTGGAGCCGCTGGCGCCGTAAATCATCTTCTGGGCCTTGCTGCCCAGATTGCGGCGCAGGATGGCCGGGCGGCCGGCTTCCAGCGTCGTCTTGTGCACATAGAACTCGTCGGGGTTGACCGCGCCCTGCACCACCATTTCGCCCAGGCCGTACGAGGCGGTGATGAACACCACGTCGCGGAAACCGGATTCGGTGTCGAGGGTGAACATGACGCCCGAGGAACCGATTTCGGAGCGCACCATGCGTTGCACCCCGGCGGACAACGCCACCAGCTTGTGCTCGAAGCCTTGATGGACGCGGTAGGAAATGGCGCGGTCGTTGAACAGCGAGGCGAACACTTCCTTGACCGCGATCAGCACATTTTCAATGCCGCGAATGTTGAGGAAGGTTTCCTGTTGACCGGCGAACGAGGCATCCGGCAAGTCTTCGGCGGTGGCGGAGGAACGCACGGCGACCGGCATGTCTTCATCGCCACCGGTCAGCTTGGCGAAGTCGGCGCGGATGGCCTGCTCCAGGGCCGGTTGCAGCGGCGTGGCGACGATCCATTCGCGGATCTGCTTGCCGACTTCGGCCAGTTGCACCACATCGTCCACGTCCAGGGTTTCGAGGATGTCGTGGATGCGCTTGTTGAGGCCGCTTTGTTCAAGGAAATCACGATAGGCCTGGGCCGTGGTGGCGAAGCCGCCGGGAACCGAGACACCGGCATTGGAAAGGTTGCTGATCATTTCGCCGAGCGAGGCGTTCTTACCGCCGACACGTTCGACATCGTGCTTGCCAAGTTGCTGAAACCAGAGAACAAGTGCTTCCAAGGTGAGGCTCCCTTACTAGGTTGGGTCATCGCCGGGGTGGATCGCAACCCGGACGTATTGTAGCCGGGACAGGTTATGCCCGCGGCGGATTGTGTATTACACTCGCCGTCAGTGGCGACTGCCCGTTACTATAAAGACTCCCTCCGCATCAGACAAACCCCAAAGGCCAGCCAATGAGAAGAAGCGTATTTTTTATCTCCGACGGAACCGGCATCAC
>DASUIM010000281.1:0-2216 GCA_036279775.1 Fluviicoccus sp. | reverse complement strand
GCCGATATCAGCGGCAACGTCTGGAAACTGCTGGTGGAAGTCGGTCATGCTGTCGAGGCCGGTGAACCCCTGGTCATCCTGGAAGCCATGAAGATGGAATTCCCTGTCCACGCGCCCGTCACCGGCACGGTCCGCGCCCTGCACTGCCGCCCCGGCAAGCAGATTGGCGCGGGTGAAGCCCTGCTGGTGATTGAACCGGCGTGACAGACACGGTGAACCCATGAACGACCCCAAGGTCCAACTGAACGTAGTGCGCGGCGGCAGCCGCAAGGAGACCCCGGAAAACCTGGCCGACCGCATTTACGGGCGGCTGAAGGAAGAAATTTTCAGCTTCCACCTGCTGCCGGGCGACCGGTTCAGCGAGAACGAAGTGGCGGAGCGGATGGCCGCCAGCCGCACGCCGGTGCGCGAGGCGCTCTACCGGCTGCAGCGCGAAGGCTACGTCGATGTGCTGTACCGCAGCGGCTGGCAGGTGAAGCCCTTTGATTTCCGGTTCTTCGAGGAAATCTACGACGTGCGCATCGTGCTGGAGCTGGCGGCGGTGAAGAAGCTCTGCGAACAGGAAACGCAGTCGCCGATTCTGGATGACCTGAAGCGCATCTGGCTGGTGACGCCGGAAGAACGCCTGCAGGACGGCCACACCGTCTCGATGCTGGACGAACGCTTCCACGAAATGCTGGTGGAAGCCACCGGCAACCGCGAGATGGCGCGGATGCACCACGACATTACGGAACGCATCCGCATCATCCGCCGCCTGGACTTCACCAAGGGGCCGCGCATTGAAGCGACCTATGAAGAACACGGCAAGATCTTGCGGTCGGTGCTGGAACGACGCACCGACCAGGCGCAGCGATTGCTGAAATCGCACATCGGCGAAAGCAAGGCCGAAGTGCGGAAGATCACGCTGCACATGCTGCACAGCGCCCGCGAGGCGCTGGCGGCGGACACCGTAAACGGCCCTTAGCGCCGCGATCGGGGACCGGCTGACCACCGCCCCGTGTTTCCATGGTCATCAACGGAGATTCACCATGTTTGCACCTTTCACGCTTAACCGGGGTAAGATGAACTTGATGGCCGCTGTGGTGCTGGCCGGTCTGGGCAGCGCGGCCCAGGCAACGGAAGTGAAGATTCCGGACACCACCATCACCGCCAGCCTGCGTTCCAGCTTCACCTACACGGACACTGACGGCGCACCTTCCTCAGCTGATTTCGCCCTGAACAGCTTCAATGTCTACCTGAACAGCAAGATCACAGAGAACATCAAGTTCAGTTTTTCCAGTGAAATCACCGGTATCACGGACGCCACGTCGCCCACCACCGCCAATACCTCACTGACCGTGCAGGACGCCATTGCCCAATTCGAATACGGTCCCACCATGAATGTCTGGGCCGGCCGTTTCCTGGCCCCGACCGACCGCGCCAACAGCTATGGCGCCTACTTCTCCAACAACTGGAACTTCGCCAGCGACGGCACCCAGGACGGCTACCCCTTCATTGACAAGTACGGCCGCGCCGACGGCGTCGCCTACTGGGGTGATTTCGCGGACACCAAGCTGAAGCTGTCCGCCGGCCTCTTCGATGTCAACGGTCCGACCGGCACCACCACCAAGAACGAAACCCTGTTTGCCGCCCGCGTGCAGTACGACTTCTGGGACGCCGAACCCGGTTACTACATCAACGGCACCTACCTGGGTGACAAGAACATCCTGGCCGTGGGCGCGGCCACCAACATGGTGGACGGCAAGAGCACCTCCAACCTCGACTTCCTGATGGAAAAGAAAGTGGGTGACGGCGGCGCGTTCACCGTCGAAGGCGAATACATCGTCTATGACAAGCTGGGCGGCTATGACGGCGGCTTCAGTGAAGGCAACAGCTACTACCTGCTCTCCTCCTACCTGTTCCCCGGCAAGATCGGCCCCGGCAAAGTTTCCGTACTCGGCAAGTTCGGCACCACCAGCTATGAAAAGGGCGTCACCGCTGACTACGAACAAGACACCACCGAGTTCAACGTCAACTACTTCCTGAAATCCTTCAACGCCAAGCTCAGCCTGTTCGTGAAGGACACCGCCTACTCTGACACCTCGGTCAAGTCCGACAACACCCAGATGGGTCTTGGCGTGCAGTTGATGACCCTGTAACCCCGACACCCGACCACGCAAGCAAGGAGACACGCACATGAAAATGCAATCGCTGCTGAAGAACCTGTCCGCCGGTGT
>DASUIM010000280.1:0-1833 GCA_036279775.1 Fluviicoccus sp. | reverse complement strand
ATCCGCAACAGCTAGGAGCGCCGCCATGACCCCCATCCTGCAACTGACCGATGTCTGCCACGCCTACGGCGAAGGCGAGAACCGGCAGCCGGTACTGCACAACATCAGTTTCACGCTGGCTGCCGGGGAATTCGCGGCGCTGGTGGGGCAGTCCGGTTCGGGCAAATCGACGCTGCTGAATCAGGTGGGGCTGCTGGAGCACGCGCTCAGCGGCAGCATCCGCCTGAACGGGCAGGAAGTAACGACGCTGGACGACAATGCCCTGACCCGGCTGCGCAACGAACAGCTGGGTTTCATCTTCCAGTTCCACCATTTGCTGAATGCCTTCACCGCGCTGGAGAACGTGATGGTGCCGCTGAAGATTCGCGGTCGGCCGGAGAAAGCCTTGCGGGAACGGGCGCAGTCGCTGCTGGCGCGGGCGGGGCTGTCCGGGCTGGAAAACCGCTTTCCCAACCAGCTGTCCGGCGGGCAGCAGCAACGGGTGGCGATTGTGCGGGCCTTGATGGCGGGCCCGGCGCTGGTGCTGGCGGATGAACCCACCGGCAACCTGGACAGTGAAACCACGGGGCGGATTTTCGAGCTGCTGCGGCAGATCAACCGCGAGGACGGCACCGCCTTCCTGATCGTGACCCACGATGCCGGGCTGGCGGCGTCCTGCGACCGGCAGCTGACGCTGAAGGACGGACGGCTGGTGGGGGATTCGGCCGCCGCCCCCCGTCCGGATCAGGCGGCGCGCTGAAGGGCGGGTGTATCGCCGCCGGTCACCAGCCGCAGCCACACCAGCCCGGCCACGGCACTCAATACCGACGCCGCCATGATCGCAATCTTCGACGCCACCACCACCGCAGGATCGTTGAACGCCAGCAGCGTGACGAACATCGACATCGTAAAGCCGATCCCCCCGAAGAGCCCCGCACCCAGGACATGCTTCCAGTTCATGCCGTCCGGCAGGCGGCACAGGCCCAGCGTCACCGCCAGCAGGCTGAACAGGAAGATGCCCAGCGGCTTGCCCGCCATCAATCCCATCATGATGCCCAGGCTGTTATGGCTGAACAGTCCTTCGTACCAGCCCGAGGGGATGACGATACCGGTATTGGCCAGCGCAAACAGCGGCAGCACGCCGAAGGCGACAATGCCGGTCAGCCGGTGTTCCAGGAGATGGGAGGGCGACCTTTCCCCGCCGTCGCGGAACGGCACCAGGAAGGCGAGGATGACCCCGGTCAGGGTGGCGTGCACGCCGGAATGCAGCATGCAATACCAGGCCGCCAGCCCCGGCAGCAGATACAGTGACAGCCGGTTCACCCCCAGCCGGTTCAGCACGGCCAGCATGGCGAAAATACCGCCCGCCGCGCCCAGCCAGCCCCAGTCCAGACCGGCGCTGTAGAAGACGGCAATGACGATGATCGCGCCCAGGTCATCGATGATCGCTAGCGCCGTCAGGAAGATTTTCAGGGAAACGGGCACCCGCTTTCCCAGCAGCATCAGCACGCCCAGCGCAAAGGCGATGTCGGTGGCGGTGGGGATGCCCGCGCCGCGCGCCGTGGCTTCCCCGGCATTGAACAGCCAGTGGATCAAGGCCGGGCAGGCCATGCCGCCCAGCGCCGCGAACACCGGCAGCAGCGCCGCCCGCGGGTCCGACAGCTCACCCTGGTAGATTTCCCGCTCGATTTCCAGCCCCACCAGCAGGAAGAACAGTGTCATCAGGCCGTCGTTGATCAGGTGCTCGACGGTATGGCCGCCGCCGACCGGCGCATGCCAAAAGTGAACATAACTTTCGCCGAGGGCGGAGTTGGCCAGCAGCAGCGACAGCAGCGTGCAGGCGATCAGGATGAA
>DASUIM010000279.1:0-8953 GCA_036279775.1 Fluviicoccus sp. | reverse complement strand
TAAGTGTCTGGAACCTGTCGTTATGAAGAAGTCTCTTGCTGCCCTCGTTGCCGGACTGGTTGTCGGTTTGGCTCATGCCGCTCCCATGCCGAAGGGCGACCCCGCCGCCGGCCAGATGATGGCCGCCCAATGCGCCGCTTGCCACGGAGCTGACGGCAACAGCGCTGCTCCCACGTTTCCGCGCCTGGCCGGTCAGGGTGAGCGCTATATCGCCAAGCAATTGATGGATTTCCGTGACGGTCGCCGCGTCAATGCCCTGATGCAACCCATGGCCATGGGCAAGACAGATCAGGATATCGCCAATCTGGCTGCTTATTTCGCCAGTCAGAAAGCCGGTGTCAATCTGGCGGATCCCGCCACGATCGCGGCTGGAGAGCGCCTGTATCGTGGCGGCGATGCCAAGCGCGGCGTGACGCCTTGCGCCGGTTGCCATGGCCCCGCCGGTCGCGGCAACTCGCTGGCGGGCTTCCCCAAGCTGGGCGGCCAGCATGCCGACTATGTGAAGGCCCAGTTGATCGCCTTCCGCGCCGCCGGCCGTGATGACAGTGTGCCCCCGGAACAGAAGCGCATGAATGACGCCGCCAAGGCTGGTGAAGTGGGCATCATGCAAATGGTGGCCGCCAAGCTGTCCGACAAGGACATCGAAAAGCTGGCCAACTACGTGTCCGGCCTGCATTAAGCCGGGCTCTGCAAGAAAACGCCCCGGAACCGGGGCGTTTTCTTTCGTGCACAGAACGCAACAAATTATGCACAGACCTGTCGTGCCGGAGTTCCCGGCGCTGGGATATGCTTTCTGCCATAGACGTTATTGCCTGGAATCGGAGTAATCATGAAAAAGCTGTTGGCGCTGGTGATGATGTGCGTGGCCATGCCGGTCCTGGCCGCAACCGCCGCGTTTGAGGAAGGCAAGGATTATCGCCGCCTGTCGTCGCCGGGTACGGTGGAAAAGGCGGGCATGATCGAAGTGCGTGAATTTTTCTGGTACGGCTGCCCGCATTGCTTCCGGCTGGATCCGTTCATTGGCAACTGGTTGAAGACCAAGCCTGCGGACGTCAATTTCGTGCGTACCCCGGCGTCGCTGAATCCGGTCTGGGAAGGCAGCGCCCGCGGCTTTTATACCCTGGAGCTGATGGGGCAAGGGCTGGTGGAAAAGACCCATACCCCTTTGTTCAACATGATTCACGAGGGCAAGGCGCGGGTTTTTGATGAGAACTCCCTGGCGACTTTCTATGCCCGGTACGGTGTGGATGAGGCCAAGTTCCACAGCATGTTCAACTCCTTCGCCGTGACCGGCAAGGTGATGCAGTCCAAATCGCTGGCACAGAAATACCAGCTGGACGGTGTCCCGGCGGTGGTGGTCAATGGCAAGTATGTGGTGTCAGGCGAGGACGGCAAGGTGCTGCAGGTCGTCAACTACCTGATCGGCAAGGAACGCGGTCTGAAGAAGTAAGTATCAAACCGGTTTACCCCCAAGCCCGCCATTAGATGCGGGCTTTTTTTTGGAGTTGCGCCATGAAACTGATTGCCTCACTCACCAGCCCGTTCGCCCGGAAGGTGCGGATCCTGCTGCTGGAAAAGCAGTTGCCGTTTGAGTTGGTGGTGGATATTCCCTGGAATGAGGAAAGCCGGGTTCCCGATTTCAATCCGCTGGGCAAAGTGCCGGTGTTGCTCCCGAAGACCGGTGGCGGCATTTATGACTCCCGGGTGATTGCGGAGTATCTGGAGCTGGCGGGCGGTCCGGCGTTCATTCCCGAGTCGCCCGAGTCACGTATCGCGGTTCGGCGGCTGGAGGCGCTTGCTGATGGTATTTCAGATGCGGCGGCAACCATTTTCCTGGAGCTCAAGCGTGCGCCGGAGCAGGTGAGCGGCGACTGGATCCAGCGGCAGAGGCTCAAAATTGATCGTGGTCTGGCTGCAGCCGTCCCGATGCTGGCGTCCGGATCTGCCATGGGGTGGCCTGATCTGGGTCAGGTGGCGCTGGAGTGCGCCTTGGGATATCTGGATTTGCGCTTTCCGGAAATGGATTGGCGAGGCCGGTTTCCGGAGCTGGCGCACTTTCATGAGTCGATGCTGCAGCGGGAAAGTATTCGCGCGACGTTACCGCCCGCCTGAGCGCAGGCATGAAAAAAGCGCCGCAGGCGCTTTTTTCATGCCTCAGCGTTTCACAGCGGCGCGCCGCCCGGAGGGGTGGAGGTTTCGAAACCGGCGGCGCCGGTGACTATGTCAGGCTGGGCGCCGGTGTTGGCATCCATGATGACACGGTAACCGATTCCCGCCATTTCCCCCACGCTGCCTGCCAGGAAACCACCGGTCTGCCACGTGCAGGTGACGGTGGGGCAGAGTGCCGCGTTGGAGTTGAGAACAGTATTCTTGCTCACCAACGCATCCTGGAAGTCCAGCTGGCTTCCGGTCAGGGTGCCGGTCGTGGACATGGTGAGGACTGCCGGCGTGCCTCCCGAAATGGGCAGGGAAATGCCCAGGCTGAGGGCCGTGGCGCCGGTGCCGAAGTTGATGCTCAGGCTGCCGGAGTCCAGCGTTCCGACCGGCAGGGTTGAACGGTTCACCGAGGTGGGATTGGTGCCGCCGATCAGGTTGTAATTGACGGTGGCGGTAACCCCGGCCAGCACGGCCGGGTCGGTGCGGGTGCCTACGATGTAGTGAACACTGTTGCTGATGTCCGGGAGGTTCAGGCCCAGTGCCGGGTCGGCGCGCAGGTCAAGTTCCTCGGCGGTGGTCGTGCTGTTGAAGCTGGCGGTGCTGTTGGCTTGGAGGCCATAGAGGCGCCCCCAGCTCAGCGTCCCCTTGTAATGATTGACATCGGCGGCGGCCAGCCGGTCCTGGGTTAGGGTTTGGCCATACGTGTGAATCGAGCCGTCGGCATTATCAATGTACTGGGCCGCCAGCAGGCTGCCATTGGCCTGATTGAAGACGGCGGTTACGGCGGGTTCGGTGACCAGTGCGCCGTCCAGGCCGTTCAGGTTGTCCGTGGTGAAGACGCCGCTGAAGACCGGGTTCACGGAGTCGCCGGCGACCATGGCCGGAAAGCTGCCGGTGACGGTCGTGTTCGAGGTCTGGCCCAGCGCCGCGACGCCGGTCAGGCGATTGCTGCCCGAAATCTCTTCGATGGCCCAGGATACGCCCAGCATCTCACTGTTATTGCCCATCAGGAAGGCGGAGATCCGGGTGTCGCAGCCGCCGCCCGCCTTGCTGTTGCAGGAGGTGTCCGCGCCGGTCGCCTTGGCCACCAGATCCCCGTTTTCCAGCTGGATGGCGCCGGCGTTGACCAGGGTTGGGAAGTTGTAGCCGGATCGACTGGCGGTATAGGTGGTCTTGCCGGTTCCGGTCCCGGTGCTGGCCTGCAGGTTAACGTCCATCAACCCTTCCCCCAGATTCAGGGTCAGCGACAGCTTGTCCAGCGAGGTGGCCAGGGTTGAAGCCTGCGCGAATCGCGGCGTGGAGGCATAGCTGCCGGAGGCTTGCAGATCATAGGTGAGCTTGGCGTTGGTGGCGGGCAGGTTCGTCGGACTCAGGCCGATGATGTAGCTGAGCGGGCTCTTGAGATCCAGCGCTGAACTGTAGCCGTCATAATTGACGGTGCCGAGGTTGAATTCACCGACGCTGAAACGCAGTCCCGGATCGGTATAGACCGAAACCGCCTTGGCGGTGCCGACACTGAAGAAGGGGGCGTCGCCTTCATGCAGGCTCAGCAACCGGCCTTGTTCCAGACCGAAACCGCTGTCAAAGGAGGCGTTCACATTCAGCGTGTGGAACAGGCCGTCCGTGCGCTGGAAAGGGCTGGAGAAGTTATAGCCTGGCACGTAGCTCAAAACCGGCTTGATGGTGAAGGCGGCGGATTGGTCGAGAATGGCCGCGCCCTGAATGCCGGATCCCTGCGCATTGGCGATTTCATAGACGATCCCCAGGGTCTGACCCTGCGAGCCGGTGAAGAAACCATCAAACGAGGTGGCGCAGCCGCTGATGCAGTTCGAGTCTTGCGCGCTGGTTGTGGTCAGGCCGTTGAAGCTGAGGCCGTTGCCCTGGACCTGAGCCGTCAGGGATTGACCGCTGGTGCTGTAAACGGCCAGGTTACCGGCAGCGGCGCTGCCCAGTTCCAGGCCCATGTCGATGTCGGCTTTGAATGTGCTGGACAGGTCGAGGCCGATGGTCAGGCGGGTGACACGGCCGCTCAGATCACTGCCGGCCACGACACGGGGTGTCGAGGCTTCCGTGAGGCTGTAGCGGACGTAGGTATTGTTGCCCGGCAGCGGCATTGATCCGGGTGTCGTGCCGATGATATAGGGCAGGAACTGATTGGCGGCCAGTGTGCGCGTGAAGGGCGAACCGAACGCAGTCAGTTGCAGGTCGCCATTGGTCCATTCACCGAAGCTGATGCCGTTGCCGGCGGTATCCACCCGGGTGCGGACGTTGACGATGTGCGCGGTACCGGCCCCGATGCCGGTGCTATTGCTGGTGTCACCGACAAAACCGACTGTTTGCAGCCCGCCGCGATAGTCGGTCTGGTTGAAGGTGGCCGCGATATTGGAGGACTGCGAAGGACCGCCGTCGGACAAGTCGGGCAGCAGTGAGGTTGCCAGGGAGTAGACCGGTTCGGTCACGGGCTGGCCGTTGACCGTGGTGGTGGCGGTATCACTCAGGATCGGGCCGGAGCCGGTAATGAGATCGACAATGCCGCCGCCGCTGTCGGGCACCTGCTCCCCGGCGACGAGACCGGCGCCGCCGGATGTCCCCGGCCCGGCGTTATCCGCCAGATTGCCGTTTCCGCTATCCTGATCGTCAGTGTTTTCTTCTTCAGTGCCGGTGCGGTCAGATTGCGGTTGGTCAGCGCGGCCGCCGGCCGTGGTGTTCTCGGGCGCCGGGGCGGGGGCTTCACCGGTGCGGACCTGGAAGGTCTGTCCGCTGCCGACATTGCTGTTGCCCATATCGTTGGCGACGTTGACCATGCCCTTGCTGACGCTGACCAGCAGTACGCCGTTGACGAAGCGGCCGGAATAGCCGGTGCCGCGGATGCCGATGGTGGCGACCGGGGTCTTCACCCGGTAATTGGCGCGATTGACCTTGCCGATGGCGCCGCTGACGGTGCGCATGCTGCCGCGCACGAAATTGAACAGCAGCGAACCGGCCTCCGGTTGCGCCTTCGAGAACGTGTAGCTGTCCACACCGAAAACGGTGTCGGGCTGCAGGGAGAGGAAGCTGCCGTCGGTGAAGCGGATCTGCACCCGGCCCTTGTTGGTCTCGATACGCTCACCGCTGTTGACGAAGTCGCCGCGTGTCAGCGTGCGCTTGCTGCCGTCGCTGTTGACGGCGACCACGCCGCCAGTGACGAAGTTGACGCGTCCGGCGGTTTCGGCCAGCGCGGCGCCCGATACGGTCATGGCCACCATGGCGGCCAGCAATCCTTGCGGGTTCAGAAGCTTGGGTCTGCGATTCATGTTCTTGGCTCCCTGTTACATGTCGTAGCGCAGATCGACACTGATGACGTGGCGGTCAAAGTCGAAGAGTGCGATGTTGGAATTGTTGCGGGTATAGCTGTAGGTCGGCTGCAGGGTCAGCGCCGGCCGGATCTTCCAGGCCGCGCCCAGGTTCAAATCGATCTGATTCTCGTCACGCGGCTTCTTGAAGCCGGTGAAGTCGGTGTCGTACTGGCGTGATTCATAGCTGAGCGAGCCGTTGAGCCGCCAGGTATTGTTCAGCGTCAGCGAGGCGCCGCCGCGCAGGCCGAGGAAATCGCTGCCGAACTGGGTGGCAGTTGGGGTACTTTCCTTCATGTTCTCGGAGCCGCCGTACAGGCTGGCGAAGGCGACCGGGCTGAAGCGGCTTTCAAAACCCTGGGACCAGGCGGCGCCCAGCGTGGTTTTGGTGGAGTCGCGGTTGGACTGGCTGTCGTAGCTCAACTGGTTGGCTTGCAGGAAAAAAGCCAGCTGACCGGTCATGCCGATGTCGCGCTGGTACTGGCCGCCAAGGCCGACCAGATTGCGGTAGTTGTCGCCATCAAGCCACATGTTCTGCAGGCTGAGCTTGCCACTGACCATGCCGGTCGCCAACCGCAGGGCCGCGCCGAGGTTGCCGTCCAGGGTATAGTTGCTGAAGTTGCTCTCGTCAGTATAGCTGCGGCTGTTCAGGCCGATATCGCCGAAAGTGGTGAGCTTCGGTGTGCTGCGATACTGGAAGGCGCCGCCGGCTTGCAGATTGAGGAATGTGCTGTCCAGGGCCTGCGAGCTGGCGGGAATGGTAAAAATCAGGTTGTTGAACGCCGGAATGGCGATCTGGCTGGCGCTGGTGCCGCCGTTGACGTTGTTGTCAAAGCCGGCCCCGGCCTGAACAAAGGCGGTGAGCAGCCGCTTTTCCTGCTTTTCACGGGTGGAGACCACGCCCAGGAAGCGGTTGACCATGTCCTGGACCTGGGGAGGCGGATTGTGGGTCTGGATGGTTTCCAGCTCGGCGCGGGCGTTGGCGGTTTCGCCCATGGCGAGGTGGGTGCGGGCCATCTGGACGCGGCAGGGGCCGTCATCCGGCGCGACGCTGAGGCAGCGCTCGAAGGGGAAGACGGCGTTGCTCGGGTCGCCGCTTTCCAGCAGTGCTTGCCCCAGCAGGTAGTCGTAATCAGCATTTCCAGCGCGTTCGTCCTCCAGGGGGGCGAGCAGGCTCAGCGCCTCGGCGGGCTTCTGCTGCGCCAGCAGTGCGGCGGCCTGTTGCAGGACATCGTCCGCCACCGCCGGCAATGCCAGCGCCAGAAACAGCAGCGGGGTCAGCTTTTGTAGTTGCATAATATCTATCCCTGAGGGGTGGCTTATACGATTCTAGAGGTCAAGCCTGATCCCGGCGAGTTTTTCGCCACGAGAATACAGGCGGAACAAAATATCCGAGTGATCATGTTTTACCCCGTACGACGGGTCAACTGCAACTGTTTCAGCAGATCATTCATGGCCTGGCCGCGATGGCTGACGCGGTTCTTGACCGCCGGTGCGAGCATGGCGCTGGAGGCGTGCAGTTCGGGTACCCAGAACAGCGGGTCGTAGCCGAATCCGCCTTCACCTTGGGCCGCGGGCAGGATTTCGCCTTCCCAGATGCCTTGGCAAATCAGGGGCATCGGGTCTTCGGCGTGCCGCACCAAGGCCAGGACGCACACAAAGCGGGCGGTCAGCGGTACTTCAGTGCCGCGAAAGGGCAGCAGGTTTTGCAGCAGCAGGCGGTTATTGGCGTCGTCGCTGGAGCCGGGTCCGGCGTAACGGGCGGAATAGATGCCCGGTGATCCATGCAAGACGTCGACACAGAGGCCGGAGTCATCCGCCAGCGCAGGCAGGCCGGAAGCGGCGGCGGCATGCCGGGCCTTGATCAGCGCGTTTTCCACGAAGCTGAGGCCGGTTTCCTCGGCATCGCTGATCGCCAGTGAGCGTTGGCTGATGACCTCGATGTTCAGGGGTTGGACCAGACTTTGCAGCTCTTTGAGCTTGCCGCTGTTGCCGGTTGCAAGGACGAGTTTGTTCATGGATCGGGCCTGATGGGTGGTCATTCATTTTAGACGGCGGCCTGGGCTTTGGCGACCCGCCAGGGTTGTGGATAAAATTGTGGATAAAGAGGTTGCGGCAGCTGTGCGTATCTTTTTTGTGGATAATTCTGTGGATAAGCCGGGTGTTCCGGCTGCTATCCGAAAAAGCGGGGTTGCATGAGCGGGATGGGACGTTTGGAGAAGGTGGGGCGCTGGTGGCCGGAGTCGCTGATCGGCCTGGCGGTGTTGGTTCTGGGATTGGCCGGAATTCATGACGGTTTTCAGGCGTGGTCGGACATGCGCGGGGAAGCGGTCTTCCGGGGCATCCTGCTCTATGAAAGCTGGCTGATGCCTGTGCTGCTGTGCTGGATATTCCGGGGCTTGCGCCGGGGCTGGTTGTCGCGCGGGATGGCGGTCGTGCTGGCGGCGCTGATGCTGCTGGGGATTTATGCCCGGTTTGTGGAGCCGAACCTGCTGGTCACCCGCTATACCCGGATCCACACCGGCTATGACCTCCGGCTGGCGTTGATCAGTGATTTGCATTACGGACAGTTTTCCAATGCATTCCAGATGCGGCAATTGGTCAGACGACTGAATGAGCTGGATGTGGACGCCGTGGTGGTGGCGGGCGACTGGACTTTTGATCCGCGTTCAGGGGTGGATATGGCGCAATTGCTGGCGGCGTTCCGTTCGGTCCGGCATCCGATTTACTCCGTGCCCGGGAATCATGACGAGGAGCAGCCTGGGCCGCCGTTGCAGAAAGCCTTGCGCGCCGCCTTGATCCGGAACGGCGTGGTGCCGGTTGAGGGGAGGAGTGTCAATCTCGGTCCGGTGCAACTGGTCGGCCTCTACGAGCTGTGGTCGTGCCAGAACGGTTTTGGCCTGCCCCGTTCATTTCAGGTGCAGGATCGCCCGGTGCTGTTGCTGGCGCATCATCCCGATGCGTCGAAAGGCCTGAAACATTTGCCGGAAGGATCGTTGATGATGGCCGGGCATACCCATGGCGGTCAGGTTTACCTGCCGTTCGTAACCGACTGGCTGCTGAAGGCCACGCATTTTCCCGATTTGCGTAACGGCTTGTACCGCAAGGGCAATCTGCAGGTATTCATCACCTCCGGCGTTGGCATGATCGGCCTGCCGCTGCGTTTCGCCGTGCCGCCGGTGATTGATGTGCTGGAGCTGTACTAGGCCGTCGCCCGCGTGACGCGGTAGATGGCCACTTCGCCGAACATGTTGGGGAATTTCTGCATCAGCAGGCTGCCCTGCTGGTCGCCGTCGACCGCACGGCGGTTGAGGATGGCAACCCCTTTCTCGGCGCACAGCGCCTCGAAGTCGCGGAAGGTGCAGAGGTGGATGTTCGGGGTGTTGTACCACGAATAGGGCAGCGCCTCGGACACCGGCATCATGCCGCGCCAGAACAGGTAGCCGCGCGTTTTCCAGTGCGCG
>DASUIM010000278.1:0-1276 GCA_036279775.1 Fluviicoccus sp. | reverse complement strand
TACCGGCTGTCCACAGGAGTTGACGATGTTTGTTTACCTGCCGCCCGGCACCATGCCCGTGGCGCTGATGCTGCAGCACGGCCCGATGATCCGGACGTGGCTGCGGCTGTTCGTGAAGTCGATGCTGGCCGCTTACCTGCCCAAACGACCGCACGCGGAATACCGTCCCGTCATTGAAACCATTGAGCCGCCCGCGCGCTATCTGGTCGAGGCCTATCAGGACTGGTGCGGCGTCGCCCGCCCGGATGCGCTGGTGGTGCCGCCGCACCTGTTCTGCCAGTGGGGTCTGTCGCCCGCGCTGCGCATGTTCGACCAGTCACCGTACAATCTGGCGGAAGTGATCAATCAGGGCGTATCGATGCGCGTCTATGCCCCGCTGCCCGCCGGACGGCGGCTGATCGTACGCGCCAGCCTGGAGTCGATCACCGAATCCGGCGGCGTGACGCAGGTGGCGGTGCGCATCACCACCGGTACCGCCGAGCAGCCGGAACGCGTGGTGGCGATCCTGCATTCGGCCTTCCTCAAGCCCGGCGCCTCGCAGCGCGCGGCGATGACCAAGCCGTTCAAGGCCGCCACCAAGGCCTGGGCGTTCAGCGGCCACTGGCAGGCCGAACCCGGCGACGGCCGCCAGTTCGCGCTGCTGACCGGTGATTTCAACCCGATCCACTGGCTGGACAGCGCCGGACGCAAGTCGCCCTTCGGCCGCACCGTGCTGCAGGGGCTGGGCATGTTCGCCCGCACCTACGAGCAACTGGTGCGACAAGGCCATATCCGGGAAATCGAGGTGCGCTTCCAGCGGCCGGTGCCGCTGCCGTCCGGCGTGCTGGCCGTGGAAACCGCTCCGGCGGCCGAGAGCGGCTGGAACGTCGTGAGACTGGTGGACGCCGACCAGCGCGCCTGCCTCACCGGCCGCTACCGCTAGGCGTATCCGTGCAGGAAGCGCCCCAGTTCACGGACGAACTTCAGCGGTTCATCCACCAGCGGCACATGGCCGGATTTGTGGAAGCGCACGATCCGGGCATTGGGCGCGTAATCGGCAATCGCCATCTGCCCGGCCGGGGCGTATAACGGCGACTTCATCCCCACCATTACCGTCACCGGCACCGGGCACTGCCGCAAGGCCGCACGATAGTCATGGCCGCCAGCGGTATAGGCGCGCAGGTACGCCCGGCAATCATCCACCCGGTTCAGCGGCAAACGTTTCGACAACTGACCCGGACTGACCAGCAGCCGCCGCACCACGGGTTTCAGGATTTGCCTGCCGGTCATGCCCGCC
>DASUIM010000277.1:0-16451 GCA_036279775.1 Fluviicoccus sp. | reverse complement strand
GAGAAATTCTTGCCATGCGCATCATGGTTGCCGATCAGCACATGAAATATCACCGCATCCAGCAAACGCAGCACCTGCGGCGCACTGGGCCGGGTCACCTTGCGCAGCAAGGCAAAGCCCTCCGCCAGACCGGGACCGCCTTCATTCTGATACTTGGATTCCGGAGCCACACCCAGGGCCTGGCAAAAATCCTCCTGATGCAGCCGCAGCAAGCGGCCATCGGCCCCCGTCACCCGGTCATAGCGACTGACCAGCAAAAACGACCGCTCCGCCGCACGCCGGATTTCACACGCTGCGACATCCAGCCCCATGCGACCGGCCAGCGTCATGCAGAAGGCTTCATTGACCACACTGTCCCGGATGTTGGCAATCGGCGGTTTCAGGATATGCGTGCTGGGCGTTCCCGACAGCGGCAAGCCGATCCGCTGCCCTGCCACCACTACCGGCAATTTATCCTGTGCACCCGCCAGCGACAGGCGGATGCCTTCTTCCCCCGCCAGCAAGGGCCGGAACGGCAACTCCGCCAGTAAACGCGACAATTCGGCCTCATCCAGCCAGCGCACCGCATCCGTATCACCCCGCTCCGGCAAGACCTCACCCGGCGGCAGGAACGTGACTGCTCCCGCACACTCGCCGCCGATGCCGTCCAGCAAGGCCAGATCGTTCTGCCGGGACACCTGAAACCGCTGCGCCACCAGACGCCGCTTTTCACCCTCGGGCAGCAGACCGGCAAAGAACGGGCGGCAGGCATGGTCGTCGAACATGTCCGCTTGCAAAGGCAACGATTGTGATAACGGCACGGCGTCAGACCTGGCCAGCCAGCCAGGCTCATAGCGAAAGGCCAGTCGGCCGTTGGTCAGCCCCAGCGTGCCGACAAGGTCGGCAAAGAACCAGACCGCCAGTTCATGCGTCATCGCCGGGCTCCGGGTTAGCTGTCGTCAGGCCGGTCAGCGTCAGTTCCCCTCCCAGCGCATCCACCACTTTCAGTAACTGCTCCAGCCGGATCGTGGGTTTGCCCGCTTCCAGATCCACGATAAACCGCACACCGACCCCGGCGGCCAACGCCAGCTGTGATTGCGTCAATTGCAGGTGCTTGCGGGCCAACCGAAGCTGCCGAGCGATTTGCGAGGGATTTGTCATGCCAGGACCGTCAATAATGACCCGTTCGGGAAATTATTGATGTTGACTGGATGAAATGCAAGCAGATTTTACCGAACGGGAATATTTTATAGAAGCAGCCCGATTAATTGGCACATATTACCGAACGGGAATATTGAATACCCCTGTCCCTCCCTCAACCATCCTCCCTTCTCCCCTGAACCACCAGCGGCCCCAGCCACAACCCCGCCACCATCGCCGCCACAAATATCCAAGCAAAATGCCCTTGCCCCACCGCCAGCATCAGCGCCGGACCGGGGCACAAACCGGACAGCCCCCAACCCACACCGAAAACCGCCGCCCCGGCCAGCAAGGGCTTGTCCACCGGACGACGGTTATCCAGATTCAGCGGCTCATCCAGCAAGCTGCGCTGACGGGCCCGCACCCAGCCGAACACCGGAGCCGCTACGGCAATCGCCGAAGCCATGACCACTGCCAGCGCCGGACTCCAGTTCCCGGCCAAGTCCAGGAAACGCAGCACATTTGCCGGATCGGTCATGCCCGACAGCATCAGGCCAGAGCCGAACAGCAGCCCCGCCACCCACGCACCGGTCATGCGGTTCAGATCCATTACACACCTCCGCCAAGCACATGCCGCACCACAAACACGGTCACAAAGGCCGTTGTCATGAACAGCATCGTTGCCGCCAGTGAGCGCCGGGACAGGTTGGCGATGCCGCAGACCCCGTGGCCGCTGGTGCAGCCGGAACCGATCGACACCCCCAGCCCCACCAGCAATCCGGCCACCGCCAGCACTGCCGGCGACGCCGGAGGAGTTACCGGCGCGGATGCGCCCGGCAGCAGGATCGGCATCACCAGCCCCAGCAGGAAAAACCAGCGCCAGCCGGAATCCCCGGCATCACCGTGTATCACCCGGCCCAGGACACCGCTGATCCCGGCGATGCGGCCGTTCACCAGCAACAACAAGGCGGCGGCCAGTCCGATCAGAACGCCGCCGCCAATCAGGCTGATCCACGCGATATCGGCCATCGTGGCGAGCCCTTAGAGCTTCAGGCCCCAGCCAATGCCCAGAATATTCTCGGACAGGCTGACATTGGCTTCACCGCCGCCCAGACCGGCGGGCGGCGCGCCGGGGGGAATGGAATGAACGCCGTTAACGGTTTCCTTCAACGCGCGGGTATAGGCCACGCTGACCTCGTTGCGCGGATTGAGATGCCAGGTCGCGCCCAGCGTCCAGTGCTTGGTAATTACGCCCGGAGCCAGGATGTTGAAGAAGGTTTCGCCTTGCGGCACCGGTTGCCCGGCCTTGGCGTAACCGGCGCGCAGGGTCAGGTCTTTCGACAGGTCATAGACCACGCCCAGCTTCAGCACGCTGATGTCCTTCCAGCCAAAGCCGCCGCCGTTGGCGCTGCCCAGCGGGTTGCCCTGGAACAGGTTGGCGATGGGGTTCCCCACGGCAGCCACGTCGCTGTACTTGATCTTCTGCCAGTCCAGCGCGACGGTCAGGCCGTCCGCCGGTTTCAGCGCCGCGCCCAGCGTCAGGGTTTCGGGAATATCGAAGCCGCCTTCTCCGGCAAACAGGCCGCGATACTTGTCAAAGTGGCCGGTGCTGATCTTGGAGGCCCAGCCCGCGCCCAGGCTGAGGCGGTCGATGGGGGTGCCCAGCCAGCCCAACCGCACACCCGCGCCGGTGGACGAGTCCAGGCCCTGATCGGTCAGGTGGGCGGGGTCAATCGAGAATCCGGCGAAGGGGCTGAGACCCTTGGCTTCGAAACGCTGGTAGGCCAGATTGGCGGCGATGCCCAGGCTGTTGCGGTCATTCACCTTCCACGACAGCGCGGGCGTCACGAACAGCTGTTCCAGATTGACACCGGCCTCACCTGTCGCGCCGAATCGCTGGTAGGGGTTGGTCTGATAAACGGTGTTCATGCCGCCGTTGCCGTACACCGCCAGACCGAAAGTCAGGGCGGGATTCAGCCGGTGCACATAACCGAACGCCGGGATCAGGAAGCTTTTCTTGCCGTTGCCGTCATAGGTGGCGTCCGGGGCGAAACCGTTGCCGGTAATGGAGGCTTCGCGCTTCGGAACAAAATAGTTGATGGAAGCATCCAGCCGGTTGTCCAGGGCGCTGATGCCGGCGGGGTTGGTGGCGATGACCAGCGCATCCTGCGGCAAGGCGGCGGCGACTCCGCCCGCACCTTCCGACGACAGGCCGTAGCCGTTGGCCAGATAACCGTTGGTGGCATGAGCCGGGGACACAGCCGCCAGCGCCAGGGCCAGCGGTGAAAGACGGATAAACAGGCGGGACATGATGATCTCCACGGGAATCAAAAGAATGCAATCGCTGGCAATCAGCGTCATAGCGCTACTATAGCGTCCGCAGCATATTCCAAATAATACTTATTAATGCTTAATTAATTCGCAAATGAAATAAAAGCCGGCATGACCGGCGATTATCTGACCCGGTTTAACGGCGGGTGTTCGGATTAGCCGGACGATGCAGCCCCAAACTGTCGCGGAAAGTCCTGCCTTCATATTCCGTGCGGAACAAGCCCCGGCGCTGCAACTCCGGCACCACCAGTCGCACAAAGTCTTCAAAGCCTTGGGGCAGATAGGGCGGAATCACGTTGAAGGCATCCGCGCCGCGTTCGGTGAACCATTGTTCAATAATGTCCGCCACGGTTTTCACCGAACCCACCGCCTGCACATGGCCGCGCGCCACGCGGAACTTCAGCACCAGCTGGCGAATGGTCAGGTTCTCGCGGCGCGCCAGGTCCAGTTGCTGCTGGAAGCGGCCGCGACCGTTTTCACCGGCCTGGTACGGCAGATCGGGCAATGGCCCGTCCAGGTCATAGCCGGACAGGTCAAAGCCGCCGAAGCTGATGTTGCTCAGGTCAACCAGGTTTTGCAGTTCGTTGAACTTGTCCTGCGCTTCCTGATCGGATTCCGCCACCACCACCGACAGGCCGGGCGCAATCTTCAACTGGTCTTCGTCACGGCCGTATTTGGCCATGCGGCGTTTCACGTCCGCGTAATAGGCCTGCGCCACATCCAGCGAGGTGGCGGAGCAATAGGTCATTTCGGCTTCACGGGCGGCAAACTCACGCCCTACTTCCGAGTTGCCTGCCTGCACAAAAACCGGATAGCCCTGAATGGGGCGCGGCAGATCCAGCAGGCCTTCGGAGGAGTAGTATTCGCCTTTGAAATTCAGGGGATGGGACTTCGCCGGGTCATAGAACTGGCCGGCGGCGCGATCGGGATGATCAAAGGCATCGTCGTCCCAGGTATCCCACAAGGCCTTGGTCAGCTTTACGAACTCGGCGGCGCGGGCATAGCGCTCGGCGTGCTCACGGGGTTCCTTGATGCCGAAGTTCTTGACGGTGTGCTCCGAGAACGAAGACACCACATTCCACCCGGCGCGGCCGCCGCTGATATGGTCCAGCGAGGCAAACCGGCGCGCCACATGGTAGGGATGTTCGTAATTGGTGTTGACGGTGGCCACCAGTCCGATGTTGTTCGTTTCACGCGCAATGGCGGACAGCAGCGTAAACGGTTCGAACTGGTAGCTGATGCCGCTGCGACCCGTCTGCTCGTTGATCTCACCGGAGCGTCCAATGAAGTCGGCGACAAAAAAGGTATGGAACTTGGCCTGCTCGGCCAGCTTGGCGGCGCGAACCCACCAATCCAGATCAGGGCGGCCATTGTCGGTGGAGCTGGGATGACGCCAGGCGGCCAGATGGTGGCCGAAGCGCTGGAAAAATACGTTCAGCACGAGCTGACGTTTGGGCTGGGACATGATGATCTCGGGAACTCTACGGAAATCGGTGGTTTGGGATCAGGCGGGGAACCCCCTCTCCCGGACCGGGAGAGGGTTAGCGGTATCAGTCGGCATAGGCCTTGGCATAAGCCTTGGATTTCTCGACCAGACCGGTGCGCTTCCATTGCACTTCCAGCGCGCCGGGGGTGTACACCTGCGCCCCGCCGATCGAGGCGGCGTAGTACTGGTAACGCGCGGCTTCTTCAATCAGCAGGATCAGTTCCGCCGTCTTGAGAATGCCCTTGCCCCAGACATTGACGCCGCCGTTGGATTCCAGAATCGCGGGAACGGGGGCCAGTTCAGGCTGGGTGTCCAGACGCTCGCGGATCACGGCCAGCACACTGCGGGTGCGATCCAGGTGATTGGGAATCTCACGGGCCAGCAGGTGACGCTGGGCGGCCACGTACAGGATCGGGAACGGCTTGTGCGCCAACGACCAGGCCGACAGGTGCGAGGTGTGTACATGGATGTAGGTGTCGGCATCCAGACGGGTTTCATTCAGCAGATGTTCCGGGCTGTCCGAAAAGGCGGTGACACTGACTTTCGGGGTATGGTCGCGCGCCAGCCCGCCGGGAAAGCGGATGTGCAGCAGCTTGTCCTGGCCGGGAATCCTGTGGCTGATATGGAAGGTCAGCGTCGCGGACAGCGTGCCGTTTTCACGCAGAACATTGAAGGCGTGGATGGCGTCATTGCGGGCCTGATCGATGTAGGTCACCAGGTCGAGTTCAACATCAGCGATTTGAGCGGTCATGAGTATTTCCTCTAATAACAATCAGTTGCCTTGGCCTGGCCACAGCGGCCGGCCTTCGGCGGGACAAAGGCTCCCTGCCCCCTGAAATCAGGAGGTCATGGCGGGAGGGTAGCAATCAGGCGGCGTTGGCGAGTTCTTGCGCCACGAGTTGTTCGGCTTCGGCCAGCGGACCGGCGTCTACCCAGTCGCGCACATCGAAGTCGTGCTTGAGGTAGCCCCAGTCACGCAGGAAGTTCTTCTGCGTTTCCAGGCCCTGGATGTATTCCGGGGTCAGGCGCGGCGTGAAGGAGCGGTGCACGTGAACCCCATGCGAGCCGATGACTTCCTGCACACTGGCATTGCTGTCTTCCGGCGCCAGCAGGGACAACACTTCTTCAGGGTGATGCGAGGCCCACTCCGCGGTACGCAGCAACACGGCCAGATAACGCACCACCACCTCGCGGTGCTCCTGCAGGAATCGGCGGTCAACCGTGACGGGGCGCGGCGTGCCGTTATTGACGCGCAGCAACGGGTCGGCCAGCGTGTTGATGTTCAGGACTTCGTGGTAGTTCGGGTCTTGCGACAGACGGAAGCCGCGCGCAAAGCGCAGGAAAATGGCATCCACCTTCCCGCTATCCAACGCCTCGATTTCCACCTGGCGGTATTCGCCTGCCGGACGTTCGCGGCGCGGGCCGTCCTCGGTGTCGTAGGTCGGGGCGTCCAGATCCACCAGCACGGCATCCTGCACGGTCAGGCCCACCAGTTTCAGCGCGGTTTCAAATCCGTGCTGCGCCGCGCCGCGCTGGAAGTCGATCACGGCCTTGGCGTGACGGGGAATGCCCAGGCGCTTGCCCTTCAGGTCGGCGGGGGTCTTGATGCCGCTGTCAGCGCGGGTGAGGATGCCCTGGTATTCATCCAGCCAGGTGATGCCGACCACCACCGTATCATTGCCCTGGCCCTTGGCCCAGATCGGGGGGATATTCCCGCCCTCGCGGAACAGGCCGGTCAGTTGGTGGTGATAGTGGGCGTTGCGCACGGCCAGGCTGTCCGATTCGCGCAGGGAATGCAGCACGGTACCGGGCTTGGCGAACTCCTGTTGCAGCCATTGCTTGCGGATGGCCAGCGCCGAGGCGGTGGCGGAGCCGCAGCGGGTGTACCAGAGTTCAACCGGGGCGGCGGATGCGGATTGCGGTGTCGTCATGTTGTTTCGCTCCTTGGAGGCAGTCAGTACTGCCGTGGTGACATTTCCCCTAGAGCAGAATCCGTGCCAGCCCGGAAATACGCGGCGTAACAGTCCGCGCCAACCCGAAGGAGTAATACACCTATCTCACTGTTTTTCATGGTTTTACTTTGATTTCCATGCGCCGGGCAATTCATGATCCGCTCGACCGGAATCATCATGACCACAGCGAAATCCATACGCCCGATTGCGTTTTTTCCAGCAGAATATTCATGCGGACTGTTGAGAAAGCAACGGTATTTAAAATATATTTTCCGGCATATAGATGAAGCCTTAATCAACCCGGAAATATAATCATTTTTCTCCTGTCTTGTTTCAGGCAGCACTGCGATTATTTCAACAACAATCGTGTTGCCACCAATAATCAATTTCATTATCAACAAATAGAAAAATCTTAAATAACACTTTAAATTCATAATCTTAAAAAAATAGATTTATATGGCATGCTTTCTGCTATCCCCCGAAATGAACCCGTGCCCTTCCGTGCGATTCCCGTTGGCAGCCGCACGGTCATTATCATTTCGAGGATATTGTCATGAACCGCAATCCCCGGCGGCGGCTTTCCCGCTCCAGCCTGATTAACGCCGCAACCCGTCCTGTCTTTTTCCGGCATCCCCTGACAGTCGCCGTCAGTGGCATCCTGCTGGCGTCCGCCTTGGGCGTCAGCCCGGCTCTCGCCGAAGAAACCCCGGTTGCGTCGACCGCCGCCGATAGCGTCAACGCAACCGAAACCGACAGCCGCTTGGAAAAGACCGAGGAACTGGGCGCGGTGGTCGTGACCGCGCAGAAGCGCACCCAGAAGCTGAAGGACGTGCCGATTCCGATTACCGCTGTCAAAGGGGATGCCATCCGCGAGAAGAACGTGGTGCTGTCCACCGACATCGAGCGCCTGGTGCCCAACCTCTCCGCCCAGGGCGGCGGCCGCACCGGCAAGCCGCGCTGGTTCCTGCGCGGCATCGGCACCAACGATCCCAACCAGAACCAGGACGGGCCGCTGGGCGTCTATGTCGACGAGGTTGTGGTCGGTCTGCAAAAGAACCAGAGTTTCCCGCTGTATGACCTGGAGCGGGTGGAAGTGCTGCGTGGCCCGCAAGGCACGCTGTGGGGCAAGAACAACACCGGCGGCGCCATTCACTATGTCTCGAAGAAACCGACTTTCGACAAAGAGGGCTATGCCAGGCTGGGCTATGGCAGTTACAACACGCGGACGGCTGAAACCGCTGTCGGCGGCGCCTTGATCGACAAGGTGCTGGCCGGTCGCGCCTCGGTTTATTACGAAAGCTATGACGGCTGGGCCAAGAATATCCTTAACGACAAGGACGGCCCGCAGTTGAAGGACTTTAACGCCCGCTTCCAACTGCTGGCCAATTTCACACCGAACGTGGACGCGCAACTGATTGTCTCGACGCGAACCGTGGATAGCGCCAACACACCCAGCTACAGTGTCGGCGGCCGCAACGCCCCCGGCAGCGCCGTCACCATCCCCAACCCCGGCGGCCTCATTACCCAGGGGCAAACGGCCGCACAGATTGCCTCAGGCGGGGGCTATCTTCCTTCCTACGGCATCAGTCCCAACGCCTACAGTGATTTCTGGGGCGGTGACGGCTACGGCAAGGACAAGCGCGACAACGTGACGCTTAAACTGAACTGGCGGCTGGGCGATCTGACGCTGGCCGCCATTACCGGCCTGGTGGACGGTGAAGGCAGCACACTGACCCTGCCCGGTGTGCCGCTCGGCAGCACCCTGATCCGTACCGGCTCCGTCGGGGTTGACAGCTCCCACCAGCTCTCGCAGGAATTACGGCTCAGTTCGCCGGTCAACCAGGCGCTAAGCTGGATTCTGGGCGCTTACTACTACAAGCTGGATGCCGACTCCTCCACCCGCACCGCCCGCTTCAAGTCCGGCACCATCAACGAACAGTACACCGAAGCGTCCTGGGACCAGTCTTCCGAAAGCAAGGCGCTGTTTGCCAACGGCAAATACCGCTTCGATGACCGTCTGTCGCTGTCGCTGGGCCTGCGCGTGACCCGGGAATCCAAGGCCATCGATGAAACCACGTTGACCGTTACCGACACCAACGCCAATCAGGGCATTGTCGATTTCACGCCCTATGCCTGGTGGCAGGCCGGCGGCGTCACCGGAACCGGCAATTTCAGCGCCAACCGCTTGAAAAAGGATAACAACTGGACCAAGACAACCTGGGACATCACCCCGGAGTACAAGTTCAGCAAGGATGTACTGACTTATGCCCGCATCGCCACCGGGTTCCGGTCGGGGGGCTTCAACCAGTCGATTGTCAACGGCGCCATCATTGAAACCGATCCCGAAACCCTGACCGACTATGAACTGGGAGCGAAAACCACCTGGCTGGAAGGCCGTCTGACCTTGAACGCCGCGCTGTTCTACTACGACATCAAGAACCTGCAGTTGAACATCCAGCAAAAGGTGACCGATCCGGTGACCGGCGTGGTGACCACCAGCGCCGCCGGGCAGTCCGACGGCAACATCAAGGGCTTTGAGCTGGAAGCGGATGCCTTCCCGGTACCGGAATGGCGCATTGGCGGCAGTCTGGGCCTGCTGCGCTCGGAATACACCGATTTTGACTATAAGGTCGGGCCGGTCAGCCTGAACGCCAGCGGCAACGAGTTCTACCGCACGCCGCGCACCTCGGTGCGGCTGGATACCGAATACACGCTGAACACCTCGGCGGGCAAGGTGGTGCTGGCCACGGACTGGTCCTATCGCAGTCATATCTTCCACAATGCCACGGTACAGAATGACCCGATCCAGGAGACACCGGCCTTCACCATCGGCAACGCCCGCATCAGCTATGAGCCGGCCGCCAACCGCAAGCTGCAGGTCAGCGCCTTCGTCAATAACCTTACCGACAAGAACGTGGCTTACCTGAACCAGATCGTCAACGGTAACGGCACCTACCCGGTCAGCGTCGGCTCGCCCCGCACCTGGGGGGTACAGTCCACGCTGAAGTTCTAAAACCATTGCTGGGCAACTTTTTACCCGCCTGCCATCTGTCTGGGATGCAGGCGGCTTTTTACTGTTTCACCGGCAACATCCGCGCGTCCGTGAAATGTTCAGCAATCAGCAGATACCTTGAAAACCACTGCATAGAATCAAATCAAACTGTTGATATATATAGAATATCAAGATATTGAAAACCTTGGCCCGTGGATTGCAATTGTTCCCGGATTGAATCTTCCGGTCCTGTCCCGCGCATGAACAATCCCCGCTATCCCCTGCTGCGCTGTCTGGCGCTCTACCGTCACATGCCGTGGCGTTTCACCCTCACCGCCGCGCTGTTCACGGTGGTCAATCTCAGCCTCTCCGGCCAGCAATGGTTGATCGGCAAAGCCGTCAACGATGTCGCCCACGGCGTTGCTGTGGTCAGGACAGCGGACGGCTCGCTGGATTACACCGTCGCCCTGCACTGGCTGGCCATTTTGTTCGGGGTGGCGCTGGCGCGCGGGCTGCTGCAATACGCCGCCGGGCTGATGGCGCTGATCATCGGCCAGGACCTGCTGTTCATCCTGCGCGAACGCATCCTGACGCAGGTGCAGCGCCTCGACCTCAGCTACCACTGGCAACATGGCGTCGGCGGCATGATTACCCGCACCACCCGCGACGCCGACAAGCTGCGTGACGCCCTGATCAACTTCTGGCGGCAGGTGTTTGAAACCGGCATGGTGGTGGTCGCCGCCGTCGGCATCCTCTGCTGGTACAACCCCTGGCTGGGGCTGGTGCCGCTGCTGTTCACACTGGCGGGCATGACCATCTTCGTACGCGAAACCGACCAGCTGGTGACCTTAGACCGCGCCGTTGGTGCGGCTTACGACGGCGTCAACCAGAACCTCAGCGAAGGGGTCAACGGCGTGCGCGTGATCAAGGCTTTTGCGCTGGAGCCGTCGCGCATCGAGAGCTTCAACGGCCAGGTCGGCGAGTTTGCCGCGCACTCCCGCACCGCCCTCGCCTACGCCGCCTCGCATATCCCGCTGCCGCAGATCGTGATTGCTCTGGGCCATGTCTGGGTGCTGGCCTGGGGCGCGCATTTGGTCGGCCAGGGCAAACTCAACATCGGTGAACTGGTGGCCGCGGTGCTGATGGCCAACACGTTGATCCTGCGTATTGAAGGTATCGGCCGCGTGATGCAGGTCTTTGCCGATGCCCGTTCCTCCGCCGCCCGCCTGTGGGAATTGCTGGATGCCGAACCGGCCATTGTCAGCGGTACCGAGACGGTTCCGGAAGCCCCGCTGGGCGTCCGTCTGACCGGGGTCAGCGTTGCCGCGCCGGGTGGCGGCAAGGATGTGCTGCACGACCTGTCGCTACAGGTGAATCCCGGCGAAATCGTCGCCTTGGTCGGCACCACCGGCTCCGGCAAAAGTACGCTGATGGGGCTGTTGCCGCGTCTGGTGGAGGCGCGCCGCGGCGAAGTCGCCATCGGCTCCGACAGTCTCGGTTGGCGCGACGTTCGCCGTCTCGATAGCAGCGATCTGCGGCGGCACGTGCATGTGGTTACCCAGGAAAGCTTCCTGTTTTCCGACACGCTGGCCGCCAACCTGCGTCAGGCCAAACCCGACGCCACGCGGGAAGAACTGCACGAAGCGCTGCGGCTGGCCGCTGCCGACGAGGTGCTGGAGCGGCTCGACCACGGTTTTGAAACCCGGCTGGGCGATCGCGGCGTCACCCTGTCCGGAGGCCAGCGCCAGCGCATTTGCCTGGCCCGCGCGCTGCTGGCCAAGGCCTCCATCCTCGGTCTGGACGACGCCACCAGCGCCCTCGACGCCAACACCGAGAAAACCATTCTCGACAACATCCGCCGTTTCCGTGAGCACCAGGGCCGCACGGTTTCCGTGCTGATCGTGTCCAGCAAACTGTCCACCATCCTGCTGGCCGACCGTGTGTTGCTGCTGGCCGACGGACACATTGTCGCCCAGGGCACGCATGCCGAACTGGCCGCCAACAACACTGCCTATCGCGAACTCATGGGGTTATGACATGGTGAACATGGTCAAGGGCAACCGCGCCCTGAGTGACATTGAACTGGAAGAAGCGCTGGCGCAGCAATCGCTGGAACGCGGCATGTTCTGGCGGCTGCTGCCTCTGCTGGCCCCGGTCAAAAAGTGGGTGCTCGGTGCCATTCTTGTCGAAGTGCTGCTGGTCTTCACCATCTTCCTGCGGCCCTGGCTGGTGCGGGTGGTGATCGACGACGGCCTGCTGCAACAGGCAGGCAAGATCATCGTCGACTACCACGTGGTGGGTCTGGCGGCGCTGGGACTGGCGCTGACCTGGAGCGGCCGCTTTGCACTGGCCGGACTGGGGCAATACCTGGGCGGCAACGCCGCCATCAGTGTCATCAACAGCCTGCGGGTGCGGGTTTACACCCATGTGCAGGCGCTCAGCGTCGGCTATTTCGACCGCACCAAGGCCGGACGCATCACCGCCCGCGCCGACAGCGATGTCAATACGCTGGAGCCGTTGCTGATCCAGGGTCCGCCGGAACTGCTGTCCGCCATCCTGCGCTGCCTGTTTGCGGGCATCATGCTCTGGTCGATTTCCCCCGCCCTGTTCTGGAGTGTCGCCGGTATCGTGCCGGTCCTGTTCGGGGCCACGGCGCTGTTCAAGCGCATCTCGCAGCGCAACTGGGGCATCGTTGCCGAAAACCGCAGCCGCTTCACCGCGCATCTGGTGGAAACGGTGGCCGGGGTGCGGGTGTTGAAGCAAACCGGGCAGGAAGCCGCCAATCTCGACAAATATCGCGGCCTGCTATGGGACTTCAACCATGCGCTGGTGCGCGGCAATATCCGCTCCAGCTGGTTTGCCCCATTCACCGCCGTCCTCACCACCACGGCCATGGCGCTGCTGCTGGTGGTGGGCGCGCGCGGCGTGGCGCTGGGGGAAATCACCCTCGGCCAGATCGCCGCCAGCCTGTTCTATGTCTTCCTGTTCCTGGGTCCGTTGCAGGAACTCAGCGACCTGTTCGAACGCTACGCCAACGGCACCGCCTGCGCCCAGCGCATCTTCCTGATGCTCGACACGCCGCCGGAAGTGCGCGATGCCGATGAACCCACGTATCTGGGCAAGGTCAACGGCGAGGTCGGTTTCCACGATGTGCGCTTTGCCTATGACAGCCGCGCCGCCAAGCCGGTGATCCACGGCCTGGACCTGCAGGTGAAAGCGGGCGAAGTACTGGCGATTGTCGGCCCGACCGGTCATGGCAAAAGCACGCTGGTGCAGTTGCTGACCCGTTTCTACGATGTCAGCAGCGGCAAGGTGACGATTGATGGCCATGACGTGCGCGACATCGCCCAGCACAACCTGCGGCGGCATGTCGGCGTGGTGTTGCAGGACAATGTATTGTTCAGCGGCACCATCCTCGACAACCTGCGGCTGGCAGCGCCGGATGCCACGGATGAGCAGTTGATCGCCGCCGCACGGGATCTGGGTGCGGATGAAGTGCTGGAGAGTTTGCCGCATGCATACCGGACGGATGTCGGGCCGTTGGGCTCGCATCTCAGTCACGGCCAGCGGCAACTGGTGTGTCTGGTGCGGGCTTATGTCGCCGATCCGGCCATTCTGGTGCTGGATGAAGCCACGTCGGCAGTGGATGTGCAGACGGAACGTCGCATCCAGCGCGCGTTGCGGCGACTGTGCGAGGGACGAACGGCGATCATCATCGCCCACCGCCTCAGCACCATCCGCGATGCCGACCGGATTGCCGTGATCCGCAACGGCAAACTGGTGGAACTGGGACCCCATGAGCAACTGGTCGGTCAGGGCGGATTCTATGCCTCGCTGTACAAAGCCTATGAGGAAAACACGCTGGGTGCGGTGGTGGAAAGTACCTTGAAGGGGAAGCCGGATCTGCGACTGGTGGGCGTGTAATCCCGCCCCTAAAAAAACGGCGGTTCCAAGACCCATTGGAAACCGCCGTTAACGCTCAACCCACGTGTCGCTGTTATTATCGTTATGCCCGTTGATGCATCAGGCGGCCTGCGCGGCCTTCTTCACAAAACCCATTCCCCATTGTTGCTCCAGCACACCCGGCCCGAACTCACGGGCGCCGCCCAAGGACTCGGCCACCGCCTGGAAGTAAGCGCCTTCCTCCAGAATCAGGATGTACTTGGACACCTCGATAATGCCTTTCCCCCAGAACGTCGCACCGCCGTTCGCCTCCAGAATCGCCGGCGTATTGGCGTCCTTGCGGATCACGTCGTTGATAAAGGCGGACTCGCCGTTGCGGCGGTCGATATACACCGGTATCTCGCGCGCCAGGGTATGACGTTGCGCCGCTGCATACAGGATCGGCAGCGTGCGATGGGTAGCGGCCCACGCGCCCAGATACGGGCCGTGCACGTGAATCACCACATTCACCTCCGGATTGGCCTTGAAGATGTCGGCATAGCGCTTGCCCTGCCCGCCCGCGCGTTCCGGACCGTGATAGACGGTACCGTCATAACCGGCCACCACCGCCTTGACCTCGGTTTCGTCCGCCCACACATCGGGCGGATTCAGCGCCACCACCTTGTCCGTACCGGGTACGCGCAGGTAAGGCTGGAACGTCCGGGTGGCGGACAGCGTGCCGGTTTCGGTCAGGATACGCAGCGATTTGGCGTAATCCTTTTTGGCCTGCTCCACAAAAGCCAGCAGTTCGGCATCGGTGCTACGAATGAATGACATCACGGTTTTCCTCTGTTGATATAAACCTGCTCCAACCATTGCAGAAGGCATGCCACCGGCATATCAAATTTTAATTATTAATTTTCAATAGCTTAAATAGAAAATAACAGTCACCGTCTGCTTCGGATGCAACAACCGCCGACCGGGCTGCTGCCAATGCAACAACCCGTAATGACGGGCCAAAAAAAAACCGGTCCCGAGGGACCGGCCGAAAGGGTCGGTAAAGGTATGTGATTCCAGGCTTGCGTCAGGCCGCGTTCAGCCCGACCGGCAAAACCGGCGACGGCCTGCGCAACAGGCCTTGCAAGGCCCAAGCCTCGCTCACGGCGTCGGCGATGCGGGCATGGATATCGGGGTTGGTCAGCGCATACTGGCTGAAATCGCTGGTCTGGCTGTAGATGCCGGTCGGCACGGTATAGCCGCCCAGACTGCTGGCCAGGGGCCGCAGGTGGCTTTCAATGATCAGGGCATGATGGGCGCTGGCCCCATTGGCGGCGAGGATGACCGCCTTGCGGTCCAGGGCCTGACGATCCAGCAGGTCGAAGAAGTGTTTGAAAAGGCCGGGATAGGCCGCTTTAAACACCGGCGCGGCGATCACCACAATATCGGCGGCCTCCAGCGCCGCCAGCTGCGCGGCTTGTTCCGCCGCCAGGTCCCGCCGGTCCAGCACCGCTCCAAACGCGGTGGCGCAATCGGCGAAATCCAGCAGGGTTGTCACCACGCCCGGCCGTTGTTCCAGATGATGATGGATGGCCTGAACCAGCCCCAAGGTTCGGGAAGGCCTGCTCAGCCCCCCCGACAGTCCCACAACGCGCATGAATCACTCTCCGATAGCTTATCCCTGTCATAAGCGAGATTCATGCCAAAAAAAAACACCGAAAAATCAATGCCCCCATGGAAACGCTGCTGTCAAAGCAGCACGCACCCGGAGAGCAACTGTACTGTTCGCAACAGTCCGGCGGTCAGTAACCGTCCTTCAGGTCATTCCACTCAATGCGCCGCTTGCGCCAGTGCTCCTGGATCGCCTGCGTGAAATCGTGGCGCACCAGCTTCGCCCGGTTCAGCAGCCAGTCGTCATCCTGATGACGAATCACAATGCCTTCCAGCACGCCGTCGCGGTACTGGCTGGAAGCGTGCATCACCAGCTCCTTCAATTGCTCCAGCGTATATTGTCCTTCCCCGATGCAGCGGATGGCGGGCAAGCCCAACCGCGCCAGCAAAGCGTTGCGCCGCCGGGTCGACCAGAACGCCTGACGCTGGCGGTCATAGACATCAAAGCCGACAAACCAGCCCGGCAAGCCGGTATAGTCCAGCGAATGCCGTGCCGCGCACCATTCGCCGAACAGGATGAGGTTTTCCCCCAGCGCATCGAACAGCACATCCTCATAACGGCGCAGCCACATTTCCAGCTTCTCGAACTGGCCCGGAAACGGCCGCTCCAGATAATGGCCGCGATTCTGCGCCCGCACGGCACCGTCTTCACCCACCGAAATGCCCAGGTTCGCGCCGTCCAGCTTCTCTTCCAGCGTTACCGGACCGGCCAGCAAGGCCTCGATCTCGACAGGGGTCAGCACCTTGTCATCGCGGGGGGAATCGGAACCCAGCCAGGCGATGTGCGGGGTATGGGGAAATCGGAAGAAATCGTTCATGGGTGTTTCTTTTCCAGCCATTTGTCGTGGGACCATCCGGGCAGCAGTTGCAGTACCTCGACCCCGTTCTTGTGCAGTTCATCCAGCCAGTCGTACCAGTCCGTGTCGGCGGCATTGACAATGCGGCACGGCCCTTTCTTCAGCGCCTCCAGCGCGGCGGCCACCAGCTTGCGGTCGGAATGGTCGTGCACTACCGACGCCAG
>DASUIM010000276.1:0-1787 GCA_036279775.1 Fluviicoccus sp. | reverse complement strand
CCGCTCCGGCGGCTCAGCCCGCGTTTTCCGCTTCTTCCATTTCAATCTGCTCGTCGCAGAATTCCAGGCCGGTGCGGGCATAGGCCAGCAGGGCTTGCGGCAGCACGTCCTTCGCCACCATCGGCAGGTCGGCGGCCACGGCCTTCGGGTCTTCCAGATGATCCAGCACTTCCGGATACCCGGCGAACAGGCCGACCACATTGATCACGTTGTTGATTTCTTCAGACAGGTTGATCTCAGCATCGGCGACCTTGGCATAGGCCTCGCACACCTGATCCCACACCTGCTGCAGCCAGTCGTGACCGGCCAGGAAGCCCTGGCACCAGTCGATCAGGTCAACCATCAGCTCCGGATCGGCGTTGAAGGCGTAATCGGCGGGAATCGGGCTGACGTTGTCTTCCGCCAGCTGCGCGGCGTGATCATACAGGGCGATGATGGTGCCCATGACCATGCCCGCCTCTTCCTCGCTGCTGAAGCGCGGATTTTCCTCGCCCTCTTCCCCTTCCCAGATCAGCGGCATCCACTCGTCTGGCGCCAGCGGCACCGGGCTGGCCAGCACCGCCCAGATAAAGCCGCGCAGCGCCGCCAGGTTGAAGGTGTCCGGCGGGCAACGGTCGGATTGCAGGAATTCGTCCAAGGCAATGAGTTCCTGGGCGGAAGGCAGGTGGGACATGATGATTTTCCGGTGGGATAAAAAACTGGCAGCTATTATGCCGCCTTTTGCCGGGCTTGGGCGAAGAAATCCTCCGCCCGCTCGTCGTTTACGCGCCGCAGCACTTCTTGAATTTCTGGCCGCTGCCGCAGGGGCACGGGTCGTTGCGGCCAATCTTCGGCTCCTCGGGATTCTGGGCGCGCAGGCGTTCCAGCCGCAGCAACTCGCGGCCGATGCGGGCGTAGATGCCCAACGAATTCGGCAGGATGGAAGCGGCGATGGTCGGCAGGCGGCCACGCAGTTCGTCGGGATTGGGGGCCTTGGCCAGCGCGCCCTCCACATCGGCAAACAGGGTCGGCATGGCCAGCGCCGCCGTGACTTCCTGCTTCATGGTCAGGTCTTCACGCTTTTTCAGGTCGGCCAGCCCTTCATCCCAGACATCCTCCAGCCAGCCGTGACCCACCAGCAAGCCCTGGCACCACTCCCGCAGTGGCCGCGAGGTTTCCTCGTCGTCGCTCCAGACGCAATCGGCCGGCAGCTTGAAGGTTTCATCCTTCAGGGCGCGGTCGGTCAGGCCGTACAGATAGATTATGACCTGCAATACATCCTTGGCCTGCTCGGGAATACGCGCCATGCCCTGGGGGGCACCGTCGGACGGCTGCTCGTCTTCCGGCTTCAAGTCATCCTCGCTGCCCCAGATCACCGGCAGCCAGTCACTGGGACCCAGCGCCGTGGGACTGCTGGCAACCGCGTAGAGAAAGCCGCGCAGCTGGTTGAGCGTCAACGTCCCTTCGGGGGCATGTTCGGAGCGCAGGTGTTCATCAAGGGTTTGCAGCTCCTCGGCGGGAAGCGGCAGCGGCTGGGACTTGTTGCGTTTCATGAAGGCATCCGGGTGAAGTCAGCCGCCGATTATAGCGGGTTACGCCCCAACTCCGTCAGCCTTCCACGATCACATAGTATTTGCGCACGGCTTCCAGCACTTCAAACACGCCGGTAAAGCCGGGCGGGATGATGGCGGCCTCCCCGGCACCAATGGTGTGGGTGGGGCCGTGGTCGGCATGCAGGCGGACGCGGCCGTGGATGACCTGGAAGAATTCCTGCTTGTCCGGGGCAAAGGCGATGCGCCAGGCGCCGG
>DASUIM010000275.1:0-5208 GCA_036279775.1 Fluviicoccus sp. | reverse complement strand
CTCCAAGGACGCCGGATACGAAAGCAAGATCGCCTGGCTGCGGCAGGTGCTGGAATGGCAGGAGGACATGGGCGAAGGCCAGATTGATATCCTCGCCGACCAGATCCGCCAGTCCATCAAGTATGAACGGGTCTACGTCTTTACCCGCGACGGCCATGTGATTGATATGGAAGCGGGCGCCACCCCGCTTGATTTCGCCTACACCATCCATACCCAGCTGGGGCACTCCTGCCGGGGGGCGAAGGTCAACGGCCGCATCGTGCCGCTGAACACCCGCCTGCAAACAGGCGATCAGGTGGAAGTGCTGACCCAGAAGGGCGGCTCGCCCAGCCGGGACTGGCTGTCCGGCAGCCTGGGCTATCTGGGCACCACCCGCGCGCAGGCCAAGGTGCGGCAGTGGTTCAAGCTGCAGGATCGCGAAAACAATATCGCGGTTGGCCGCGAATATCTGGAAAAGGATCTGGCGCGGCTGGCGCTGACGCTCAAGCATGTCAATCTGGCCGACTATGCCGCCCGGCTGAACGTCAAGACTGCCGATGACATCCTCGCCGGTATCGGCGCCGGCGACATCCGTCCCTCGCATGTGGTCGGGCTGATCGCCGAAAGCCTGCCGCAGGAAGCCCCCTCCGAACCGCCAGCCATCCTGCTGCACAAGGGGCGCAAGGCCTCGCGCAGCGGTGTCATCGTCGAGGGCATGGACAATGTACTGACCCACGTCGCCGGCTGCTGCCGTCCCATTCCCGGTGAACCGGTGGTGGGCTACATAACCCATAACCGCGGCATCAGTGTGCACGCGGTGGGTTGCAGCGAGTTGCTGAAATTGCAGGAAGAAGAGCCTGACCGCATTATCGAGGTCAGCTGGCAGCAAACGGTCGGCACGGTACAACCGGTGAACATCCATGTACAGGCCTGGGACCGTACCGGCCTGCTGCGCGATATCACGGCGGTGCTAGCCAACGAGCATGTCAACGTCACCGGCGTCCATACCGCGTCCAACAAGCAGGACGGCACCGCTTCCATGGAAATCATAGTCGAAGTGGAAAGCCTGGGGCAGCTAAGCCGCCTGCTGGCACGGATTGAACAGCAGCCGAACGTGATCGCGGCCCGCCGCCTGACCACCAGCCAGCCCCGGAATTGACTACCATGCCGGATAATAAAAGCTATACGCTGCAAGACCTGCTTGACATTATGGCCGCGCTGCGCGCCGAGAACGGCTGCAGCTGGGATCGTAAACAGACCTTTGACAGTCTGGCGAAATATGTTATTGAAGAAGCCCATGAAGTCACGGAAGCGATTGCCTCCCGCGACTACCGCCATCTGTGTGAGGAATTGGGCGACCTGTTGTTACAGGTGGTGTTCCAAGCCCAGATCGGCCGCGAGCAAGGACTGTTCGACTTTTCCGACGTGGTTAACGGCATCAGCGCCAAGCTGGTCCGACGGCATCCGCATGTGTTTGCCGATCAGACCGGATTGACCCCTGAAGAAGTCAGTTCCCAATGGGAACTTATTAAGGCGGAAGAAAAGGCGGGCAAGGGGCAGAGAGCCCATTTCATGGATGCTGTCGCCTCGGGCCTGCCAGCCTTGGCGCGGGCCGAGAAGCTGCAAAAGCAGGCTTCCAAGGTCGGTTTTGACTGGCATGATCCGCGCGCGGTGGTGGTGAAGATGCACGAGGAGCTTGACGAAATCGATCTGGCCCTGCGCGAGCACCCGGAGGCGGTGCCGGGGGAGGTTGGTGACCTGCTGTTCGGTGTCGTCAATCTGGCGCGGCATCTGGACGTCGACAGTGAACAGGCGTTGAAGCTGACCAACGAAAAGTTCGTGCGTCGTTTCAATCATATTGAAGACCGGCTGAGGGCGCAGGGCAAAACCCTGACCGAAAGCGATCTCGATGAAATGGAACACTTGTGGCAGGAAGCCAAAGGGCGGGAGGCCAGCCCGCCAATCGGCTAGTACCCGGACAGACCCTGGCCGGGACTATAATGCACTCAGGCTCTTGGGAAACATCCGGTCATGACCTCACGTCTGATTGACGGCTTTGGACGCGAAATCACCTACGTACGTTTGTCCGTGACAGACCGCTGTGATTTCCGCTGTGTCTACTGCATGAGTGAAGACATGCAGTTCATGCCGCGAAATCAAATTCTCAGCCTGGAAGAAATCTGGCGCGTCGGTAAAGCTTTTGTCGACATGGGCGTCACCAAGCTGCGACTGACCGGCGGCGAACCGCTGGTGCGGCCGAACATCCGCTGGCTGGTGGAAAATCTGGCTGCCTTGCCGGGATTGCGCGAACTGACCCTGACCACCAACGGCTCTCAGCTCGCGAAAATGGCACAATCCCTGCGCGACGCAGGTCTCAGCCGCATCAACATCAGTCTGGACAGCCTGCAGTCGGACAAGTTTCGCGCCATTACCCGCACCGGCAACCTGCACGATGTCCTGGCCGGCATCGACGCTGCACAACAAGCCGGCTTTCAGCGCACCAAGCTGAATGCGGTCATCCTGCGCGGCCGCAATGACGATGAAATCCTGCCGCTGGTGGAGTTTGCCCGGAACCGGGAACTGGACCTTTCCTTTATTGAAGAAATGCCGCTGGGTCATATCGACGAACATGACCGCGCCAAAACCTTCATGAGCAGTGAAGACATCCGCCAGATTATCAGCCGCCGCTATCCCTTGCTGCCCGCCACCGACCAGACCGGCGGCCCGTCCCGCTATTTTCGCATGGCCGATTCTTCCAGCCGCCTGGGTTTCATTTCACCGCACAGCCACAACTTCTGCAGCACGTGCAACCGGGTACGCATGACCGTGGACGGGCGGTTGCTGCTCTGTCTGGGCAACGAGCACTCCGCCGACCTGAAACAGGTGCTGCGCGCCAACCCGGAAGATGACGCGCCGCTAAGGCAGGCAATCATCGATGCCTTGCCCCTGAAACCCGAACGCCATTATTTCAATCTGGACGATGAAGAACCCCGGATTGTCCGATTCATGAACATGACCGGAGGCTGACCAATTCCGCAAGGTCACTTTCCGAACATTAACTACTTTATATGTCAGAGTCGCCGCCATGAGCCACAACAAAGCAGACAAGCCTTTCATTCCCCTCCAGATCGCCGTTCTCACCGTTTCCGATACCCGCTCGCTGGAAACCGACACGTCGGGACAATTTCTGGTGGACGCCCTGACAGAAGCGGGGCATCTGCTTGCGGACCGGCGCATTGTGAAAGATGACATCTACCAGATCCGCGCTGTCGTATCGGCATGGGTCGCCGATCCCCTGACCCAGGCGGTCATCATCACCGGCGGCACCGGATTTTCCGGCCGCGACAGCACGCCGGAAGCCGTGACTGTGCTTTTTGACAAGGCTGTTGAGGGTTTTGGTGAGCTTTTCCGTCATTTTTCCCTGCAGGAAATCGGCACCAGCACCCTGCAATCGCGGGCCGTCGCCGGACTGGCCAATAACACCGTGATCTTCTGCCTGCCCGGCTCCACCAATGCCTGCCGCACCGCCTGGCAGCATATTCTCTCGGCGCAACTGGATAACCGGAATCGCCCCTGCAATTTCGTGCCGCACCTGAAGCAGGCCGCCTTTTGCGAATCGCGGGGTTAACCATGAGTGATTGCGGATGTTCAGGCATCGAGGCGCCGACAGCGTTGATGCCGGTCGCGGAGGCGGTTGCCCTCTTGCAACAGGCCGGACAAAACCGCCTACCCGAAACTGAAACGGTCAGCCTGGATCAGGCCCTGAACCGGGTACTGGCGCTGGATATACTTGCCCCCGTCAATGTGCCGCCACGGGATAACAGCGCCATGGACGGGTATGCTATCCATACCGGCAGTCTGGGGCGCCTGCCGTTAACACTCGCCATCAGCCAGCGCATTCCGGCCGGCTGTCACCCGGAGCCACTGCAGCCGGGGACGGCCGCGCGCATTTTCACCGGCGCGGTGATTCCGGAAGGCGCGAATGCCGTCGTCATGCAGGAAAACTGCATCACTTGCAAGGAAGGGGAAGTTACCCTGCAACTGGGCGTTAGTCCCGGTGAAAACGTCCGCAAGGCAGGGCAGGACATCCTTGCCGGTACAGGCATTCTCAGGGCGGGCGACCGCTTGGGACCGGCAGCGATCGGCATGCTGGCCTCACTCGGCGTTGGGCAAGTAACCGTTTACCGGCGGCTCAGGGTGGCCATCCTCAGTACCGGCGACGAATTGGTCGAGCCGGGACAACCGCTTCGGCATGACGGCCAGATCTACAACAGCAACCGTTTCCTGCTGAAAGCCCTGCTTGACCGACTGGATTGTGAAGCGATTGATCTGGGAGTTGTCGCGGACAACCTGTCCGATACACTCACGGCGCTGGAAACCGCCCGGCTTTCGGCAGAGGTGGTCATCAGTACCGGCGGAGTTTCAGTGGGCGAGGAAGACCATGTCAAAGCCGCAGTGGAGCAGATCGGCAAGCTGGATTTCTGGAAGATCGCCATCAAGCCCGGCAAACCGCTGGCCTTCGGCAGCATTGGCGATACCGCCTTTATCGGCCTGCCGGGAAACCCGCAGTCCGTGTGGATTACATTTTTAATACTTGCCCGTCAATTCCTGTTGGCGAGGCAAGGGCAGCGTAGCGGCATCCAACCCGCCGGGTTCCAGGTTCCCTCCGGTTTTTCTGTTACCAAGCCCTTGAAACGTGAGGAATATTTCCGGGTCAGGCTGAACAATGGCGATAACGGCGCCACGCTGGAAAAACATCCGAACCAAAGCAGCGGGGTATTGTCTTCCAGTCTGTGGGCGGACGGTGTTGCCCGCATTCCAGTGGGAATAACCGTGAAACCGGGTGATTTTGTTCAATTTTTACCCTTTTCCGCTTTCGGGATTGCTTGACTCGGAAATGAATGTTTTGTTACAAGTCGATCCAGTTTGGTGCAACCGCACTAATCAGGTGTGGGCTGCCAACGTGTAAATTTTGCAAAAACAAGTAAAAAAACCTGAAATGTTTTGCAAAATATTGTTGACAGTCCCGGTAAGTTGTTACAAATTATGTCACATGTAGCGCGGTGCTTCGGGAAGTGTCCGTTGAGACGCACCAGAATGTACCAGGCAGTGTGATGCTGCATACCTTAAACCGAAAGGGGATTTGAGAATGAAACGTAATCTGCTTGCTCTGGCCGTGGGTGCCGCTGTTCTTCTGCCGCTGACCGCACAGGCCGCTCCGACCGTTTA
>DASUIM010000274.1:0-48913 GCA_036279775.1 Fluviicoccus sp. | reverse complement strand
GCGCCGCAGGACTGACAACTGTAAACAGATTTGATTTTGCTCATACGCCTAAAAAAGGTCAGAATCGGATGCCCGCTAGCTTATGCGCATTGGCGGTTACTGGCAAAGACATGTGCGACACAGATTGTCGTAAGGGGGGTGGTGGTTGAACGGCAATTCTTATAAAAAGAACAGACTGGGGCGATTCGGCGCTGGATTGGTGCTGCTTGGCCTGCTGAGTGCTTGTGATCGTCCCGGGGATGCTCCCGCCAATCCGCCTGTCGGAGCAGGCGAAGTTACCTTGTCAGCACCGCCGCCGGCTCCGGAAGAGTCTCCGGGCAAGCGTCTGGCCAAGCAGTTGCGTGATCCCGAAATTGACCGGCGTGTGGATGCCGCCAATCAACTGGGAGCCATGGCCGAAGCCGGGACGCTGGACGACGGACCGCTGCAACAACTGATCAATACCTTTGAAATGGATGACACCCCGGCAGTCCAGGCGGCCGTCATTATTGCGCTGGGCAAGTCCTGCCATCCGGCAGCGATGGATATTCTGGTGCGCAGCCTTAATCGTGAAACCTCACGAATCAGCGGTCTGACCCTGTCCTTGATGGGGCAAAATGGGGGATTCCGCATGATGGCGACCTTGGAGGCCTTCAGCAAGCGCATGGGAACAGAGGGGACGCAGGAGGCCTTGATGTTGCAAAAAGCCGCTGATTCGGCGATCAAGCAGATTCAGTTACGCGGAGGACGTCGGGAAACCTGTCAGAGCCCGCAGCCAGAGGAGTTCAGGGATGATGCCGGAGCGCAGGGCTCCAATGGAAACCCCGCCGAAGCGGGGTCCGGTCCGTCTTAACGGACATCAGGCGGTTGCGCCTTGTGCATGAAGCCAGTCGAAGCTGTTGAAACGTGTACGAGTTTTAACCTTGACCTCCTCCCTTAGCCCAATACTCATTATTTACTCTAGCTGACGAAGCATGGTTCGCCATGCCATTCGTCGGAAGCCGTTCAGGTCCAGAGCCTGCTCACGCGCGCCGTGAGGCGGCAAAACAGTTCATAGCTGATGGTTCCGGCATGGCTTGCTACTTCATCCGCGGGCAATCCCGCCCCCCACAGCACGGCCGGATCGCCGGGATTGACCGCGGCATCCCCGATGTCAACCGTAATCATGTCCATGCTGACCCGACCGACCAGGGGATAGCGGCGGCTGTTAATCAGGACCGGTGTCCCGGAAGGGGCATGCCGGGGATAGCCGTCGCCATAGCCGATCGCCACGACGGCGATCCGGGTATCCTGCGCGGCCGTCCAGGTGGCGCTGTAGCCGACCGGCTGACCGGCCGCCAGGGATTGGACGGCAATGACCCGCGAAGTCAGGGTCATGACCGGTTTCAAATCCAGTAATTCCGCCGATTGGTCGGCAAAGGGGGATGACCCGTAAAGCATGATGCCCGGCCGCACCCATTGCCGGTGTGTATCCGGCAACCGCAGTATGGCGGCTGAATTGGCCAGACTGACCGGAAGCGCGGGCAGTCGCCCGGCCAGAGCATCCATTTCGGCAATTTGTTGCCCGGTTTGCGGGGATGCCGCGTCATCAGCGGCGGCGAAATGGCTGCACAGGATGATCCGGCTCACCGACGGCATGGTTTCCAGCCGCTGGTAGGCCTTTTCCGCGGCGGCGGGGCTGAAACCCAGACGGTGCATGCCGCTGTCGACCTTCAGCCAGACGGTCAGCGGCTGACCTTGCGGGTGTTGTTCCAGCAACGCCATCTGTTCTGCTTGATGCACCATGACGTGCATGTTCTTGGCGCGGGCGGTGGCCAATTCATAGGCGTTGAAGACACCTTCCATCAGCACGATCGGCGTCAGGATGCCGGCGTCGCGCAGCGCCAACGCTTCTTCCAGAAACGCCACCCCCAGCGCATCGACATGCGGCGCGAGAAACGCGGCCGTGCTGGTCGCGCCATGCCCGTAAGCCTCGGCCTTGACCATGGCCAGCACGCGGGATCGCGGAGCCAGCGCGCGCACGCGGGACACGTTATGAAGCAGGGCTTCGCGACTGAGGAGCAGTGTGGCGTCACGCATGGTTATTCGTCATCCGCACGATAGTATTCCGGAGCCAGATCCTTGAAGCGGCTGAGATGGCCGACGAACGCCAGCCGGGCGGTGCCGATGGGGCCGTTACGCTGCTTGGCGATAATGATTTCGGCTGTGCCCTTGTCCTTGGAGTCGGTGTTGTACACCTCGTCGCGGTAGATGAACATGATCAGGTCGGCGTCCTGTTCGATGGCGCCGGATTCCCGCAGGTCGGACATGACGGGCCGCTTGTTGGGGCGCTGTTCCAGATTCCGGCTCAACTGCGACAGCGCCACGACCGGGCATTGAAGCTCCTTGGCCAGGGCTTTCATGGAGCGGGAAATTTCACCCACTTCGTTGACGCGGTTGTTCTCCATGCCGGGAACCCGCATCAGCTGCAGGTAGTCAACCATTACCAAGCCCATCTTGCCGCCATGGTCGCGGGCGACGCGGCGGGCGCGAGATCGGACTTCGTTCGGAGGCAGGGCGGCGCTGTCATCAATGTACAGTTTCTTGTCGCTGAGTTGCGTCACCGCCGAGGCCAGTCGCGGCCAGTCGTCTTCTTCCAGCTTGCCGGAACGGACGCGTCCTTGGTCAACGCCGCCAATCGAGGAAAGCATCCGCAACAACAGTTGTTCGGCAGGCATTTCCATCGAAAACACCACGGCGGGCAGGTCGGAATTGAAAATCACACTCTCCACCAGATTCATGGCGAACGTGGTTTTCCCCATACTGGGGCGCGCCGCGACAATGATCAGGTCGCTCCGTTGCATGCCGAAGGTACGGTTATCCAGATCACTGAAGCCGGTGGTCAGGCCGGTGATGGGTTCGGTGGAGTGGTAGAGCTCGTCAATTTTTTCCAGGGTCTTCGCCAGCAAGGGCTTGATCAGTCGCGGACCGTTTTTGGCATCCCGGCTTTTGTGCTGCTCGGCAATGGCGAAAATCTTGGTTTCCGCCTGATCCAGGATGGTGGCTGCGGACTGGCCCTTCGGCTGATAGGCGACATTGGCGATTTCCCCGCTACTGGTGATCAGCTGCCGCAGCACGGAAAATTCACGCACTCGTTCAGAATACGCTTCAATATTGGCGGTGGTGGCCGGGGCATCCTTCAGGATTTGCCCCAGATAGGATTCGCCGCCGGCCTTCTCCAGCAGTTGCATGTCCTCCAGCCATTTCATCACCAGGATGGCATCGCAGGGCTGGTCATTGTTGATCAACGTGGCGATGGCGCGGAAGATGAGACTGTGCCGGGGTGAGTAAAAATCCTTTTCGCTGACGATTTCCGTGACATTATCCCAGGCGCTGGGATCAGCCATCAGGCCGGACAGGATCGCCTGTTCCAGGGTCAGGCTGTGAGGCGGCACCTTCAGGCTGGTGACGACATCGGATTCAGCGGGCAACGATGGAGGCATGGTATACCGGCGGTCAAAAAGGCAAAAGGAACAAGCCGCTCACCGCCACAGTCGGTGACTGCGTACGGACAAGTCGGTAAGGGGAGTCGGCGTTTATTATTCCCGCTTGGCGCGGTTCACACAAGCAATCGAATGTGTTGTGAATGTGGCCGTGGTCCCGGAATGAAAAAAGGCGTCGAACCGGAGGCTCGACGCCTTTTTTCGCAGCGGTTGCCCGAGATTACTCGGAAACCACCGTAACGCTGACTTCGGCGTTCACATCGCTGTGCAGGTGCAGGGCGACGGTATACTCACCGGTGTTGCGAATGGCGCCGTTTGGCAGGCGCACTTCGCTCTTGTCAACGGTGACACCGGCAGCGGTAATCGCTTCGGCGATGTCACGGGTGCCCACGGAACCGAACAGCTTGCCTTCGTCGCCGGACTTGGCGGCGATGACGACAGCAATTTCGGCCAGTTGGGCGGCGCGAGCCTGGGCGGCGCCCAGAGTTTCGGCTTCCTGACGCTCCAGTTCGGCGCGGCGGGCGTCGAAGGCGGCGATGTTGGCTTCAGTCGCCGGCACAGCCTTGCCCTTCGGGATCAGGAAGTTGCGGCCGTAGCCGGGCTTCACGCTGACACGGGCTCCAAGGGAACCCAGGTTCTTGACCTTCTCAAGAAGAATAACGTCCATCTCTCACACCCCTTACTGATGGTTGTCGGTGTACGGGAGCAGGGCCAGATAGCGGGCCTGCTTGATGGCAAGGGCCAGCTGGCGCTGATAACGGGCCTTGGTGCCGGTAATGCGGCTGGGCACGATCTTGCCGTTTTCAGTGACGTACTGCTTGAGGGTTTCGGTGTCTTTGTAGTCGATGTAATCAACTTTTTCCGCGGTGAAGCGGCAGAACTTGCGACGACGGTAAAAACGCGCCATGACGATTCTCCTGGAGATTAGCCTTCGCTGTCAGAGGACAGGGATTCTTCGCTGCGGGCGGCCTTGCGGGCGCGCTTTTCTTCGGCGCTCTTGGCCAGCAGCGATTCTTCGGTAATGGCCTTGTCGCGACGGATGATGATGTTACGGATAACGGCATCGTTGTAGCGGAAGGCTTCGCCGAGTTCATCAACGATTTTCTGGTCGCACTCGACGTTCAGCAGAACGTAGTGGGCCTTGTGAACCTTGTTGATGGGATAGGCGAGTTGGCGACGGCCCCAATCTTCCAGGCGGTGAATCTGGCCGCCGGATTCTTTCACCGTGTTGGTGTAACGCTCCACCATGGCGGAGACTTGCTCGCTTTGGTCCGGATGGACCAGCAGCACGATTTCGTAATGACGCATGACAGCTCCTTACGGGTTAACAGCCCAGGCTGAGTGGCAAGGGCAAGGAGTAGTGGCCGTTCCCGCGGGAATGACCGACGATCCCCGTCGCAAGGACAGGGGGTCGCGCATTCTACGCCATCATATCGGCATCAGCAACGGAAACCGTATTTAAATCCAACCGCGTTCGGCCAGTGAGATGACATCGCCGTCGCCGACCACCAGATGATCCAGCACTCGGACGTCCACCAGGGCCAGCGCCGATTTCAGCCGCTCGGTAATCTGGCGGTCGGCGACGGAGGGTTCCGCATGCCCGGAAGGGTGGTTGTGGGCGAAAATAACGGCGGCGGCGTGCAGGGCGATGGCGCGTTTGACGACTTCTCGGGGATGGACCGCGCAACTGTCCAGCGTTCCCCGAAACAGTTCTTCATAGGAGAGCAGCCGGTTCTGGGTATCAAGAAACAGGGCGGAGAATACTTCATGGCGCTGATGACGCAGGCGCGAACGCAGAAAGCTGCGCACCATGCCCGGGCTGGTCAGCAGATCGCCGGCGGTCAGGGTTTGTTCCAGGTGGCGTCTCCCCAGCTCCAGCGAGGCGATCAGCAAGGCGTATTTGGCCGGGCCGATGCCTTCCTGCGCCATGACGCTGGCGGCGTCGGACTCCAGCAGGTTGCGCAAGGAGCCGAAACGCCCGATCAGGTCGCGCCCGATATCAACAGCGGTTTTGCGGGTGGTGCCGGTGCGGAGAAAGACCGCCAGAAGCTCGGCATCCGAGAGAAAGTGCGGGCCGCGATGCAGCAGCTTTTCACGGGGACGTTCGTCCGCCGGCCAGTCAGTAATCGACATCATCAAATCCTTTTGGTAATTCCTGTCAGGTGGTATCTTTGGCGTTTGGGTTTTTCCGGCCGCCTTGATCCAAATGCTCGCGAATCTTAGCAACAAACGTATTCTCCTGGGTATCAGCGGCGGCATTGCCGCCTATAAAAGCGCCGATCTGGTGCGACGTCTGCGTGATGCCGGCGCTGAGGTGCGGGTAGTCATGACGGCCGCCGCGCAGCAATTCATCACGCCCCTGACCCTGCAGGCCCTGTCGGGGCATGCGGTGCATACCGAGCTGCTCGATCCCGAGGCTGAAGCGGGCATGGGGCATATCGAACTGGCGAGATGGGCGGACCTGATGCTGGTGGCTCCGGCCAGCGCCGATCTGATCGCGCGGCTGGCCGCCGGCCAGGCCAATGACCTGCTGACCACGGCTTGGCTGGCTTGCCCCGGGCTGAAGGCCCTGGCTCCCGCCATGAACCAGCAAATGTGGGCGTCGCCGCCCACCCGCGATAATGTGGCCGGGCTGGCAGCGCGCGGGGTAGCGGTTTTCGGTCCGGCCTCCGGCAGCCAGGCGTGCGGTGACATTGGCGCGGGACGCATGGTGGAAGCCGTGGAGCTGGCCCGGTATTGCGCGGAACTGTTCGCAACCGGCAAGCTGTCGGGCAGGCGGGTGGTTATCACCGCCGGACCGACGCGGGAGCCGATTGATCCGGTTCGTTACGTCAGCAATCACAGTTCCGGCAAAATGGGTTATGCGCTTGCGCAAGCCTGCGTTGAAGCCGGAGCAACGGTCACCCTGATCAGCGGACCGGTGCATCTGCCGACGCCGGATCGCGTCAAGCGATTGAATGTCGGCAGCGCCCTGGACATGCTCGAAGCATCGGTGAGCGCCACGGAGGAGGGCTGTGATATTTTTATCGCTACCGCCGCCGTGGCTGACTATCGCCCTGTCAGCGTGGCGGAGCACAAGATCAAGAAGGCCGGTGACGCCATGACGATTGAACTGGTGCGCAACCCTGACATTGTGGCCACCATTGCCCGGCATGCGCAGCGGCCGTTCGTGGTTGGCTTCGCCGCTGAAACGCAGAAAGTCGAGGAATATGCCTTGGGCAAGCTGCGCGACAAGCGCTTGGACATGATCGCCTGCAACGATGTTTCCCGGCAGGATATCGGTTTTCAGAGTGATGATAACGCCATGGTGGTGTTCTGGAACGGCGGCAGCCGTCGTCTTGACAAGGCGCCGAAAACATTCATCGCCAGGGAGCTGGTTACCCTGATTGCCCAACAAATTTCACAGTAGGAACCCATGAAACTTCAGGTCAAGATATTGAATCCCCGTATTGGCGTGGACTTTCCCTTGCCGGTTTTTGCAACCTCCGGTTCGGCAGGGCTTGACTTGCGCGCCTGCCTTGACCAGCCGGTGACCCTGGAGCCGGGTCAAAGCGTGTTGATCGGCACGGGACTTGCCATTTACATCGGCGATCCCGGCTATGCCGGCCTGGTTCTGCCGCGCTCGGGCCTTGGCCACAAACACGGGATTGTGCTGGGGAATCTGGTCGGCCTGATAGACTCGGACTATCAGGGCGAGTTGATGATTTCCTGCTGGAACCGGGGCTCGATGGCATTTACCATCCAGCCGGGCGAACGCATTGCCCAGTATGTCCTGGTGCCGGTGCTGCAAGCCGAACTGGAGGTTGTCGAAACCTTCGAGTCGACCGCGCGGGGAGCGGGCGGTTTCGGTCATTCCGGCGCGCATTGAATGCATGCTGACAAAAAGCTCATAAGTAGAACAACAGCAACACGAGGGGCGACAAATTGGCCGTCAAGCTGAAATCCATGTACAAATTCTCGGCACCGTTTTTGGGCGGAATTCTGGCTGTCCAGCTGCTGGTGACGACTGCGGGTGCATTCCTGCTGATGCATGCGGAGTCAACCGGAAAAGCCGAGGCGGTTGCGGTATATGATCGGCAGGTTGAGAATCTGGTCAACGGCTACCTGACCAGCCAAGCCTCCGTATTGAAACGGCTTGCGGCTTCGCCTGTGGAAAGCCTGAACATCACTCAGCCCGGAATTCTGGAGGCCCGGGTTATTCCGGCCACATCCGAAACCCCGACGAACCTCAGTTTCACCCAGCAGGACATGATCAGGCGAGCGATTGCGTCCAAGGCCCCGGTAGCGCCGGAAGCCAGCCATCAGGCGGATGGCTCCCTGGTCTATCATCAGATTGCCGCTTTGAAGGCAGGCGGGCTGCTGTTGGTGACGACACCCATGAACGACTTCGAAAGCAGCCTCAAGGCCATCGCCGGTAAGGGTGGCGTGATATTGCGTCAGCAGGTCAACAAGAAAGGCGAGTCCGCTACTCTTCTGAGTCATAACTTGAGTGAAGGGGCTGCAGCCCGCGCCTCGGTCATCAAGGTCGCCAATCCCAATTGGGAGTTGTTGTCTCAAGCGCCGGCGTTTCAAATTGGATCCCTGCATATTGTTATCGGACTGATGTTGTTGTCCTTGCTGGCAACGCCTGTTCTCGGATTATTCATCGTCCGTGTCACAAACCGGAAACTGGAGGAAGATGTTGAAGTTCTGCACGCTCTCACACGACGTGAGGATCAGATTGGCGCGTTGAATTTCGATGTCTTGCAGGAGTTGTGGTCTTTCCTGATAGCTTCCTCTTCATCGCGTTTGCCTGTTCCCGGCAGTGCGGCTTCATCGGGCATTCGCACGCATGATGTTGCCGGTATTATTCATGATGCCGAAAGTCATGATGGCCCTGTCGTTTCCTTACGCCATGAAGCCCCGGAGGTGGATCTGGGCGCAATGGATATGCTTGAGGTGGTTGAACAGGGCGCGACAGTGGCGGCGGAGCCCGAAGCACTTGAATTTACCAGCACTGCTTCCGCGTCAACCAATGTTGCCCCCGGACCGGGCAACAAGCTGCAGCATGTCTATCGGGACTACGATATCCGCGGTAATGCCCGTACTGAAATAACAACGGCCTTTGCAAAGCAAGTGGGGCAAGCGGTTGCGACGGAGGCGTTGGAGCGTGGTGAACGGCAACTGGCGGTTGGATATGACGCCCGGCTGACCAGTGAGGACCTGGCGGCTGCCTTGATTGAGGGGATTTGTTCAACAGGATGTAATGCAGTCAATGTGGGTATGGTGCCGTCGCCCGTACTGTATTTTGCAGCGAAACAGCTTTGCGGTGGCAGTGGCATCATGGTCACTGCCAGCCATAATCCGGCGGGTGATAACGGGTTCAAAATCATGCTGGCCAATCACACCTTGGCCGGTGATGAGATTCGGGCCTTGCAGGATCGGATCGCCAGGGCGGATTTTGCCAAGGGAACTGGGTCGCAGGTTCAGAACAGCGTCACCGACGACTATCTCCAGCAGATCACTGATGACATTTTGTTGGCCAGAACATTCAATATCGTTGTCGATGCTGGTAACGGTGTGGCGGGTCCGTTGGTTGTCCGCATGCTGGAAGAGCTGGGTTGTACGGTCAGTCCGCTCTATTGCGAGCCGGATGGCAACTTCCCGCATCATGATCCCGATCCCTGCAATCCCCATAATCTTGAAGACTTGTTGAGTGATGTTGCCATCAGCGGCGCCGATCTCGGGCTGGCGTTTGACGGTGATGGTGACCGCGTGGTGGTTGTCACCAACTCAACACGCATCGTGGCCAGTGATAAGCTGCTGATGCTGTTTGCCCGTGAAGTGCTGGCGACCCAGCCTGGTGCCGACATTATTTTTGATGTGAAATGCAGTCGTGACTTGGTGCAGGTCATTACCAGTCATGGCGGCCGTCCGGTCATGTCCAAAACCGGGCATTCCTGGCTGAAGGCTGCTGTGGCCGAAACGGGTGCGCCGCTGGCGGGAGAGTTGAGCGGCCATTTCATTTTCAATGATCGTTGGCTGGGCTTCGATGACGGTTTGTATGCCGCTGCCCGGTTCCTGGAAATTCTGGCGACCAGCAGCGGAAACGCTGACGACCTGTTTGTCGAGTTTCCTGAGCGTATCGCCACCATTGAAATGAAAATCCCGGTTTCAAACGAATATCGCTCCGAAGTGATGAGCAGCCTGCTGCAGTTGTCGGAGCAGATTACGGATGGCACGGTCAACACGACAGACGGCCTGAGAATTGAATATGCCCACGGTTGGGGTCTGGTTCGCCCATCAAATACGGGAGCCTATCTGGTGGCCCGCTTTGAGGGTAATGATGAACAAGGCCTTGAAATGGTCAAGACCCAGTTCCGGGAGATGCTGATACAGGCTGACCCCATGTTATTGCTTCCTTTCTAGAGAGTAGACTGATGGCTTTATCGAAAGATGCTGCACTGAATATTGCCAAGGTTCTGACTGAGGCGCTGCCTTATATCCAGAGATTCCACGGGAAAACGGTCGTTGTTAAGTATGGCGGCAACGCCATGACAGACCCTGAACTGGAAGCATCCTTCGCTCGAGATATTGTCCTGCTGAAGACGGTTGGCCTGAACCCGGTCGTTGTCCATGGCGGTGGCCCACAGATTGGTGACTTACTGAACCGGATTGGCAAGGAGTCGCGTTTTGTAGACGGGATGCGCGTGACGGACAAGGAAACGATGGAAGTGGTGGAGATGGTTCTTGGCGGCTCCGTCAACAAGTCCATCGTCAACCTGATCAATCAGAATGGCGGCCGCGCCATGGGCCTGACCGGCAAGGATGGAAATCTCCTGCGCGCCAGTAAATTGTTCATTGAAAGGACTGACAGCACCGGAGGGATCGAGAAGATCGACATCGGACAGGTAGGTGAGGTTGCCGGCGTCAAGACCGACGTTCTGGATTTGTTTATGGCTAGCGACTTCATTCCGGTTATTGCACCGATTGGTGTTGGTGACGATGGCGAGTCCTATAACATCAATGCTGATCTGGTGGCGGGGAAAGTTGCCGAGGCTCTGAAGGCCGAGAAGTTAATTCTGTTGACCAATATCACCGGTGTGCTCGACAAGCAGAAAAATATTCTGACGGGTTTGAGTACCCAGGATGTTGATGACCTGATCGCGGACGGAACCATTTATGGCGGCATGATTCCCAAGATTTCCTGCGCGCTGGATGCAGTGAAGGGAGGCGTGGTGAGCGCCCACATTATTGATGGCCGTTTGCCCCACGCAACGCTGATTGAAATCTTCACGGATGAGGGGATTGGCACGTTGATAACCAATCGCAAGAAAACTCGGATCAAATAAACCGGGTAAAACGGGGAGCGGCCATTGCAAGGCGGCTTAGCGGCCGTTCCCCGCGTCGTAAGTCCCCTCACGTTTGCTTTTCTCGATTTCGGTCAGTCGCCTGATGATCGGAATAAAGTCGTTGGTAACTTTAACCTTTTCCTCTTCCTGACTATTCATCAGGGATGTCAGGTCATTAATCTGGGAGTCATATTGGGTAATGAGCGCCTTCTGCTTGGCAGAGAGAGGTTTTCCGGCCCGCTCGCTTTCCGCAGCTTGCTCCACCATTTCAGATCGCAGCCGCTTGAGGCGGATAAGTTGGATGCGATTGTAGCCGATGTTGGTGTCGAGGGTGTCGATCAGCCGGTTCTTGGCGGACTCGGCATCGTAGGAGGATGAATACAGTTTCATGATGCGCTCATCTTCCTGATGTTGCCGCATCTGTGCTTCGCGCCGGGCTTTTTCCTTGGCGTAGGTTTCATTATTGAAAGCCGGAACCCGCTTCGTGACCTGCATGCTGGCATCCAGAATTTCGTAACCGCGACGGATATGTTCCTCGGTGATCTGGTCGCTCAGGGTAGGAACGCCTTTTTCGTTATAATAGCGATACCATGTGTAATTCCCGTTTCCCACGGCTGCCGCAATGGCTGAGGTTGTCGATCCGAACAGGCAGATCCATGCCATGCAGTAACGTAATAAATATTGCCCTGTAGAAGTCATGTAGGGGTATCCAGGTACAATTTCGTCATTTTTGTTAGTCTCTATTCTAGTCAAAGGCCGACGCCAATGTCAGCAACTCTACTGTTGGTTTTGTTTATTGTGTCCCTGATTGCCAACCTTTTGTCGGCTTTGGCGGGCGGCGGCGCCGGTTTGTTGCAACTCCCGGCCTTGCTTGTCCTCGGGCTGCCCTTCGGGACTGCGCTGGCGACCCATAAGGTTGCGAGTGTGGCTTTGGGCGTTGGCGCCAGCCTTCGACATCTGCAAGGGGGGCGGCTGGATCTCCGCTTCGCGACTTTCATCCTGGCGTTTGGCCTGCCCGGCGTATGGCTGGGCACGCAAATAATTCTTGCGGTTCCTGAACATATGGCTGAATTGGCGCTGGGAGTCCTGACACTGGGGCTGGGTGCCTATTCACTACTGAAGCCGGTTCTGGGGCAAGAACTCATGCCGCGGCATCGCGATTGGATGGGAATGCTGTGCGGGGGAGGAGTACTGACGCTGATTGGCATGATGAACGGTTCGCTGACCTCGGGTACTGGGTTGTTTGTGACGCTATGGCTGGTGAAATGGTTTGGTCTGGATTTCAGCCGCGCCACCATTTATACCCTGATTCTGGTCGGACTGTTCTGGAATGGCCTGGGTGCCTTGTTTCTCGGCATGCAGGCATCGGTCGCTTGGGCATGGCTGCCGCCGCTGCTGGCAGGGTCGTTGGCGGGGGGGTACGCCGGAGCGCACTGGGCACTGCTCAAAGGAAATGCCTTTATCAAACGAGCCTTTGAAGTTCTGACGATACTGGTCGGCCTGCACCTGATTATGGATGCCGTATCCTATCTATGGGGCTGAACCGGAGTCCAAATAGCCCACCAGTTCATGGATGCGCAAAGGGCGTCCCAGTCCATAGCCTTGTGCGCTATTGCAGCGGGCATCCCGCAGCATCTGGATTTGCTCAGGCGTTTCCACGCCCTTGGCTGTTACGCGCCAGGTCATTCGATGCGCCATGGCGATCAGGGCATGGATAATGTCGTGATCTTCTTTAGAGGCGCTGAGCAGGCAACGATCCAGTTTCAGTTCGCGAATAGGTAATGTTTTCAGCCAGACCAGTGAGGAAGAGCCGGAGCCAAAGTCGTCAATCACCAACCCGATCCCTGAGCCCTGCAAGCGTGAAAGAAAAACCGGAGCCTTGTGCCGGTATTCAAACAGCACGGCCTCGGATAACTCCAGATTGAAACGGGAGCGCTCAATGCCTTCTTCATCAAGAATCTGGCTGATTTCTCCAATAAAACGGTCGTTATTCAAATTCATGGCCGAGCAATTCATGCTGACCAGCGGCCGGTGTCCTTTCTCAGCGAGCACACCAAGATCGCGGCAGATTTTTCGGGTTACCCATGTGTCCACAAGGTCAACGAAACCGTTGAACTCCGCAATATTCAGGAAGTGCTCGGGGGTGAGGATGCCTTTTTCCGGATGTTGCCAGCGGATCAGGGCCTCAACGGCAATGGTCTTGCCGCTGTCTAGCGAGTGTACAGGCTGGTAAAGCAGGAACAATTCGGACTGCGAGATAGCCTTCTGAAGATCCTGTTGTATTTTCAGTTCACGATGCGATTTGTGAGAGAGGTAGTCACTATAAAAATTGAGCGTATTCCTGCCGCTGCCCTTGGATTGGTACAGCGCGTAATCCGCATTCTTGATGAGCACATCCTGACTCTCACCGTCATAGGGAAACAGGCTGATGCCAATGCTGGTCGTAGTGATGACAGTCCTGCCGCTAATGGCGATAGGTTCCTGCATCTTGTGCAAAATCCGCCCGGCAATGGATTTGGCCTCTTCGGTATTGCTGATCGGGGCGACCAGACAGAACTCATCGCCTCCGATGCGGCCGATCAGATCGTGGCCGCGGAGCACGCTGCGGATACGTCTAGAAACGATCCTGAGCAATTCATCGCCCGCAGCATGACCCAAGGAGTCATTAACATTTTTGAAATTGTCGAGATCAATAAAAAGTACGGCCAGCTTGCCGCCGGATTGGCGGGCCTCATGCAAGCGATGCGTGAAAGCGTCCATGAACGCGTGGCGGTTATAGAGCGAGGTAAGGGCGTCAAAATGGGCCATCTGTTCCAGTCGGCTTCGCGAGTCGTGCATTCCTTCGACCAGTAATTGCGTTTTCTCGAGATTTCCGGCCTGTTCCTGAAACTTGCGTTGGCCCAAGAAAATGATGATGGCAAGCAGGGTCAGCATCAAGCAACTCAGCGCAACGAAAATCGCCACAATAATGCGTGCAGCGGCAGCACCTTCAGTGACATTCAGGGGGGCAGAGGGAGTCAGGGAAATGGCGAACAGCAGCATGAAGCAGCCGGACGTGAAAAGAGCGGCCTCCAGCGCGGCATAGAGAACATGGGGCAAGGTTTCGACGGGGTATTGCCGGGAAAGGCGGCTGGTCAGGGGCGGAGAGGCCAACAGGCCAAGAGCAAATAAGGGGATCCCGGCGGCAATAACCCGGACGGTACTGATAGCTATTGGGCCGTATTTCTGCATGGGCACAAATGCGGCGATGAAGCACAAGGAAATCGTCGCGGTAAACAACAGGGCCGGCAAAGTCGTCAACCAGAAGGGCCATCGGCCAAATGCACCCGAATTCAGGGCGCAACAGCCTATTATCCCAATGAATATCAAGGCCCAAGTACCATGAAAGCCTGTCCAGGGCAGGGTGATGCCGAGAAAGAAGATCAGCAGGGCGCTCCAGAGTGAAACACCCTGAATGACTCCGACCGCCAGGTGCCATCGGGATTGAGCGGCGGGTGGAAATTGGGAAAGGTTTTGAGTGAACCATTCACGCGCGAAATGGCCGGAGAAGGCAATGGATCCGCCGGCGATGACATGAAAGAAAGAAGGATCCCAATGGATCGCGTCAGTCGTTTGCGGATTCTGAAACAGTTGCCAGACAGCTCCATCCAAGGCCATGTTCACTCCGTTGATGTCAAGTTCACGCTTTTCAAACAATCATAGCGCAAAGTCGATGCCATGGAGGGGGTCTTTGTGTCAGAATCGCCGCACGGATGACTTGTGAGGGCCGGTGTTGATCGGAATGCTCAAGCCAAGTCGACATCAGGCTCTGTCCCGGACCGTGACCTTGGCAAAAGCATGAAGAAAAAACGCTAACCCGTTGTTAAATAATTTAACCCTTGAAGTTCCGGGTCTTCGGCAGGCTGTAGCGCCTTGTCGAAAACTATGTTAAAACAAGAATAGCCCCCATTAAAGCAATCCTTGCATCATAACGAGGGGTTACTCTTGGTACTTTCCGATTCCACCCTGGCCTTGTGGCCTCAATTTTAGGAAGGCGGCTCCGATGGATGAAAATTTTGACGGCTTGAAAGTCATGGTGATTGATGACTCCAAGACCATTCGACGCACGGCCGAAACGCTCCTGCAGAAGGCGGGATGCACGGTCATCACGGCGGTTGACGGCTTTGACGCCCTCTCCAAGATTGCCGACTCCAACCCCGATATCATCTTTGTCGACATCATGATGCCCCGGCTTGACGGCTATCAGACATGTGCGCTGATCAAGAACAATTCGGCATTCAAATCGACCCCGGTGATCATGCTGTCCAGTAAGGACGGCCTGTTCGATAAGGCGAAAGGGCGGATTGTGGGGTCGGATGAATATCTGACCAAGCCCTTCAGCAAGGAAGAGTTGTTCGATGCCATCAAGCAGCATGTCAAGGCCTGATCGGGTTGAAGTCAAATTCCAGGAGGCATCATGGCTCGAATTCTAGTTGTGGATGATTCCCCGACCGAGACTTACCGTTTCAAGGAAATCCTTGAGCGTAATGGTCATGGGGTGCTGGAGGCTTCCAACGGGGCGGATGGCGTGGCCATGGCCAAGGCGGAGTTGCCGGACCTTGTTCTCATGGATGTCGTCATGCCGGGAATTAATGGTTTTCAGGCCACCCGGCAGATTACCAAGGGGGCCGAGACGGCCCATATTCCTGTTGTGATCGTTACCACCAAGGATCAGGAAACCGATAGGGTATGGGGCAAGCGCCAGGGTGCGCGCGATTACCTGACAAAGCCGGTCGATGAAGCCTTGCTCATGCAGGTCATTGCCAATCTCATTCCCGGGAAGTAGGGGTCGGACATGGCTGCCAAGGGCTTTATCAAGCTTCTCGAAATTGCCGAAAGATCCAAGCAGCGTGGTCTTGGCCTGCTGGGTCAGGGTGGTGATGCCTGGACCGGTGTTGGCTTTACGCTGGCCGGCCAGCATTTTCTCGCGCCGATCGGTGAAGTTGCCGAAATTCTCAAGGTGCCGCGTTACACCATGATTCCCGGTGTTGCCGGTTGGATGAAGGGATTGGCGAACGTGCGCGGCAGATTATTGCCAATCATGGATCTACTGCTTTTCCTGAACCGTCGATCGACACTGCAGGGTCAGCGCAAGCGCATCCTTGTGGTGGATCACGATGATATTTTCAGTGGATTGATTGTGGATGAAGTGCTGGGTATGCAGCACTTTCCGGCGGCAGATTACAAGTCGACGACGAATGGCGTGTATCCGGAAATTGCTCCGTTTGCGCGCGGGTGTTTTGAGCGGGACGGTCGGGTGTGGTACGTCCTGTTGCTGAGTCGGCTCATCGAAGATCCACGCTTCCTTAAGGCATCAGCTGCATAATACGTAATCAAGTGCAGTGTTGTAGAACAAAAATCAGGGTTGGGGGAGAGTAATAGGCTATGAAACTGCAGAAAAATAACTGGCGCGGATCCCTGGATGCCAACAGGCTGAAAGGGGTTTTCAGCGGGAAAAACCTGAAGGCCCTGTTCAGTCGGAACTTCTGGACAAAATTCTGGAATTCGGTTGCCGACTCTCCTGATACCGGGCGTTGGTTGATCGGGTTCATTCTGGCATTTGTGCTGACGGCGATTGCATTCGGTGTGGTGGGTTATCGAAGCGACAAGGGTCGCAACATGATTCAGCATTCCTCGGAAATGCGCGTGCTTTCCCAGGATATCGCCAAGAACGCCGGTGAAGCGGCGACCGGTAACCAGCAGGCGTTCGAATCCCTGAGCAAGGCCTCCAAGGAGTTCGATGGCCGCTGGACGGCGCTGAAAAAACTGCACGATCCCAACAAGGCTGACTCCAAGGCCGTGCAAGCGATCTGGGAGCGCATGAACAAGAATAACCAGGCCGTGCTGGCGGGTGAAAAGACGGTCAGCAACCTGCATGACCTGGTGGCGGGTATTGCGGATGCGGTGCCTGAGCTCCAATCCGAAAATGATGTCTTTGTTGACCGTCTGGTGGCCTTGGGCGCTCCTGCTTCCCAAGTTGTTGTGGCCAAGCAGCAGTCGGTGCTGGCTGAGCGGATTCTGCGCTCGGTGTCCAGCGTGCTTAACGGTGATGAAAACGCGGTGATGGCGGCAGACGATTTCGGTCGTGACGCCGCGGAATTCGGTGAAGTGCTGCAGGCCTTGCAGAACGGCTCCCCGGACCGGGGCATCATCGCTGTTCGCGATCCAGAAGCGCGCCAGTCCCTCGATGCCATTGCCAAACTGTTTGATACTTCAGTGCAGCAAGGTGCGAACGAAATCCTGGAGTCCTCTCCGGAACTGTTCCAGGTGCGTGAAGCCTCATCGGCGGTTTTCCGTGATTCGCCCGAATTGCTCACCGCGCTCAACGCGATGACGATTTCCATTGACGAAGAATCAAACTCACTCGTCGCGGCCCTGATCGGTGGTGTGTCGCTGCTGGCGACTCTGGCGTCCCTGATCATGTTGATCCGTATCCGTGCGCGTCAGGATCGTGAGCGCGCTGAAGGTGAAAAGGCGCTGGAAAAAGACCGTGCCGAGAAGGTGGAGCTGGAAAACCAGAGAAACCAGGCTGCTATTTTGCGACTGCTGGATGAACTGGGCGACCTCGCTGACGGTGACCTGACCGTACAGGCCACGGTATCTGAAGATTTCACGGGCGCCATCGCCGACTCGATCAACTACTCCATTGACCAGTTGCGTCAGTTGGTATCCACCATTAACCAGACAGCCGTGCAGGTTTCTTCCGCCGCTCAGGAAACGCAATCGACAGCGATGCATCTGGCCGAAGCGTCCGAGCACCAGGCCCAGGAAATTGCCGGGGCATCCGCCGCTGTGAACGAAATGGCTGTCTCGATTGACCAGGTGTCCGCCAACGCTGCCGAATCGGCTGTTGTGGCCGACAGGTCCGTGGCCATCGCCCACAAGGGCGCTGACGTGGTGCAACGCAGTATCGAGGGTATGGATACCATCCGTGAGCAGATTCAGGAAACCTCCAAGCGGATTAAGCGTCTGGGTGAATCGTCACAGGAAATCGGTGACATCGTGTCGCTGATTAACGATATTGCCGACCAAACGAACATTCTCGCACTTAACGCAGCCATTCAGGCCTCTATGGCCGGTGAAGCCGGTCGCGGTTTCGCGGTGGTTGCCGACGAAGTGCAACGTCTCGCGGAACGTTCAGCGGCTGCAACAAAGCAGATTGAACAGCTGGTTAAGACCATTCAATCCGACACCAATGAAGCCGTTATCTCCATGGAGCAGACGACTTCTGAAGTTGTACGCGGCGCCCGGCTTGCCCAGGACGCCGGTGTGGCTCTGGAAGAAATTCAGACCGTGTCGAGAAACCTCGCTGACCTGATTCAGAACATTTCCAACGCGGCCCGTCAACAGGCTGCATCTGCGGGTCACATTTCCAACACCATGAACGTCATTCAAGAGATCACCACACAGACGACAGCCGGTACCATCGCAACGGCGCGTTCCATTGGTAACTTGGCGGAAATGGCGGCGGAACTCCGTCTGTCAGTAGCCGGCTTCAAGCTGCCGGAAGCAGCCTAAAAAAAGGTGCATGACAGGAGATGACCGGCGTGGCTTTGAGTGAGTGGGGAATAAAACCGGCCATGCCCATGTCTGATGAGCAATTCGAACTTTGGCAAGCTCTTGTTGAAGTTCGAATTGGCATTACAGTCACACCAAGCCGCCGGTCTTATCTTGAAACCAGTTTGTCCGCACGGATGCGTGAGGTCGGCCTGGATGATTATGATGCTTATTATGAGCGTCTGATGTCAGGCCCCGCCAGCAGTCCTGAATGGGTATTGCTGACAGACAGGCTGACAGTTCAGGAAACCAGTTTTTTCAGACATGCAAGCTCATTCAAGCTGGTTGAAGAGCATTTACGTGAGTTGTTGAAAGACGCCGGCCGTCACTCGATCAATGTGTGGAGTGCGGGCTGCTCAACTGGTGAGGAGCCTTACTCCTTGGCCATGCTGACAGACAGCCTTGTGACAGAGCGTGGTCGCAAGGACTTGTTCTATGGTGTCACCGCGACGGATATCAGCTTGCCGACACTGCTAAAGGCTCGACAGGGAGTCTATGGTGAAAGGAAGGCGCTGACGGTTCCGGAGAAAATACGGCATCGTTACATGCATCAGATTGCTGAACATAAAGATTGGCAAATCAATGATGCGGTTCGAAAGCGTGTGGCATTCAGCCAGTTGAATCTGATGGAATTGGATCGGGCGCCGTTTTCAGAGATGGACATCATTTTTTGCCAGAATGTTCTGATTTACTTCAGAAGATTCCGTAAGCGGGATGTGGTGACGCAGTTGGCGAACCGGTTGGCCAAAGGAGGAATCCTGGTGCTTGGATTGGGCGAAGTCGTGGACTGGAGCCATCCTCAACTGGAACGAATAGATTATCCGGATACACTCGCATTTAAACGGGTTTCCTGACAACTTGACCGAATAATAAGCATCTGGTCCCCACAGGGGGGGTGGTAACGATGAGCAATAATCATAATTTCCTCGCTTTGGATTGGGTTAAGAGCGAAATTGAAGAAACATTGAAGCAGGCGCAACAGTCGCTTGAGGATCATATCGCCAATGAAAGCGATGCCTCGCAGCTCCGTTTCTGTTTGGCTTACCTGCACCAAATCTACGGGACTCTGCAGATGGTGGAGTTTCACGGCGCAGCCATGCTGGCCGAGGAAATGGAAAAGCTGTGCCTGGCACTCGTTAATGGGAAGGTCAAGAATGGCAAGGGCGCCTATGACGCCCTGGTGAAGTCCATGCTGCAACTGCCGGCGTACCTTGAACGGCTGCAGGTGAGCAAGCGTGATACTCCATTTGTATTATTGCCGGCCATCAATGAACTGCGCATGGCGCACGATGAAGTGCCACTGTCCGAGATCGCCCTTTTTCAACCTGATTTTTCGCGAGTTTTTGCAATTACGGCCCAGACCGGAGTTACCCCGACGGCCGAACATCTGAAAAAACTACGTCATCTTTTCCAGATCGGGCTGCTGGGAGTTGTCCGCCAGCAGAACCTCGCCGAGAGTTTGAATACCTTGCAGCAAGCCTTGGGTTTGCTGGGCCAGGTGGTCGGTCACAAATCACTTCAAGCCATGTGGCAGGTTGCGGAGGCCATGGTCGAAGGGTTGGCCAGCAAGTCAATCCCGTTGACGCCTGCGGTCAAGCTGCTTCTTGGTGAAGTGGAGCAGGAGTTAAGGAAGTTTGCATCCTACCCCCAACACAGCCCGTCGTTGGAAATACTTAAAAATATCCTTTACTACATTGCGAAAAGCCAAGGCACAAGCCCGCATATTGTGGCCATTCGGGCGTTATATCGCCTGGATGAGGCATTGCCATCCCAAGAACGCGTGGACGCTGAAAAGGAAAAGCTTTCCGGCCCGAACAAGGATGCCCTGAGATCGGTGATTGCCGGACTTGACGCAGAGCTGGTCAGTGTCAAGGAAACGATTGACGACCTGATGTATGCCGACAGCCCGGCCGTGCATACGCTTGAACCGCTGTTGCCGAAACTGCGCCAGATGAGCAGCACCCTGATGGTGATGGGATGGTCTCACCTTCAACGGATCGTGGACGAACAATTACTGCTGATGTCCGGCGCTGTCCGAAATGATGAAGTTGCTGAAGGAACACTGCTGCATTTGGCGGCGGGTTTGCTGGAAGTAGAGTCCGGTTTGCAACAGATGCTGGACGACAACTCGGTTGGTGAAAGCTATACCGGCAGCGGGACGGTCGCCGATCAGCTGTCCTCAGCGCAGGCCTCGGTACTTCGCGAGTCGCGCACGGCATTGGAAAAGTCAAAGGAAGTCATTGTCGAATATATCAGTTCGCAATGGGATCCGGTCCGCCTGGCTGAGCTGCCCGTATTGCTGAAGACAGTCCGTGGCGGATTGACGATGCTGGATCTGGTCAGGCCGGCACAGATTCTTGGAAAGTTGACCGATTTTGTAGAGCAACATTTGTTGCGCGACTCGTATCGTCCCAGTTGGTCCGAGATGGATACGATGGCTGATGTCGTTTCTTCGGTCGAGTATTATCTGGAACGGATGGCGAACCACCATCAGAATAATGACTTGCTGGAAATGGCGGAGCAAGCCCTTGACCGGCTCGGTTATGGATTGGTGCTGACCGCGCCCGCCGTGCAACTGCCGCTCCGCCCGTTCCGGGAAGAGCAAGAGGCGCGACAACAGGAAGAAGAAGCCCGTATTCGCGAAGAAGAAGCGCTGGCGCGCAGTTCCATGGATGTCGGCGATACCGACAAGACGCTGCTGAACATGCCTGCCCTGGTGTTGCCGGAAGCAAACGTTGCAGTGGACGACATGGATACCACCCAGGCGTCCCTGCCGGCTTTTGCCATATCCGACATATCGGAAGAAGCGCCTGCCGCCATTGATCTGGACAAGACGCAGATCAGCATGCCCGCTCTGGTACTACCCGAGGTTGGAGCCGAAGCCGCCCTGGCTGAAGATCCGGATAAAACCCAGATCAATATTCCGGCCTTGGTTTTGCCGGAGTCACCGGACCCCGACAGAACCCTGATTGCCATGCCGGTGATTACGGACGACATGCTCTCGGCACGACCGGTCGAGGATGACGACAAGACCCTGATTGGCATGCCGGCCCTGAATATTGAATTACTCGATGAAACGAACTCGGGTATCAATATGGATGGCCTGGAAGGTGCAGCTGGGGCGGTGCCTGTTGTCAGCCGTACCAAGACTACTCTTGACGATGGTTTGAGTGACTTTGACAGCACGCTGACGTTTGATGCCGAAGCCCTGCTTGGCGACATGACATTTACCCCGCGCAAACCGTTGGTCGATGCTGTGGCTCAGCCGGACGCCATGACTCCGGTAGCACCGGCGCCTATGCCTGCAACCGAAGATGCACTGGATAAGACCTTGGTGATGGCCGCTGTGAGTGTGCCGATCATCGAGCAGGGTGAGATGGTTGCCGAGGCTGCCGAATCTGCGCCAATTGAAGCCGTGGAGATTGCCGAATCAGTTGTTGCGGTTGAGCAGGCTGAACCTGATATTTCCGCGGTGGTGATCGCCGAGCCGAAGAAAGCGGTTGCTGTTCGCCCGGTGTTTGCGGACATGCCGGTCGATGAGGATGATCAGGATGATGAAATCCGCGAAATCTTTATCGAGGAAGCGACTGAAGTACTGGAAACCATTCACGAGTTCTTCCCGAAGTGGGCCGTGAACTTTGACAACAAGAATGCACTGACCGAATTCCGCCGGGGTTTTCATACCCTGAAAGGGTCGGGACGAATGGTTGGTGCCAAGGTAGTTGGTGAGTTGGCGTGGTCGATCGAGAATATGTTGAATCGCGTCATCGACAAGACCGCTACCGCCAACGGTGCAATGGTGTTGTTGATCAACAAGGTGCTGGATGCCATACCCGGGCTGATTGCAGATTATACCTCCCGTTCCTTGCCTTCCATCCATACCGTGCCGTTGATGGATGTGGCCGACCGTTTTGCCAAAGGGCAATCTCCTTCTGAAGCCGATATCGAACAGGCGGTGCTTTGGTCACAAGGGCAAGGTACCGAGGCCGAAGAAATGGTTGTGCAGCCCGTTGCCGACGCTGAGTTCGAAGCGGTGGTTGCTGATGCGGAGAATATGGCCGTTGTTGCTGTGTCTGAATCAGTCGAAGCCCCTGCAGCGGATGAAGCGGCTGCTTCGGAAGTGCTGGTTGACGATCTTGACCAGACCATCAAACTGGAGCAGCCCGTCATTAGTGAAGCTGCAGTCGAGGAGCCTGCTGTTGAAGCAGCGGTCCCTCCGGTGGCGGCATCCGTCAAGAAGCCACTGATGCCCGTGCTGAACCTCATGCCTCAGGATGATTTCAGTCAGGATGATGAAATCCGTGAGATTTTTATTGAGGAGGCCGAGGAGGTTCTTGAAACCATTCATGAATTCTTCCCGAAATGGGCGGCCAACTTCGATAACAAGAATGCCCTCACGGAATTCCGTCGCGGTTTCCATACGCTGAAAGGTTCTGGCCGCATGGTCGGAGCCAAGGTTGTGGGCGAGTTGGCGTGGTCAATTGAAAACATGCTGAATCGTGTGATCGATCAAACCACGACGGCCAATGCGGATATGACTACCCTGATTCGTGGTGTCATTGACGTTATTCCCGAGCTTGTTCAGGCCTTCCAGGACAAGGCACTGCCGCCGCTGGATACCGGTGCAATCATGACCGTGGCGGATGAATTCGCCCATGCGCGTCACGTTAGCTCCGAAGGAATTGCTGCCGCATTTGCGCAAGCCCGCGCCGGAGATACTGAAGAAGAACCCGAAGTTGTGGCTGAAAGTGTTGTCACTGCTGAAGAGTCTGCAACAGAGGTTGTTGATGCCGGGCAAGCTACCGAAGATACTTCTGACGCTTTTGAAGCTCTGGCCACTAGTCTTGAGGATGTACAGCCGGTAGCGGTCGTTGCCGAACCGGAAGCGGCAGATCCGGTCCTGATGGAAATATTTGTCAGTGAAGCCAATACCTATCTTGATGATATTCGCGAATTCCTGACGCATGTTCCGCCGAACAGCAAGGTCGCCGTGACGGATGAAGTGCTCCGTGCCCTGCACACCTTGCGTGGCAGCGCCGGCATGGCCGGTGTAGCCACGGTATCCGGTATTGCCGCGCCGATGGAAATGCTGTTCAAGGATTTTCGCCAGCAAGGGCGTCTCCTGAACCAGACCCATCTGGACTTGCTGACGGAAGCCCATCGCCTGATCAGCCAGAGCATCAGCAGTGTCGCGGAAGGCGGCAAGGGCTTGGTATCGGGTGACAACCAACTGATTGCGCTGATTGAGCAGGTTGCCCGTATTCCGGCCGCCGCCGATGAAGATACCGGCACTTCGGACAATTCGGCCAATACGGCCGGTATCGTTTCCGGCTTCATGGATTTGGGCCTCGACCACTTGCTGGATGCCCCTTGGGAGTTGACCGGTTGGCTTTCGGGCGACGAACGTGATGAGCATATCGGCCAATTGCAAAGTGATCTGCAGTTGCTGTATCCGCAAGCGGTCAAGAGCGGTGTACTGCCCCTCGCCGAGCTTGTGAAGGCCTTGACCGCACTCTACAGTTTCATTGCGCGTGATACCGCCAACGTCTTGGCCAATGAAGGCATGCTGGAGTTGCTGGGTAATGCTCACGATGAGGTGATCAATATCTTTGATACTCTGGCGGCCTGCCAGACTGTTCAGCCCAATCGTGACCTGATTGCCCGGATCAATGATTGGAGTGGCGCCGCAGAAGAAGCGACTCCTGCTGCTGTGAAGACAGCGGTATTGCCAGTGCGCGCGGCGGCAGAAATTGACAATGGCGCGGATCCGGAATTGCTCTCGATTTTCCTTGAGGAAGGGGAAGAAGTGCTACAAGCCGCTGACGATGAATTCCGCAGTTGGCTGGGAAATCCCGAGAATAAGCCTGCCCTGCGCGCGCTCCAGCGTCATTTGCATACCCTGAAGGGCGGGGCGCGCATGGCGGTTGTCGCCAGTCTGGGTGATCTGGCGCACGAACTCGAGTTCCTTTATGAAGGCTTGGTGGACGGACGTTACAGTTACAGCCCCGCGCTTGCGGATTTGTGTCAGCGTTGCCATGACCGTATCGCCAATCAGCTGGCGGATCTCCAGAGCACGGGCCGCTGCGAATTTGCACGTGATCTTGTCGATGTTATCAACCAGTACCGCCGTACACCCAAAGATACGGTAATTCTGGATTTTTTCTCCTTAGCGGCAGGTGGCTCGATTAGTCCGGATGCGGTTACGCTGCCGGCGGCCTCTGCCGAAATGTCGGCACCGACTGTTGCCGAGACGCCTGTGCTTCCGGAATCGGTTGAGACCGTTACACCTGAAGCCGCTACATCAAGTGAGGTGACGTCAGGCTTTGACGAGGAAATGCTGGAAATTTTCCTGGAAGAAGCCCAGGAAATTGTGGATGAAACCAATCAGAAGCTGGCGGAGTGGCAGTCTGCCCCGGAAGATACCGGGCCGGTCAAGATTCTCCAGCGGGGTCTCCATACCCTGAAGGGCGGCGCCCGCATGGCGGGTGTGACGGCCTTGGGCGATCTGTCGCATGAGATGGAGAACCTCTACGAAGGGGCGTGCCTGAACCGTTATCAGGGAACGCCGGCGGTATTTTCCATACTGCAGCGTTGCCATGACCGCATTGCCGAAGCCGTTGACATGCTGCGGGCGGATGGCAAATGCCCGGGTGTTTCCGATCTGGTGGCCCAACTCAAGCGCTATTTGTCCAGTCCGGCCACTTTCAGTGATGACCAGCCCGCTGCTGCGCCGCTGCGGCAGCCGGTCGCCCCCGTGTCTGCGGTTGCCGTGTCGCAACCGGCATTGGCTCCATTGCCGGAAAGCGTCACCAGCCTTTTCCCGGAAGAGGTCGGCGGTGTTCCTTCCATGATGGGCAATTTCCGGAATGTGAAGGCGCAACAATCAGCCCAGGAAATGATCCGTGTTTCTTCCGAACTGATGGAAAAATTGATCAACCTTGCCGGTGAGGGTTCCATTATCCGTTCCCGTGTCGAAATGGGAGTGCATGGTTTTGCACAAACCGTGGAAGAAATGGGAGCAACCGTGCAACGTCTGGCTGAACAGCTGCGACGCATGCAGGGCGAACTTGAATCGCAGATCATCGCCCAGCATACCCCGGAGGGTGGCAAGTACGAAGACTTCGACCCTCTGGAAATGGACCAGTATTCCGCCGTTAACCAGCTCTCGAAATCACTCTACGAATCGGCCTCCGACTTGATGGACATCAAGGGAACCCTGATTGAAAAGGCCCGTGATACGGAAACCCTGCTGCTGCAACAATCCCGTCTGAATACGGAACTGCAGGAAGGTTTGATGAGCTCGCGGATGGTGCCGTTCTCACGACTGGTGCCGCGTTTGCAACGTATTGTCCGTCAGACGTCACAGGAAGTTCACAAGCCCGCCGAACTGCTGGTGATCAATGCCGAAGGCGAAATGGACCGCACCTTGCTGGAACGTCTCGTGGCTCCTCTGGAACACATGCTGCGGAATGCGGTTGACCATGGCATGGAGTCTCCGGAAGATCGCGCCAAGGCGGGCAAGGAAATGATGGGCCGCATTACCCTGACGCTCTCCCGGGAAGGCGGGGAAGTGGTGCTGACGCTGAGTGACGATGGCCGGGGTATCAATACCGATGCCGTACGCAAAAAGGCGATCGAGCGCGGCCTGCTCAGCCCGGATACCGATATCAGCGAAAAGGAATTGTTGCAGTTCATCTTCCACGCCGGTCTCTCCACCGCCTCGCAAGTGACTCAGGTTTCGGGCCGCGGTGTGGGCATGGACGTGGTGCAGAGTGAAATCAAGCAGCTTGGCGGCGTGATCATCATCAACTCGACGCGCGGGCAAGGCTCGACCTTTACGCTGCGCCTGCCGTTCACGGTGGCTGTCAGCCGGGCTTTGATGGTGCGGATCGGAGAAGACGTTTACGCGATTCCGCTGTCGCAGATTGAAGGTATTGTTCGCGCCAGCCCGTATGAACTGGAAACCTACTACAGCCCGGATGCACCGCCCTTCGAATACGCGAATATTTCTTACAAGCTGCATTATCTGGGTGAGTTTGTCCATGGCGTCAGGACACCGTCCCTGTTCGGCCAGACGTTGCCATTGCCGATCCTGCTGGTGCGTGGCGGTGAGCAACGGGTTTCGATCCAGGTCGACCAACTGATCGGCTCGCGTGAAATTGTCGTCAAATCCGTGGGTGCGCAGTTGGCCAGCGTTGCCGGTATTTCCGGCGCCACGATTCTGGGTGATGGCTCCGTGGTTATCATTCTGGACGTATTGGCGATGCTGCGCGCCGCTGCGATCTCGAAGCCGCGGGTGCAGAAGGTCGATGCCGACGTTGTCGAGGTTGTTGCCGAAAAGGTTACCAAGACCGTCATGGTTGTCGACGACTCGGTGACGGTGCGCAAGGTGACATCACGCCTGCTGGAACGGCATGGATACGAAGTGGTTCTGGCCAAGGATGGTCTCGACGCCATCACCAAGCTGGAAGATATCCGTCCGGATATCATGCTGCTGGACATTGAAATGCCCCGCATGGACGGTTTCGAAGTGGCATCGCTGGTTCGTCACAATCCGAATCTGGAAGGTTTGCCCATTATCATGATTACCTCGCGGACAGGCGAAAAGCACCGCGAGCGTGCCTTCCAGATTGGTGTGAATTGCTATATGGGCAAACCCTTCCAGGAGCAGCAGCTGTTGGAAACCATTGGTGAATTGCTTACCGCAACGACCGCACAGAGGTAATCGCCATGGAGTCCGTGCATAACCCGCGGGTGGCCATCATTTCGGATTCCAGCCTGCAAAGGCTGGCTCTGGCTCATGCGGTCAAGGGGCATGGATACGATCTGGTGCTGAATGTGCCCCCGGACCGGCTGGATGCCAAAACGCTGGCGAATGTAGTTCCTGATGTCTGGCTGGTGGACATGCAGGATGAGGACGATGACCTGCTCGACAAACTTCTTTCCCAGGAGGCTCCCATCCTCTTCGGCGTAGAGCAGGCGCCGGTGCAGGGAACGCGGGCGTATCCACGCTGGGAGCGCCGTGTTTTCATCAAGCTGCACGAAGTTATCGGCAGGCCGATTATCAGTGAGAGCCTGGATCCTCTGGAAAAGGGTCCGGTCAGGGCAGTCAAGGAAGCGGTGCGGCTGAGCCTGCCCGCGGAAATCCTGCAACGGCGGCAATCCACCAAACTGGAATTTGTCTGCGTGCTGGCAGCGTCCTTGGGCGGTCCTGCGGCGGTAAAGGAGTTCCTGGATTATTTGCCCAGCGGACTGCCCGTGGCGTTTCTGCTGGCGCAACATATCGACAAGCGGATGCAGGAGTCACTGACAAGGGTGTTGGTCCGGCATAACCACATTCCTTGCCGCATGGCGGCTAACGGGGAGTCACTGAAGCACGGTGAACTACTGATTGCCCCCGTTGAATCGGAAATTGATTTCAGCGCCGATGGTCAGGTTATTTCGCGTGACATGCCGTGGGACGGTCCCTATTCGCCGTCCATCGATCAGGTACTGGCGAATGTCAGTCGCCGCTTTGGCAAGCGCTCGGTTGCCATTATCTTCAGCGGCATGGGCGGTGATGGTTCAATCAGCGGTCCGATCATGGTTGATTCCGGTGGCGTTATCTGGGCCCAGGATTCCGAGTCATGTGCGTGTGCAAGCCAGCCGGATTCGATGCGCGCTACGGGTTGTGTATCCTTCAGCGGCAAGCCGCTGGATCTGGCGCAGAAATTGGTTAACTATATTAACGCGGGTCTGCATACCGCAGCCTGAGGGGAAAAGTCATGTCGCAATTGGGGACTTTGTCGCAAACCACCTTGCTGAGCGCCACCACCGGCAGCTTGCCCGGCTACCTGTTGCCTGTCTGGCAAAAAATGCTGATGGTGCCACTGACGTCGGTGCTCGATTTTGTGCCTGCGAATCACCTGACGCCTTTGAAAAAAAAGAAGGAAGGCTATTTAGGGTCCGTCGAATGGCAGTCGAAGATCATTCCGGTTTTTTCGTTTGAAACCCTGAACAAGGGCTCCAAGGTTCCTGAGCCGCAGACGATCGCCATTTTCCATGCGATCAGTATCAATGACAAACTGCCGGAATACGGGATTGCGCTGCAGGCTGCCGCCGAACAGATCAAGATCAAGATTTCGGAACTTGAAGATATTGAAAAGGCCCAAGTGGGGCCGATGGAATTTATGCAGGTTCGCTTTCGTGAGGATCTGGCTTTTATTCCGGATCTGGATGCCCTGGAGGCGCGGATTCTGGCCTTGGTTTAACGTCCGATGTCCTGATCCAAAACAAAGCCGGCTAACGCCGGCTTTGTTTTGGTGGGTTACAGTTCGGCATAGAGGTCGTATTCGTCGGCTTCAACCACCGTCACCGTGGCAAAATCGCCAATCTTCAGCGCTGCCGCACCTTCGCCTTCAATAAAGACATTGCCATCAATTTCCGGGGCGTCAGCGGCCGAGCGGGCAATGGCAACGCCGGCTTCAGTGTCAATGTCATCAACCAGTACCTGTATGCGCTGACCGACGCGGGTTTGCAGGCGGGCGGCCGAAATTTCCTGCTGTACAGCCATGAAACGTTGCCAGCGATCTTCCTTGACTGCTTCCGGAACCGGATCCGGAAGCTCATTGGCCTTGGCGCCATCGACCGGCGAATACTTGAAACAGCCGACACGATCCAGTTGCGCCTCCTGCAACCAATCCAGCAGCATCTGGAAATCTTCTTCCGTTTCACCGGGAAAACCGACAATGAAGGTCGAACGGATGACCAGGGAGGGGCATATCTTCCGCCATTCGCGGATTCGTTCGAGCGTATTTTCACTGTGGGCCGGCCGTTTCATCAGCTTGAGCACGGACGGACTGGCATGCTGGAACGGGATATCCAGGTAGGGCAGGATCTTGCCTGCGGCCATCAGCGGAATGATGTTGTCGACGTGGGGGTAGGGGTAGACATAATGCATGCGGACCCACACACCGAGTTCGCCCAGGGTTTCGCAGAGTTCTTGCAGCCGGGTCTTGATCGGGCGGCCGTTCCAGAAGTCCAGCTTGTATTTGAGGTCGACCCCGTACGCGGAAGTATCCTGGGAAATCACCAGCAATTCGCGGACACCGGCCTTGACCAGGTTTTCCGCTTCGCTCATGACTGAGCCGATGGGGCGTGAAACCAAATCACCCCGCATGGAAGGAATGATGCAGAAGGTGCAGCGATGATTGCAGCCTTCGGAAATTTTCAGGTAGGCGTAGTGCCGTGGCGTCAGCTTCAGGCCTTGCGGCGGCACCAGATCGACGTAGGGGTCGTGCTGGGGCGGCAGGTAGCCGTGCACCGCTTCCATAACCTCCTCATAAGCGTGCGGGCCGGTCACTTTCAGCACATTCGGATGTGCGTCGCGGATCTGCGACTCCTTGACACCCAGGCAACCGGTCACGATAACCTTGCCGTTTTCCTTGAGGGCTTCGCCGATGGCGTCCAGGGATTCCTGAACGGCGGATTCGATAAAGCCGCAGGTATTGACCACAACCAGGTCAGCGCCATCGTAATCGGCCGAAATGGTATATCCCTCGGAGCGAAGCTGGGTCAGGATACGTTCTGAGTCAACCAGGTTCTTGGGGCAACCCAAGGAAACAAACCCGACTTTTGGTGGTTGTTGCGACATCTGGACCTCGAAGGCGGCGCGGAAAAGGCGGGGCGATTGTACTCGTTTCGGGCTTGTAACGGCCAGTCTCGGGCGGGAATAACAGGCTTGATCTCTGAACAATACTGACGAAGTGTAACCGCGCCCATCTCGGGATTTTGAACTGTATTGGTGCATGACTCGTTGCTATATTCAGCATTATTCTTGATGCTGCCCTTTTGTGGTGCGCGCAAATCGCAAATTTCGTGATTTGTCAAAACTGGTGCGCTATTTGCAGTAATGGTGCAGTAAATCCTCATTTTCGAGGCATGAATTTCCAGGACATTCCCGTGGCGAACACCGGTACCGAAATTTACAAGCAAATCCTGGATCACCTGAGCACCGCTGTCGTGATGATGGATGAATGGCTGCGGGTGACATACCTGAATCCCGCTGCCGAAATGCTGCTGGCGGTCAGTCGCAATCGGGCTATCGGCCATCATCTTCGCGAAGTTTTCAATGATGTTACCGGCGAGGAGGCGATTGCCGTCATCGAGCAGACCCTGCGTACGGCGCATCCATTCACCAAGCGGGAAGCGCACTTGCGGGTTGGCGTCAATGAAGTCAGTGTGGATTACACCGTTGCGGCCTTGTTGTCGCCCGGACTGCCGCCCGCATTGCTGATGGAGTTGCAGCAAATCGACCGCCTGCTGCGTATTTCCCGGGAAGAATCCATTCTGGCCAATCATCAGGCAACCCGGCAGTTGGTGCGCGGCGTGGCCCACGAGATCAAGAATCCGCTGGGCGGCATTCGCGGCGCGGCGCAGTTGCTGGCCCGGGCGCTGCCTGACAGCAATCTGGCCGAATACACCTCGATCATCATTGATGAGGCAGACCGCTTGCGCAATCTGGCGGACCGGATGCTGGGGCCGCGCAAGCTGCCGGATTTGCAGCCGGTGAATATTCATGAGTGTCTGGAGCGTATCCGCTCACTGGTGCTGGTAGAGGCGGAAGGCGAGGTCAATATCGTGCGCGATTATGACCTGTCGCTGCCGGAGCTGCGTGCTGACCCCGACCAGCTGATTCAGGCCATTCTCAATATCACCGGCAATGCCTTGCAGGCGTTGCGTGAGAATCAGGCGCAAAAGCTGCCGCCGATGATCACGCTGAAAACCCGCGCGCAGCGGCAGTTTACGATCGGCGCGGTACGGCACCGCATCGTGATGCGGATCGACATTATTGATAACGGTCCGGGCATTCCGTCCGGGCTGATCGAGCGGATTTTCTATCCGATGGTGAGCGGTCGGGCCAGCGGTACCGGTCTCGGGCTGTCCATCGCGCAGGACATCATTCACCAATATCACGGCCTGATTGAGTGCGAGTCACAACCGGGCCAGACCGTTTTCAGTATTTACTTGCCTTTGGAGAATGGCCATGACGGCAGATGACAAGGTTTGGATCGTTGATGACGACCGTTCCATCCGCTGGGTTCTTGAAAAGGCCTTGATGCAGGAGGGTTTTCAGGCGACGGCCTTTGAAGATGCCAATCACCTGCTCAGCCGCCTGGCCCGGGAAACGCCGCACGCCATCGTGACGGATATCCGCATGCCCGGCATTGACGGCCTGACGCTGCTGGCCAAGATCCGTATCGAGCATCCCGACATTCCGGTGATCGTGATGACCGCCCATTCCGATCTCGATTCGGCGGTTTCTTCGTATCAGGGCGGGGCATTTGAATACCTGCCCAAGCCATTCGATGTGGATGAAGCCATCAGCCTGGTGAAGCGGGCGGTGGCGCATCACCATGAGCAGCATCAGGGTGCCCTGCCAGCCTCGACGCCGACCAAGAGCGTCGACATCATCGGCGAATCTCCCGCGATGCAGGAGGTTTTCCGGGCCATCGGCCGCCTTTCGCAATCCCATATTACGGTGCTGATCAACGGTGAGTCCGGGACCGGCAAGGAGTTGGTGGCGCACGCCCTGCACCGGCATTCCCCACGCACCAGCCGTCCCTTTATTGCCTTGAACATGGCGGCGATTCCCAAGGATCTGATGGAGTCGGAGCTGTTTGGCCATGAGAAGGGAGCCTTCACCGGGGCAACGGCGCTGAGGCAAGGGCGCTTTGAGCAGTCCAACCATGGCACCCTCTTTCTGGATGAAATCGGGGATATGCCCTTGGACACCCAGACCCGTTTGCTGCGGGTGCTGGCGGATGGTGAGTTCTATCGGGTGGGCGGTCATGTTCCGGTCAAGGTGGATGTGCGGATCATTGCCGCCACCCACCAGAATCTGGAGCGCTTGGTCGCCGAAGGCAAGTTCCGGGAGGATTTGTATCACCGGCTGAATGTAATCCGGATTCATATTCCCCGGTTACGTGATCGCCGTGAGGATATCGGCATGCTGGCACAGCACTTCCTGGCGCGCGCGGCTCGCGAGTTGAGCGTGGAAACCAAGATGCTGCGTCCGGAAACGGCGGCGTTCATGCAGCAATTGCCGTGGCCGGGTAATGTGCGGCAACTGGAGAACACCTGCCGCTGGCTGACCGTGATGGCATCGGGTCGGGAAATTCTGGTGGCGGACCTGCCGCCGGAACTGCAACAAGTGACGACCCACGAAGTGGTGCGGCCGGTGCAGACATGGGAACAGGCGCTGGCGGAGTGGGCGCGCAAGGCGTTGGCTTCCGGGAGCCGGGAATTGCTGAATACGGCCCTGCCGGCGTTTGAGCGAGTGATGATCACTGCGGCCCTGAACCATACCGGTGGCCGTCGCCGTGACGCGGCGGATGTGCTGGGCTGGGGCCGCAATACCCTTACCCGGAAAATCAAGGAGCTGCGAATGGAAGTGGAAGGGGAGGACGACGAGGAGTAAGTTGTAGCCGGGCGCACGGTTACGTGGCGCCCGGCCTTACACATTCGGCCTACAGACTCCAGTTTACCCCGAGGGTGGCCGCAGACTCCGGCCGGCCCTTCTGAGCACTATTGTCATAGCGTCGATAACCGACGTTGATCATCAGGAGTTCATTCAACTCCAGATCGGCGCTGACATTCACGGCGGATTGATTGGTATTCACGCCTGCGATGGCCTGTTGGTCGCTCCAGCTGACACTGAGTCTTAACGGGTCACTTACCCGGACCGCCAAGCCGGCGCTCCAGTAGGTATAGTCATCCGCAGCGGTGTTGTTCGCGGTGGGATCTGTCCAGGTATGACCGACGCCGGCCTTGATATCCAGCGTGTGCCAACGGTAGCGTCCGTCCAGCGTCAGACTGAAGTCGCGGCTGCCCGATCCGAGCAGCTGTTTTTCATCGCCGTTGTCGAGTTTGTAATTCATGCCCAGCAGGGCCAGGATGTGATCATTCGCAACTGGCAGCCGGTAGTCCCCGCCGACCACTATATCGCCCATGCCTTCAAAACGTTCCGACTTGCTGAAGGTGCGTGTTCCCAGCAGCCGCCCCAGCGGGCCGTAAATATTCAATGTTCCGGAAAAATCGGCCTCCTTGCCGTAGTACGGGGCTTCGACATAGATCTGCAAGTCTCCAATGGCGACACTGGGGCTCAGCAGCGCTTCAGCGGTGGTCAGGGTTCCGGACGGATATTTTTCACGAGTCAGGCTGCCCGCCAGATCGAAATGCCACTCCGCGCCATCAGCGGCGAGCGCGGTTGTGGAAAGCATCATCGGCAGCAAGGCGAGTGCGTGTACGATTGGTTTCATGTTTTGAGGTCCTTGTTTGCGTTTCGGGGCATCTTAGCGGCGCAGATCAAGCAGTTGCCGCCGCATCAGCCGTCGCTCGCGCGGCGAGGAGTCGCGCAGGCGATGCTTGAGCTCGGCCCTCTCTGACGGCGACAGGCTTTCCCATTTGGATTTCAGGGCTTCGCGTTCCTCGGGCGGCAGGGCGCGGAACCATTGCCAGCGCCGTTTCAGCACGCCTTGCTGTTCGGGAGGGAGTTTTTTGAACTCGGCGTAGCGTTGCAGCAGTTTTTCCTTCTTTTCCGGTGGCAGGTTTTGCCAGCGCTGGAACCGCTCGCGGACGGCGGCCTGTTGTTCCGGCGTCATCCGCTTCCACTGTTCGGCGCGCTTTGCCAGCGCCGCCTGACGTTCCGGCGGCAGATCGTTCCATTGCGGCTGGAAAGGCTTCAGGGCTTCACGGCTTTCGGGTGACAAGCTGTTCCAGTCCGTGCCGTCGGCCAATACCGGGGCGGCGCACAGGAGCGCCAACAGGAAAATCACGGGCTTATTCATGAGGCTTTGGCTCCGGTTTATCGGACGTGGCCGGGGTATTGACGCGGGTGGCGGTGTCGAGGTCGGCAGGGTCGAATACATTGCCCTGATCGTCGGCAAAGGCCTCCAGATATTCCAGCAGGGCGGGGTCGGGCGGATCGGCGGCGAGAGCATGACCAGCCCCGGTCAGCAACAGGCCTGCCAGCAAGGCTTCAGCTTTCATCCGGTTCTTCTCCCAGGGCGGCGAGCAGTTCCATGTCGTCCAGGAATTCCGGATCGACCGTGGGCGGCTGGTTATGGGCAACCGCTGCCGGCGCCGGATGCGAGGTCAGCATCGGAGCCGGCAGCATCAGCAGTGCCGAAATCCCGGCGGCCAGCGCCAGCCCGCCCATGGCCCAGCGTCCCCGGTGATTCACGAAGCCGGAGACTGGCCGGTCCTGAAGCACGGCGTTGACGCGCCGGTCCAGTTCAGCGTCCGGCATGGCCGCCTGCTGATCCAGGGTCTCGAGGACCTGTCGCACCAGCGGATCTTCCCGCAGGGGTGAGTTCATGGTGTGGCTCCGTGTCCGGCCAGCCCGGCGCGCAAGGCGGCGACAGCCCGGGCATAATGGGTTTTGACGCTGCTTTCACTGCAGGCCATGACGGCGGCGGTCGCCGCTGTATCCAGGCCTTCCCAGGCGCGAAGCAGGAAGGCCTGTTGCTGCCGTACCGGCAGCGATTCCAGCACGGCCTGCACGCAGCCGATATCCGACGCCAGTTCCAGCAAGCGGGCCGGGTTGCTATCCACCGTTTCCGGGACATTCAGCAGCGGGTTGTCCTCGGGATCATCCTCGGCGGGCCGCAGCCAGACCAGCCATTTGCCGCGACGGGCTTCACGCCGCTTCCAGTCCATGATGCGGCTGTGCAGCACGGTATGAAACAGCGGCGCCCAGTCACTTTCGGGGCGGTCGGCATAGCGGCTGACCAGCGCCAGCAAGCTGTCCTGCACGATATCCAGCGCCGCCTCGCGGTTACGGGTGGCCAGTTCAGCCATGCGCAAGGCGCGGTGGCTGACATCACGGGCAAAACGCTCCAGGGCGATTCGGGACATGGCGGCGTTGATCGGGGCAGGGGCTGGCGGAGACTCACCATAAATAAAAGCCGCTACCGGTTCAAGCCTGTCCATATCCCGCTCCCGAACGCTTACTTGCCGCCCTGGATGACATGGGTGCTGGTATGCGTCTCGGTCTTGCCCTTGGGGTTGGTGGTGGTCACGGTCTTGGTGACGGTGTTGCCTTCGGCGCTAACTTCCATGCTGCGGCTGCTGGTCTGGCCGTTCGGACCGGTGAACGTTCCCTGACGGGTGAAACCGGTATCGGTCTTCGTCGTCACGGACTGGCCGGAGATTGTCTTGCCATCAAAGGTGGTGCCGGTCATGGTGCGGGTATGCGTGCCCGCTTCCTGGTCATTGACCACCTCGACATGGCGGGTGGCGGTTTCGCCCTTGGCATTGGTCAGCACGGATTCCCGCGTAAAGCCTTTGTCAGTAGCCTGCTGGTCGGTCTTGCGGCGGATGATGTCGCCGTTACGGCGTTCATGCCTGGCTTCCAGATGCAGGTTATGGCGTTCCGACATATGCAACCCCATGCCTTCACGGGCCAGTACCGGGGTTGCGGTGAAGGCGGTGGCGGTCAGGGCGAGGGCCAGGGCGGACTTGGCGATGTTCATGATGTATTCTCCACGGTTGAAGAGGGCACATTCCGTTGAATGTCTCTGTAATAACGTCGGCGGCCGGAATCGGTTGACACGATTTTCAAAAATATTTGCCAAGGGCCCCGGACCGGGGATTTCACAACATGCATGTGGTGCTTTTCGAGCCGGAAATTCCCGGCAATACCGGCAATATCATTCGCCTGTGCGCCAATACCGGCGCGGAGCTGCATCTGATTGAACCGTTAGGGTTTGTGCTGGAAGACAGCAAGTTGCGTCGCGCCGGGCTGGATTACCATGAGTGGGCGCGGGTGCGGGTGCATGCGGACTGGGAAGCTTTTCTGTCGGCCGTAACGCCGAACCGGGTGTTCGCGTTCACTACCAAGACCACGGGCAGCGCTTTTGATGCCCGCTATGAGCCGGGAGACGCGTTGCTGTTCGGGCCGGAAAGCCGGGGATTGCCGGTGAGTTTGCTGGAGACCTTGCCCGAGAATCAGCGCGTGCGTTTGCCGATGCGGGCCGGACGCAGCCTGAACCTGTCGAACGCGGTGGCGGTGGCGGTGTACGAAGCCTGGCGACAGCAGGGGTTTGCGGGAGTCGGGGAGGCGGTTTAAAGCGGTGTCCCGGCAGTGAGCCGGGACACACGTGTAGCGCTTATTGCAACGGCGCGGGCGCGGCGGCCTGCTGCTGTTGCTGACGCTGGTTTTCGGCGTACAGGGCGTCGAAATTGACCGGGGCCAGCAGCATCTGCGGGAAGCTGCCGCGGTTCACCACATCCGAGATGGCTTCGCGGACATAGGGGAACAGGATGTTGGGGCAGTAGGCACCCAGCAGCTGCGACAGTTGCGGCTCGGGTACGCCCTGCACCATGAAGATACCGGCCTGCTTGACTTCGGCCACGAAGGCGGTGGAGCCGGCGTTGGTGGCGGTGACGGTGACCGTCATGGCGACTTCAAAATGCGTGTCGCTGATGCGTTGGGTTTCCGTCGCCAGATTGATGTTGATCTCGGGCTTCCATTCACCCAGGAAAACCTTGGAGCTGGGGACTTCGAAAGACAGGTCCTTCACGAAAATGCGTTCAAGGGCAAATTGGCCGCCTTGATTCTCTTGTTCACTCATGGTGGTTTCCTTGTTTGGAGTTATTGGGGGTTTACTGGGCAAGAAGTGGATCGAGCGCGCCTTGCCGCTCAAGCGCGTACAAATCATCGCAACCGCCGATATGACGGTCATTGATGAAAATCTGGGGGACGGTGCGCTGACGGGTGATTTCCACCAGCTTCATGCGTTGCTCATGGTCGTGGCTGACGTCGATTTCTTCGTAGGCCGCCCCTTTTTTTTGCAGCAGCATCTTGGCGCGCACGCAATAGGGGCAAATCTTCGTGGTGTAGATAACAACCTTGGCCATGAGTGTCTCCGTCCGCCCCGGCCCGGCTGGCGGGGGCAATGGTTCAAAGTTGGGGGTGAGTCACCGCTTTACAAGCGGCAGTGACAAACTTTTCCAGTTCGACAGGCCGCCTTCCAGCTTGTAGACGTTGTTCAGGCCTTTGGCCTTGAGCTGGCGGGCAGCGGAACCGGCAACCTGACCGAGGTTGCAGACGATGATCAGCGCCTTGTCGGCAGGCAATTCGCCCAGTTGCTCCATCAGGCGGGCATAGGGAATGTTGCGGCTGCCGGTAATGTGGCCCTGGCGGAATTCGGCGGGATCACGCACATCGACCACAACGGCCTGCTGGTTGTTGACCATCAGCGACAGGCCCTGCGGGCTGACCGAGCGGCCGCCGCGCATGACTTCAACCACAATGTAGGCCACCAAAAGACTGAAGAACGCGCCGGCAAGGACAGCGTTGTGCATCAGGAACTCAAAGAAACGGGACATGAAAACCACCACCGGAAAGGACGGCGGCAGTATACCTTGCAGCCGGGAACGGCTCTACTGGCTTTTGCTCTCGGCAATCAGGCGGTGCATGCTTTCCAGCCGTCGCGGCAGGATCTTGCCGGCCTCGGCGGCGGCGCGCAGGGCGCAACCGGGCTCGCTCTGGTGCTGGCAGTTGCGGAAGCGGCAGTCACCGTAAAATTCCCGCATCTCCGTAAAGCCGCGACGGATGCTGTCTTCATCCAGATGCCACAGTCCGAACTCGCGGATGCCGGGCGAATCGATCAGCATGCCGCCTTCCGGCAGGTGGAACAGCCGCGAGGTGGTGGTGGTGTGCTGGCCCAGGCCGGAGTTGTCGGAAATGATGTTGACCCGTTGGGCGGCGTCGGGCAGCAGTACATTGACCAGCGAGCTTTTGCCAACCCCGGATTGTCCCACCAGCGCCACGGTGCGGCCGCTGATTTCCGGCCGCAGCGTGCTGAGATCGCCCAGGGCGCTGACTTCAATATGCGGATAGCCCAGGGCGTGATATTCCGCCAGCCGCTCGCGCAGGGCATCGGCTTCGGGTCCCTGCATCAGGTCGGACTTGTTCAGCACGATCAGCACCGGAATGTCCGAGTGCTCGCAGGCGACGATATAGCGGTCGATCAGCCACGGCGACACCGTCGGCAGGGGAGCGATCACCAGCAGGATGCGGTCGATGTTGGCGGCCACCGGCTTGATGCGTTGGTAGGGGTCGGGCCGGGTCAGCAGCGACTGGCGGGGGAGCAGGGCGGTGACCACGCCGGCCTGGCTGGTGGTATCGGCCTGCCAGATGACGCGGTCGCCGGTCACCAGCGCTTCCATGTTGCTGCGGATATGGCAACGCCACACTTCCCCGGCGTGCGGGCCTTCCAGCCCCTCCACCTCGGTGCGGCTGCCGTAGCGGGCAATCACCAGCCCGGTGCCGGGCGGATCGAGATGGGCGTCGTCGTCGGGCCCGGCGCTGCGCGCCTTGCTGATGCGTTTTTCCTGCAGTTGCCGGATTCGCTGGGTCTGCTGCTGGCTTAGGTGGCGTTTGCTCATGTATAGTGCAGGATATTCAGGAACTTAACGTGGATGTGCGCAATGGCCATTGATAAAGAAACCAATTTGATCTGGATTGACCTGGAAATGACCGGTCTGAACCCGGATACCGATCGTATCATTGAAATGGCCACCATTGTTACCGATGTCAATCTGAATGTGCTGGCGGAAGGCCCCGTCATCGCCGTGCACCAGAAAGATATCGTGCTGAACGCCATGGACGAGTGGAATACCCGCCAGCATGGCCAGTCCGGCCTGACCGAGCGCGTGCGCCGCAGCAAGATCAACGAAGCCGAGGCCGAGGCGATGACGCTGGAATTCCTGCAGCGCTTTGTCGATCCCCGCAAGTCGCCGATGTGCGGCAACACCATTTGCCAGGACCGCCGTTTCCTGTACCGCACCATGCCGAAACTGGAAGCCTTCTTCCACTACCGCAATCTGGATGTCAGCACCCTGAAGGAGCTGGCCCGCCGCTGGCGCCCCGAAATCATGGAAGGTCTGACCAAGCGCAGTTCGCACCAGGCGCTGGAAGACATCCGTGACTCCATCACCGAGCTGCGCTACTACCGCGAATACTTCATCCGGCTGAGCTGATCCGGGGAGTCGGGCCATGACCGCTAGCGACGCGCCCGCCGCCCGCCTGTCCTTGAATGTGCGCATCCTGCTGGGCACGGTGGCGGGGCTGGTGCTGGGCTGGCTGTTGATGCTGGCCGGACCCGAGTCGTCCGTCACGCAAAAGGGCCTGTATGCCTGCGGGCTGGTCAGCGGTATTTTCATCGATCTGCTGAAAATGGTGCTGGCGCCGCTGGTGTTCAGTTCCATCGCCCTGGGTGTCGCCAACCTGCGGGCGCACCGGCGCATGGGCCGGGTGTGGAAACTGACCCTCGGCTTCATGGCCACCACCACCACCATTGCCACTATCACCGGCCTGCTTGCCGCCAATATCTTTCATCCCGGTGAAGGCCTGCATCTCTCCCTGTTCCAGGATGCCATCAGCAAATTTGAAGTCACCAGCCTGACGCCCGGCGAGTTCTTTGCGAAGCTGGCGCACGGCATTTTTGTCAATCCGGTGGCGGCGCTGGCGCAACCGAACATTCTGGCCGTGGTGGTGTTTGCACTGTTTGTCGGCATCGCCGTGGTGCAGGCAGGCGAGCGTTACCCGACCCTGCTGAAGTTGCTGGAAGAGTTGTTCGCGCTGTGCATGCACATCGTCGGCTGGATCATGCAATTGGCTCCGTTCGGCATCATGGCGCTGCTGGCGAAACTGGTGGCGGTGGACAGTCTGGCGGTGCTGGACAGCCTGCTGTTCTTCTCGGCGGTAATTATTGGCACGACGCTGCTGCATGGCGCGGTGACGCTGCCAACGCTGTTGTGGCTGCTGACGCGCGTGTCGCCGCTGCATTTCTGGCGCGGGGCGCGTCCGGCTTTGCTGACCGCCTTTGCGACTTCGTCCAGCAATGCCACCATTCCGGTGACGTTGCGTTGCCTGGAAACGGACCTGAAGGTGAAGCCGGAGATTTCCGGCTTTGTGGTGCCGTTGGGCGCGACGGTGAACATGGATGGCACGGCCCTTTACGAAGCTGCAGCCGCGCTCTTTGTGGCCAGTCTGGCGGGAATTTCCCTGAGCCTGGACCAACAGGTGGTGGTATGCCTGATGGCGATGCTGGCCTCGATCGGTGCGCCGGGCATTCCCAGCGCGGGCATGGTGACGATGGTGATGGTGCTGCAGTCGGTGGGCCTGCCTGCGGAGGCGGTGGCCATCCTGATTCCGATTGACCGTGTGTTGGATACCGTGCGGACGGCGGTGAATGTGGAAGGGGATCTGATCACCAGTCTGGTGGTGGACAAATGGGCGGGGAAGGAAGTCTAGGTGTCGTGCCGCTGCAAAGCCCACGCCACATGTTCCCGCACCAGCGCCGAAGCATCCTCACGACGAGATTCCAGTGCCCCCCGCACTTCGGGCAAGCGGGGCGCGTTGCCCAGACCGACGGCGATATTGCGCAGGAAGTTTTCATAGCCGGTGCGTCGCAGCGGCGAGCCCTCGGTCTTGCGCAGGAATTCTTCTTCAGACCACCCGAACAACACCCACAGCGGCGTATTCTCCAGTCCGTGCCGGGGCCGGAAATCCGCTTCCGCCGACAGCTTCGCGTAACGGTTCCACGGGCAGATCAGTTGGCAGTCGTCGCAGCCGAAAATGCGGTTGCCGATCAACGGCCGCAGCTCCTCGGGAATGCTGCCCTGATATTCAATGGTCAGGTAGGAAATGCAGCGCCGCGCATCCAGTTCGTAGGGGCCGGTAAAGGCTTGCGTCGGGCAGATGTCCAGGCAGGCGCGGCACGAACCGCAATGCGAACTGACCGCTTCGTCGCGCGGCAGCGCCAGCGTGGTGAACAATTCTCCCAGAAAGAAAAAGGAACCGGCCTGCCGGTGGATCAGCATGGTGTTCTTGCCGATCCAGCCCAACCCGGCCTGTTCGGCCACCGCCCGCTCCAGCACCGGCGCGGAATCGACAAAGACGCGGTGCCCCGAGCCTTCCACCGCGGCTTGCAGCCGGTCGGCCAGTTGTTGCAGGCGCTTGCGCAGCGTCTTGTGGTAGTCGCGGCCGCGCGCATAACGGGAGATGATGCCGGTCGCCGGTTCCAGCGGTACATGGCGGGGGCGGGGCGTATCCACCAGATAGTCCAGGCGCACGCTGATGATGCTCTGCACGCCGTCCACCAGCAGTTCCGGCCGCCAGCGCTTTTCGCCGTGGGAAGCCATCCAGGCCATGTCGCCTTGATAGCCCTTGTCCAGCCAGCGTTGCAGGTGGGCGCCATGATCGCCCAGATCGAGGCCGCTGATGCCCACCTGTCCGAAGCCCAGTTCGGCGCCCCATTGCCGGATCAATGCGGCCAGCGTGGCGGCGTCAGGCGGGGTCGGGATTTTTTCCATGACAGGCTCGGTGGCGGGGTGAAGCGTGATTATAATCGGGAGATAAAACCAAGAGGCGCGTCCGTCATGGAAAAACACGTTTACAGCTCCGCGCAAATCCGTGAAATCGAACGGAAAGCCTTTGCCAGCGGCATTGCTTCCGAATCGTTGATGCAGCGCGCCGGTTCCGCCGTGTTCATGCTGATGCGCCAGCAGTACCCCCAAGCCCGCAAGGTCGTAGTCCTGTGCGGCACCGGCAATAACGGCGGTGACGGTTATGTGGTGGCGCGGCTGGCGAAGGAAGCCGGGCTGAATGTGCTGGTCCAGTTCACCGCGCCGCCGAAAACGCCGGACGCCGCGGCCATGGCGGCGTTATGTGACAAGGCCGGTGTCGTCTCGATGATCTGGGACGGCGAGCTGCGACCGGCGGATATTTATGTGGATGCCTTGCTGGGTACCGGCCTGAGCGCGCCGGTTACCGGGGTGATGGCGGCGATGATCAGCGCGCTCAATCATCTGGGACGGCCGGTGGTGGCGATTGACGTGCCGACCGGTATCGACGCCGATACCGGCGCGGTGCTGGGTACGGCGATCAAGGCCGGTTTGACCGTTACCTTTATCGGTTACAAGCCCGGCCTGCTGACCGGGGAGGGCGTGACCTATACCGGCCGGCTGGTGCTGAAGCATTTGCGCCTGACGCCGCACTTCTATCCCGGGAACGGCGTGGCCGATTACCTGACGCTTGACGACCTGCGCTTCCCCACCCGTGAACGCAACAGCCACAAGGGCAATTTCGGCCATGTGTTGGTCATTGGCGGTGATGAGGGCATGGGCGGCGCGGCCATCATGACGGCGGAAGCGGCGTTGCGCGCCGGTGCCGGCCGGGTTTCGGTCGCCACGCATCCGTCCCATGTGCCGGCGCTGCTGGCGCGCTGCCCGGAAGTGATGGTGCGCGGCGTCAGCCATGCCGCCGATCTGGATCCGATGATGGAGGCGGCCGACCTGATCGTGGTCGGTCCGGGGCTGGGCCGTCAGGCCTGGGGGCAAAGGCTGTGGATGCAGGTGCGCGAGTCGAAGAAGCCGATGGTGGCGGACGCCGATGCCCTGTTCTGGCTGTCACAGGAAGGCTTCAAGCGCGATAACTGGGTACTGACGCCACATCCCGGCGAGGCCGGGCTGTTGCTGGAGTCCTATGCCGCCCGGATTCAGGAGATGCGGATTCAGGCGGTTGAGCAGCTGGTGTCCCGTTTTGGCGGCGTGGCGGTGCTGAAGGGGGCCGGTTCGCTGGTGGCGTCAGGGGAAGGGATGTCGCTTTGTCCGGCCGGTAATCCCGGCATGGCGACGGCGGGCATGGGCGACGTTCTGGCCGGCGTCATTGCCGGGCTGTGCGCCCAGTTCGGCGTTTCGCTGAAAACCGTTAGCGAGGCGGTGCTGGTGCATGCGCTGGCCGGGGACGCCGCCGCCGGTCATGCACAACGCGGCCTGCTGGCCACCGACCTGCTGCCGCATATCCGGGAGTTGGTGAACCGATGAATACACGCATCGTCATGGCGGCCGGAGAGGCGGCCATGGAAGCTTCGGGCCGATTGCTGGGCGAGGCGCTTGGCGGCGGGGGCGTCGTGTACCTGCACGGCACCCTGGGCGCCGGAAAGACAACCTTCAGCCGGGGTCTGATCCGCGGGCGCGGCCACGCCGGTTCGGTGAAAAGCCCGACCTATACCCTGGTCGAGCCCTACGAGCTGACCGGCGGTCCGGTCTATCATTTCGACCTGTACCGGCTGCAAGACCCCGAGGAGCTGGAACTGATGGGCATACGGGATTATTTCACCCCGGACGCCCTGCTGCTGGTGGAGTGGCCGGAAAAAGGGCAGGGTTTGCTGCCCAGGCCCGATATTGAGCTGGCGATCACTGTTGTTCCGGAAGGCCGTCGTCTAACATTCACCGCTTTATCCAACCGTGGACAGGCCGCTCTGGCCCGACTTCCTGCATGAGATTTTTCCGACTGTTAGCGCCCCTGCTGCTGGGCCTTTGCTCCCTCAACGCCGTGGCCGCCACCATTACCGGCGTCCGTTCCTGGCGCGCTCCCGACAACACCCGCGTTGTGCTCGACCTGAGCGAACCGGTGCGCTATTCATTGGTCAGCCAGGATGACCGGCAGGTTGTCATCGAACTGGAAAATACCGAACTGGGCGTGGCCATGCCGTTGCTGCCCTCGCATGTCGGCCTGGTGCACGAGGTCCTGTTTCAGGGCAGCGGCGCCCGCAAGCGCTTGATCATCAACCTGACCGGGAGTGTCCGCCCGCAGGTGTTTGTACTGCCCGCCAACGATAAATACGGCCCACGGCTGGTGATTGACCTGTTCGACAAGATTACCCTGGAACCGGTGGCGGCTCCCGAGCCGGAAGAGGCGGTGGCGGACAGTGGCGAGAACCGGGGGCGTCCGGTGATTGTGGCGATTGATGCCGGGCATGGCGGTGAAGATCCCGGCGCCATCGGCGCGGCCGGTAATCACGAGAAGGATGTCACCCTGGCGATTGCCCGGCGGCTGGCCGAGAACTTCCGCAAGACGCCGGGATTCCGCGCCTACCTGACGCGTGACGGTGACTATTTCATTCCCCTGCAGGACCGGCGCAAGATTGCCCGCAACCGTTACAAGGCCGATATTTTCATCAGTATTCATGCCGATTCCGCGCCGTCGCCGCTGGCGCGCGGCGCCTCGGTGTTCGCCTTGTCGCGCAAGGGCGCCAATACCGCCACGTCGCGTTTTGCCGCCGCGTTGGCCGATCATGAAAACAAGGCCGACCAGGTCGGCGGTGTCTACATGCCGGAAAGCGGCGACAGCATGCTGGCCTCGGTGCTGGCGGATATGGTGGTGGAAGGGTCGCTGTCGCACAGCCTGCAAATGGGCAGCTCCATTCTGGGGCGGCTGGACAATCTGGGCCGGCTGCACTCCCGGCATGTGGAACAGGCCGGATTCGCCGTGCTGAAGGAGCCGGGCATGATTTCAGTGCTGGTGGAAACCGGCTTTATTTCCAATCCGGAAGAAGAGCGGCAGCTGACCAGCGCGGATCACCAGCAGGATGTGGCGCGGTCCGTCTTTGCCGGAGTGAAGGCTTTTGTCGAGAAGTATCCGTTAACCGGAACCTATTTTGCCTGGTCCAAGGAAAGTCATTCCCGCAAGGGGCGACGCAATGCGCTGGCCAGTGTGGTCACGGCCAGACCGGTGGAGATTTCGCCTCCCGCGGCCGAGAAGCTGCTGGACAAGCCGGTGGCCTTGGTGACGCCGGTCAGTGTCGCGGCCCGTCCGGTGCCGCCTGAACCGCCGGTGGCCAAATCCGCGGACAAGCCGGTGGTGGAGAAGCCTGCCGTCAGGAAGCCTTCGGCGGAAGCGACAGCTGCACCTGTCGTGGATGAAAAGCCGCCCGTGGTCGTCAAGGAGTTGCCCAAGGCCAGCTTGCCGATGTCGCTGGAGGATTTTGCAGGCGGCGCGGTGACCAGACCGACCGCCCCGGCAGCTACGGCCAAACCCGCCGAAGGCAAGGGCAAAGCGGTCAAATCCGAGGTGAAGCCCGAACCCAAGGCCAAGTCTGCCGAGCCGGTGAAGCCGGTCGCGGAGGTCAAACCCGTGGCGGAGGTGAAACCGGCGGTGGTCAGGAAGGCGGCCGTCAAGCCGGCCGGGGTGGAAGTCGCGAAGCCGGTTGCCGCCAAGGATGATGTCACGACCAAGGCCAAGGAAAAAGCACCGGCCAAGACAGAAACGGTTATGGCGAAAACCGACAAAACCGACAAAACCGAAAAAACCGAAAAACTGGACAAGAAACCCACTGCCGCGAAAACGGACAAGCTTCCGGCCACGCATACCGTCAAGACGGGTGACAGCCTGTCGGCGATTGCTGTGCGCTATGGGGTTTCCGAGCAAGCCCTGCGCGAAGCCAACAAGCTGAAGGATGACAACGTCATGCTGGGCAAAACCCTGAAGATTCCGACGCCATGAGCGGACGCATCCATCTGCTGGATACCCGGCTGGCCAACCAGATTGCAGCCGGGGAGGTGGTGGAACGCCCGGCTTCGGTGATCAAGGAGTTGCTGGAAAACGCCCTGGATGCCGGGGCGACGCAGATAGATATCCAGGTGGAAGAGGGCGGAACCCGCCTGATCCAGATCCGGGATAACGGCGGCGGCATTGACCGCGAGGATTTGCCGTTGGCGCTGGCCCGTCACGCCACCAGCAAGATTTTGACGCTGGAAGACCTGGATGCCGTGGCTACCCTGGGGTTCCGGGGGGAGGCGCTGGCTTCGATCGCGTCGGTTTCCCGGCTGACCATGACTTCCAGCACCAATGACAGCGGTGTCGGCTGGAGTGTTCATACCGAAGGACGCGACATGGAGCCGGTGCTGAGCGCCGCCAGCCACCCGCGCGGCACCACGGTGGCCGTGCGTGACCTGTTCTTCAATACACCGGCCCGCCGCAAATTCCTGCGCACCGTCAATACCGAGCTGGGACATCTGGAAGAGGTGGTTCGCCGCCTGTGCCTGTTCAACTTCCAGGTCGGTTTCCGCCTCACCCACAACGGGACGCTGCGCTGGCAATTCCGCCCCGCGCCCGATGAAGCCGAGCAGCGCCGCCGCATCAGCACCTTGTGCGGTCAGGCCTTTATGGATGCAGCCACGCCGCTGCTGGTTGAGACACACGGGCTCAGTCTGGGCGGCTGGCTGGGCAGTCCGTCGATGGCGCGCGGCCAGGCGGACATGCAGTACTTCTATGTCAACGGCCGGGTGGTGCGCGACAAGGTTGTCACCCACGCCATCCGCTCGGCGTACAGTGATGTGCTGGCGCATGGGCGTCATCCCGCCTATGTCCTGTTCTTTGAACTGGACCCCGCCGCCGTCGATGTCAACGTGCATCCCACCAAGCATGAAGTGCGTTTCCGCGACCAGCGCGTGGTGCACGAGTTTCTGGCCCGCACCATCCATCGCGCCCTGGCCGGATTGAAAACCGTGGCTCTGGCCCCGGTGGAGACGCCGGTCATTGACGGCAGTTCAATCACCGCGCCGATGGAGCAATCCTTGCTGTCGCTACCGGTGTCGCCGGGTCGGCTGCATGAGGGTTTGTCGTGGAGCAGTCACGGCGCACCGCCGGTTCCGCGCCAGTTGCAGGACACCTTGTCGGACTATCTGGCCCCGTTGCGCGATGCGGTTGCGCCAACGGATGACGTCGCCGGGCTGCCCGTACGGACGTTGCCGGACAGCGCCGCCACGCCGGGCATGCCGCCCTTGGGTTATGCCCTCGCGCAACTGCATGGCATTTACATCCTGGCGCAGAATGCACAGGGCCTCGTTATTGTGGATATGCACGCCGCGCACGAGCGGCTGGTCTATGAACGGCTGAAAACCGCCTGGGAAGCAGGCAGGCTGGCGTCGCAGCCCTTGCTGATTCCGCAGACGGTCGCCCTGTCGCGCACCGAGGCCGAGCTGGCCGAGCAGGGGCGCGAGTGGTTTTCCCGGTTGGGCTTCGAGGTGGACCGCATCGGTGAGGAAGCGTTGGCGATCCGCGCGGTTCCCGCCTTGTTGCCCAAGGCCGATATTCTGCCGTTGGTGCGGGATGTGGTGGCGGATTTACGCGAGCATGGCCAGTCCACGCGGGTGGAGGAAGCCATCAACGAACTGTTCGGCACCATGGCCTGTCACGGCGCGGTCCGCGCCAACCGGCAGCTGACCTTGCCGGAAATGAATACCCTGTTGCGCGACATGGAAGCCACGGAGTTCAGCAGCCAATGCAACCACGGCCGTCCTACCTGGCGGCAAATGTCGTTGGCGGAGCTGGACAAGTTGTTCTGGCGGGGGCGATAGCGGGGGACTGGAACTGCCAAGGTGAAAAAAAGGGGCGTACGAAGGTACGCCCCTTTGGTTTTTACTGCACGGAATCGATGATGTCGTTGAACTGGTTGACGTTGATATTCAGCTTGCGCTCGTCCCAGAACTGGCTGAAGCCGATGGTCGGGGCGCGGCGGCCTTCATAGCGCATCCAGTAACGGTCGGCGATATGACGGATTTGCAGGGCCGCCATTTGGTCCAGCAGCCGGTATTTCGGGTTCAGCGCATCGGCGGGAATGGCCTCGAAACGCTTCAGGGCGTCGCGCAGCAGATCCTGACGGTCCTTGCCGGAAGCCATCGAGGCGTAAATGGCGTGCGTCAGGCGCACACCGCCCTGCAGGCCGACATCGGTCGCGGACTGCAGGTCTTCCCAGGCCTTGGCCTCGGCGGCGGCGTTTTCCGGCAGGATGGTGGTCAGCGCCGCGCGGATCGCCTTCGGCTCACCCCACCACTTGTCGTTGTCCAGACACTTCATTGCGCGGCCCACCTTGGCGGGAATGCCCATGTCCACATCAATCAGGCGACCCGAAGCAATGTCATTCTGCAAGGCTTGCAGCGCGGAAGTGGCGCCCACCAGCATCACGTGTTCTTCAATGTCCTTGCTGAACTTCGGGCACTTGTCATCACCGATCTCATAGCCGTACTTGTTACGGAAATAGTTGGCCATGTAGGTGTAGGACTTCAGCTGGCGGTTGCCGGCGTCCCGGTTCAGCAATTGCTGGGCAATGCGCGCGTCGGTGGCGACGTTGATCCAGCCCTGTTTCTCGGCCAGGCTCGACCACAGTTCCTTTTCCACGGCCTCGTGTTCGGTGCACATGGCCGCGCCCGCATAACTCACCGACAGCATCAGATCGCTGTCCACCTTGAACGCGTTATAACCCATCAGCAGCGGCACAAAGCTTTCGTTGGAGTGGCAGATCAGGCCGATGTCGTCCAGCGTCATCGCCGTCGGGAGCACGTGCTCCTGGGAAAATTTGTTGATCTGGGTGCCGATCGCGTGATTCACCGAGCATCCCGACCCGGCCAGAACGACTCCGGCCACTGCGACAGCCTTGAAGAGGCGGACTATTTTCATGTTGTTATTCCGTTGGTAGTAAAGGTGCGCAAAATGAGATGAATGTAACAAGACCGGCCGGGTTCGACAATCTTTTTACTGTCAAGTTGTGAGGGCATACCCAAAAATGATGAGGAGGAAAACAGGCAGGGCGGCGGTCGAGCCTTTACAATAGCGCCAATCATCCAACGGAACGCTTCCATGTCACTCGCTTTGCCGGATCAACCGCTGCCGCCCGCCGTTTTCCTGATGGG
>DASUIM010000273.1:0-2538 GCA_036279775.1 Fluviicoccus sp. | reverse complement strand
AAATACCGCCGCAAGCACCCCCGCGAGGGCATGCCGCTGGGCGTGACCGGCCTGAGTGACAGCGAATACGCGCTGGTGAACCAGTGGCTGGTGGAAGGCGCACGCACCGACAACGCACTGGAGCGCCGCGCCCGCCCCGAGGAGCAAGTGCAGCTGCAGCAGTGGGAAGCTTTCCTCAACCAGCGCGGCCCGCGCGAGCGGCTGATGGCGCGGTGGCTGTACGAACACCTGTTCCTGGCGCACCTGTACTTCAGCGAGCTGCCCGACAGCCAGTTCTTCGAGCTGGTACGCTCGCACACGCCGCCGGGCAAGCCGATCCGCATCATAGCCACCGCCGCGCCGAACGACGATCCGGCCGGCCCGGTCTATTACCGCCTGCGGCCGGTGCAGGGCGTCATCGTGCTGAAGACGCACATCACCTTCCCGCTCAGTCCGGCGCTGCTGGCGCGCACCCGGCAGCAATTCCTGGACCCGGCATGGAAGGCCGGCACCCTGCCCGGCTATGACGAGGCGGCGCGCGCCAACCCCTTCACCACCTTCGCCGCCCTGCCCGCACGCGGGCGCTACCAGTTCATGCTGGATCACGCCGAATACTTCGTGCGCACCTTCATTCGCGGTCCGGTGTGCCACGGCCAGATCGCCACCGATGTCATCCGCGACCAGTTCTGGACGGTATTCCAGAGCCCGGACAGCGACCTGTACATCACCGATCCCGTCCACCGCGCCACCGCTTCACCGTTGCTGGGGCTGGCCGGCCAGAAGGACGGCCTGCTGGACCTGGCGCCGGAATGGGCGCGGTTCAAGCGCGACCGCAACCTCTACCAGCGCCTGCGCAGCGCCGCCTACGCCGCCGCCGAACCGCAGGGCGCCTCGCTGGACGATGTCTGGAACGGTGACGGCAACAACCGCAACGCCCTGCTGACCATCTTCCGCCACTTCGACAGCGCGGCGGTGCGGCAGGGGCTGGTCGGGGAGATTCCCCAGACGCTGTGGCTGATGGACTACCCGCTGTTCGAGCGCACCTATTACGGGCTGGTGGCCAACTTCAACGTCTTCGGCACGGTGTCGCACCAGGCGCAGACGCGGTTGTACTTCGACCTGATCCGCAACGGCGCGGAAATCAATTTCCTGCGCCTGCTGCCGCCGAGGGTGCGGCGCACGGTCTATGACGACTGGTATCAGGGCAGCGCCAAGCTGAAGGTGTGGCTGGATTACGGCGAACCCGATACCGGCGCGCCCACCCGCGAACCCTACGCCACCGCCAACCCGCACGACGAACTGGCCGGGCGGCTGCTGACCCGCTTCGCCGCGATCAATGCCCGGCCGGATCCGATCAACCGGTGTGTAGCCAGTGCGGACTGCAGTCGTCCGGATGCACCGGAGTTCGCCCGCATCGCCGACCGGGCGATGGCGCTGCTGGCGGCGAAAACGGCGGCGCAGTTGCCGGTGGTGAGGTTGATGCCGGAACTGACCCTGCTGCGCGTGCGCGACGGGCAGGGTCACCGCGAGATCTATTCGCTGATCCGCAACCGCGCCCACAGCAATGTGGCGTTCATGCTGGGCGAGGACTGGCGCTACCAGCCGGAGAAGGACACGCTGACGGTGTATCCGGGGGTGCAGGGCAGTTATCCCAATTTCGCCTTTGATGTGCCGTCGGAGGAACTGGACCGCTTCGTGGCGGCGCTGCGGCTGGCGGCGACACCGGAGGAATTCCGGTCCGTGGCGTCACGCTGGGGGGTGCGGCGCACGCGGGCGGATTTCTGGGAAGTGTTCCACGACTTTACGGCGTACATGCGGGAAACGGAGCCGGTCGAGGCGGGGCTGCTGGATATGAACCGGTGGGAGAATTTTTGAGGGGCGGTGCTTGAGGCTTGCCTGCCCGTACCTCCACGCCTAATATACACACATGTGTGTATGTACAGGAGGTTATCATGACCACCCTCACCAGCCGCGTCTTCATGAACGGCAACAGCCAGGCTGTCCGCATCCCGCAGGAGTTCCGACTGGATACCCGCCATGTCCGGATCAGCCGGACGGAAAGCGGCGATCTCCTCATTCATCCCGTGCCCGAACAACGGGGGACCGCCATTCTCAACGCCCTGCAAGGCTTGCGGGACGCCCTCGGCGACGAACTGCTGGATGAACTGGAACAGGAACTGCGCCAACCGGATCCCCCTCAGGAGCGGGAACCGCTGTGAATTACATGCTCGACACCAACATCCTGATCTACCTGATCCGGAACAACCCCGCCTGTGTTGCCGAACACATCAACACCCTGCCCGAGGACAGCCGGCTGTGCATGTCCTTTATCAGTTGGGCCGAACTGCTGAAGGGGGCGGAGCGCAGCACGCGCAAGGCCGAGGTATTGCGGCAAATGGCGGTGCTGGCCCGCGAAATTCCGGTGACTTATCCCACCGGCCCGGCGATCTGCGCGGAATACGCCCGGCACGCCACCCGCCTGAAATCCGCCGGAACGCCCATCGGCGGCAACGATTTGTGGATTGCGTGCCATGCGCTGGCGGAAAACGCGGTTCTGGT
>DASUIM010000272.1:0-1993 GCA_036279775.1 Fluviicoccus sp. | reverse complement strand
GGAATGCTGCAAGGCAGACTGTTTGGGGTTATATGGTCAAGTGAATAAGTGCATACGGTGGATGCCTTGGCAGTCAGAGGCGATGAAAGACGTGGTAGCCTGCGATAAGAGTCGGTGAGGTGGCAAACAACCTGTGACCCGGCTATTTCTGAATGGGGAAACCCACACGGGGTTAATGCCCGTGTATCACACACTGAATACATAGGTGTGTGAGGCGAACCCGGGGAAGTGAAACATCTCAGTACCCGGAGGAAAAGAAATCAACCGAGATTCCCTTAGTAGCGGCGAGCGAAAGGGGATTAGCCCTTAAGTTGATTACGTTGTAGCGGAAGGCCCTGGAAAGAGCCGCCATAGTGGGTGATAGCCCCGTACGCGAAACGGCGTAGTTGATGAAATCGAGTAGGACGAGGCACGTGAAACCTTGTCTGAATATGGGGGGACCATCCTCCAAGGCTAAATACTCCTGACTGACCGATAGTGAACTAGTACCGTGAGGGAAAGGCGAAAAGAACCCCGGAGAGGGGAGTGAAATAGAACCTGAAACCGCATGCATACAAGCAGTGGGAGCACCTTCGTGGTGTGACTGCGTACCTTTTGTATAATGGGTCAGCGACTTACTCTCAGTAGCAAGGTTAACCGTGTAGGGGAGCCGTAGGGAAACCGAGTCTGAATAGGGCGTTTAGTTGCTGGGAGTAGACCCGAAACCGGGCGATCTAGCCATGGCCAGGATGAAGGTGCCGTAACAGGCACTGGAGGTCCGAACCCACCGTCGTTGAAAAGCCGGGGGATGAGCTGTGGCTAGGGGTGAAAGGCTAATCAAGCTCGGTGATAGCTGGTTCTCCCCGAAAGCTATTTAGGTAGCGCCTCGGACGAACACCTGCGGGGGTAGAGCACTGTTTCGGCTAGCGGGTCATCCCGACTTAGCAAACCGATGCAAACTCCGAATACCGTAGAGTGATATCCGGGAGACAGACGGCGGGTGCTAATGTCCGTCGTCAAGAGGGTAACAACCCAGACCGCCAGCTAAGGTCCCAAAATCACAGTTAAGTGGAAAACGATGTGGGAAGGCATAGACAGCTAGGAGGTTGGCTTAGAAGCAGCCACCCTTTAAAGAAAGCGTAATAGCTCACTAGTCGAGTCGGCCTGCGCGGAAGATGTAACGGGGCTAAAACTGTGTACCGAAGCTGCGGATGCGTACTCTGTACGCGTGGTAGGGGAGCGTTCTGTAAGCCTGCGAAGGTCAGTTGAGAAGCTGGCTGGAGGTATCAGAAGTGCGAATGCTGACGTGAGTAACGATAATGCGGGTTAAAACCCCGCACGCCGGAAGACCAAGGGTTCCTGCGCAACGTCAATCGGCGCAGGGTGAGTCGACCCCTAAGGCGAGGCTGAGAAGCGTAGTCGATGGGAAACGGTTTAATATTACCGTACCTCTTGCAGTTGCGATGGGGGGACGGAGAAGGCTAGGTGTACCGCGCGTTGGTTGTCGCGGGGAAAGGTGGTAGGCAGATCCGCTAGGCAAATCCGGTGGGTCAATGCTGAGAACCGAGACCAGGGAGCTTGCTCCTGAAGTCACTGATGCCATGCTCCCAGGAAAAGCCTCTAAGCTTCAGATTGCAAGAGATCGTACCCGAAACCGACACAGGTGGTCAGGTCGAGAAGACCAAGGCGCTTGAGAGAACTCTGCTGAAGGAACTAGGCAAAATAGCACCGTAACTTCGGGAGAAGGTGCGCTGTTGACGGTGATTCCCCTGCGGGATGAGCTGTTGGCAGCCTCAGTAACCAGGCCGCTGCGACTGTTTATTAAAAACACAGCACTCTGCAAACACGAAAGTGGACGTATAGGGTGTGACGCCTGCCCGGTGCCGGAAGGTTAATTGATGGGGTTAGCGCAAGCGAAGCTCTTGATCGAAGCCCCGGTAAACGGCGGCCGTAACTATAACGGTCCTAAGGTAGCGAAATTCCTTGTCGGGTAAGTTCCGACCTGCACGAATGG
>DASUIM010000271.1:0-1889 GCA_036279775.1 Fluviicoccus sp. | reverse complement strand
GGCGCTGTTCCGGCGGCACCTTATTGACCAGGATGGTCAGGAAAATGATGTTGTCGACACCCAGCACGATCTCCAGCATTGTGAGGGTCGCCAGCGACACCCAGGCCTGCGGATCACTCATCCAGCTTAACCATTCCATTTAGCAAATCCCTCCGGGGGCGTATTCAGCGACAGATCAGGCGAAGTGACAGACGTAGTCGAGGTTTTCCAGTGTTTCAATGGTGAAGCTGGAGTTGCCGGGCACATCGAAGCTTTGGCCCGCGCCGTATTCGTTCCAGGAGTCGCTGCCCGCCAGGCGCACGCGGCAACGGCCGCCAATGACTTCCATGATTTCCGGGGCGCCGGTGTTGAACACCAGGGTGGACGGCAGGATCACGCCCACGGTCTTGCGCGCGCCGTCGGCGAACAGCACGGTGTGGCTGACGCACTTGCCGTCAAAATAAACGTTGGACTTCTTGATGACACTGACATTGTCGAACTGGCTCATGGTCTTGCTCCTCGTGAAATGCGACGCATTCTACAGGACAACCCCCGCCGCGCAAAATCGCCGCGTATCAGCCGGTGTCAAGGTGGCCGGCATCGTGGCATACTCCCGCATCGTACATCCGAATCACTGCGAGAGCCTGCCGCATGCCGTCGCTGACACCCGACCAACAATTGTATGTCAATCAACGACTGACCCAGATCCGCTGGTGGAACCGGCTGGGCTGGCTGTTGCTGGTGGCGTTGGCCGGCTTTTTCGGCTGGTTGTGGACCCGTCATCCGCTCTTTGTCGATCCCATGCTGCTGTTGCAGAAGCTGCGCAATGGCGGGGTCGCCGATATTGAGGTGGCGCGTCTGGCCGCGCTGGGCAACCTGGCCTTTCTCGGCTGCGGCCTGCTGCTCGTCTGTCTGATCCTGCTGGTCTACGCCGCCATGTGGACCGAAGCCACCACGATCCGCCGTCTGACAACCGGTTCCGCGGACCAATTTCTACCGCCGCCGAACCGGCCCGGCGCCATCTCCGAGGAGGAACCCCGTGACCAGCCGCCGGCTTGACGAGCTGCTTGACCGTAACCGCACCTGGGCTGCCAGCATCAAGTCCCAGGATCCCGCCTTCTTTTCCAAGCTGTCCTCGCAGCAAACCCCGCGCTATCTGTGGATCGGTTGCGCCGACAGCCGCGTGCCGTGCACCCAGCTGGTCGATCTGCTGCCGGGCGACATGTTCGTGCATCGCAACGTCGCCAACCTGGTGATCCATACCGACTTCAACTGCCTGTCGGTGCTGCAGTACGCCATTGACGTGCTGCAAGTCGAGCACATCATCGTTTGCGGCCATTACGGCTGCGGCGGCATCCAGGCCGCCTTGCGCAACCAGAGTTTCGGCCTGATCGACAACTGGCTGCGTCATATCCATGACACGATCAGCCGCTATGATGGCTACCTGTCCGCCCAGCCCGATGAGCACCACCGTCTCAGCGCGCTTTGTGAACTGAACGTGCTCGAACAGGTCTTCAATGTCTGCGAAAACTCCCTGGTCAAGCAGGCTTGGGCGCAGGGCCGTAACCTGACGGTGCACGGCTGGATTTACGGTGTCGAGGACGGTCTGCTGCGCGATCTGGAGGTCACGCTGGCCACCCCCGAAGAGCTGCGCGACACCCGGCGACGGCTGGCCGAAAAAACCGGTCTCAGCGCCCTTGATTGTCGAGGGGTTTCGCCTTAATCTTCGCGCTTTTGCGGCAGCCTCATTTCTGGCGTTTCCGGATTGCCCGGGAACAACTTCCACAGCCTCGGCCTCGTCGGGTAATTGCGTATGCGTCTCTCGGATTACTGCTCTGATGCAGAATGGAAAAAAATCAAGGATTTCGCGGATGGAAAGGAGACCCCGTTCCTGGTGGTCGACCTCGAAA
>DASUIM010000270.1:0-6181 GCA_036279775.1 Fluviicoccus sp. | reverse complement strand
AGGGCGTGCTGCCGCTGGATTCCCTGCAGAAGGTGATCGAGGCGCGCGGCGGCAAATTCATTGACGTCGACCAGAGCAGCACCCTGGACTGGGACAACCTGCGCCAGAAAGTGATGAGCCAGGGCATGCGCAACTCCAACGTCATGGCCATCGCCCCGACCGCGACGATTTCCAACATCTGCGGCGTCTCGCAATCGATCGAGCCGACCTACCAGAACCTGTATGTGAAGTCGAACCTGTCCGGCGAGTTCACCGTGGTCAACCCCTACCTGGTCAATGCGCTGAAGGCGCGCGGCCTGTGGGACGCGGTGATGGTCAACGACCTGAAGTACTACGACGGCTCTGTGCAGAACATCGACCGCATTCCGGACGACCTGAAGGCGCTGTTCGCCACCGCCTTTGAAGTGGAGCCGCGCTGGATGGTGGACGCCGCCAGCCGACGCCAGAAGTGGATTGACCAGGCGCAGTCGCTGAACCTGTACATCAGCCACGCGTCCGGCAAGAAACTGGACATCACCTACCGCATGGCCTGGTATCGCGGCCTGAAGACCACGTATTACCTCCGCGCGATCGGCGCCACCGCCACCGAGAAGTCAACGATTTCCGACGGCGCGCTGAATGCGGTGAAGGCGGTGGTGCAGGAAACTCCGGCCGAGTTCGCCGAAGCCGCGCCGGTGCCGATGGCCTGCTCCATCGACAATCCGGATTGCGAAGCCTGCCAGTAACGATTGAACACCCTCCCCGTGCGCGGGGAGGACTTGGATAAGACAGATTCAGAGAGAGACCGATCATGCTCAGTTGGGACGATTTCCATGCCGAAGAAAAGCCCGCAAAGAAAGCACCGGCTGCGCCGTCAGCTCCTGCAAAAGCACCAGCGCCAGCAGCAGCAACTGCGCCGGCAGCAGTGGTTCCTGCTGTTGCAGCCCCAGCCGCTGCTGCCGCTGGCAGCCCTGCAGCCCGGGCAGCTGCAGCCCTGGCCAGCCTTGACGTAGCGCCGGGCCTGGAAGAGCTGGAAATGGGCGCCGCCCGCATCCAGGTCGACGACAAGCGCATGATCAACTGCCGCGCCGACCTTAACCAGCTGGTGCCGTTCAAGTATGACTGGGCCTGGCAGAAGTATCTTGACGCCTGCGCCAACCACTGGATGCCGCAAGAAGTGAACATGGCCAAGGACGTGTCCATGTGGCGCTCCGCCGATGGCCTGACCGAAGACGAGCGACTGATCGTGATGCGTTCGCTGGGCTACTTCTCCACCGCCGACAGCCTGGTGGCTAACAACCTGGTGCTGGCCATCTACCGCCACATCACCAACCCCGAATGCCGCCAGTACCTGCTGCGCCAGGCCTTCGAGGAAGCCATCCATACCCACGCCTACCAGTACTGCATCGAATCGCTGGGCATTGATGAAGGCGAAATCTTCAACATGTACCGCGAAGTGCCCGCCGTGGCGCGCAAGGCGGCGTGGAGCCTCAGCCACACCCATTCGCTGTCGAACCCGCTGTTCAAGACCGGTACCGTGGAAGACGACCAGCACCTGCTGCGCAACCTGATCGGCTTCTACGCCGTGACGGAAGGCATCTTCTTCTACTGCGGCTTCACCCAGATCCTGAGCATGGGCCGCCGCAACAAGATGACCGGCGTCGCCGAGCAGTTCCAGTACATCCTGCGCGATGAATCGATGCACCTGAACTTCGGCATCGACGTCATCAACCAGATCAAGAACGAGAACCCGCACTTGTGGACGGCCGAATTCCAGCAGGAAGTGATCCAGATGATCCTGGAAGGCACGCAGCTGGAAATCGAATATGCCCGCGACACCATGCCGCGCGGCGTGCTGGGCATGAACGCGGCGATGATGGAAGAGTACCTGCAGTTCATCGCCAACCGCCGCCTGGTGCAGATCGGCTTGCCGGAACAGTATCCCGGCGTGAAGAACCCGTTCCCGTGGATGAGCGAAATCATGGATTTGCGGAAAGAGAAGAATTTCTTCGAAACCCGCGTCACTGAATATCAGACCGGCGGCGCGCTGGCCTGGTAACCGGGTAACACCCCCATCCGGGCGCAGGATTGCGCCCTTTTTTATGCCCGGGGTTTGGTGATCAGGAATTCTGGAAAGGCATGATGCGCACACCGACCCCGGCGGAACAGGCGGAATCCGTTGCCGCCCCCCTTCCCGATCCCGCCTGCATCAACCAGGACAGGGGAAACAGCGCCAGCGTCCCAACCACCGCCCACTGCAGCAGAAACCAGCATATTGAAGCCAGCATGTCGCACCCCACTCTTATCGTTGGCATAGCTTTCCGGCAGCGGCCGGAAAACGGAGTGACGCATTCCCTGGTCAGGCTCGGGCATGGTTTGATCCCGAAGTCTACGCGTTCATCATAGAGACTCACGACGGGCAAAAATGTGCGTGCAATCAACATCTACGCCGACTTCCTGTGAAGGCCGTCATACTCCCGCAAGAAAGTCGGGTTGACAGCACCGACAGAGTGCTACAGCATCGCTTCCCAGCCCTGACCCGCAGGCAAGGAGAAAAACAACAATGTTTACCCGGGAACACCTGATTGTTGGCGCCGTCGGCTTCGTGCTGGGCGGCGCGGTGGCCACGGCCAGCATCACGGTCGTGTTGTCACTGACCAAGCCCGAACCGGCCACGACGCCCCCAGTCGCCCCCGCCCCCGTTACCGCGCTTCCGGCGGCGGCCGAGGCAGCCCCGGCCGCCGCCCAGCCCGCAACTCCGCCGGCAACCGCCCAGGCCGCCGCGCCGGTACCGGCCGCACCGCCCGCGCTGGTGAAAGAAGAGTCCGACCGCATGGCCGAAGACGCCAAGCAACTGGCGCAGCGCAAGAAATCGCTGGAGTCCCAGCTTTCCGATAGCGAGGAAATCATCCGCTTGAAGGAACAGCAGATCCGGGACATGGAGGCGCGCCTGAAAGCCGGGCAATAAGCCCTTCCGGTACGGACGCCCGTTGACCTGACGGGAAGGCCGCTTTGCGGTATCCTTCCCGCCATGACCCCGCCCCGCTCCTCCCTGCTCAAGGGCCTTGCCCTGCTCAGCCTGTCGGCCCTGCTGTTTTCGGCCATGGGCGTGATGATCCGCCTGGCCTCGCACAGCGTCGACAACGCCACCGTCGTATTCGCCCGCAACCTGACCGGCACCTTGCTGCTGCTGCCGCTGGCCATTCGCGGCGGGCGCGAATTCCTGGCCACGCGCGTTCCCCTCAAACACCTGTGGCGCGCGCTGGTCGGGCTGGCGGCGATGTACGGTTTCTTCTACGCGATTGCCCATCTGCCGCTATCGAACGCCATGGTCTTTACCTATTCGTCCCCGGTATTCATTCCGCTGGTGGCCTGGCTGTTCCTGAAGGAACGGATCACGCCGCTGATGCTGCTGGCGGCGGCGGTGGGTATGGTCGGGGTGGTGCTGGTGGCAAAGCCGGACCAAGGCATGTTCAACCTGCTCAGTCTGGTCGGCATCAGCTCCAGCCTGCTGGCCTCGATGGCCTTTGTCACCGTGCGGGCGCTGACCTCGACCGAACCGGCCACCCGCATCGTCTTCTATTTCTGCGCCATCGCCACCGTCGTTTCCGCCATTCCGATGTACTGGCACTGGCGGGTGCTGACCCTGACGGAATTGGGGTATCTGGCCGCCGCGGGCACGCTGGCGACGCTCAGCCAGATCTCGCTGTCCAAGGCCTATGGCTACGCCCCGGCGGGCAAGATCGGTCCGGCGAATTATCTGGCCATCATTTTCGCGGGGTTCTGGGCCTGGCTGTTGTGGGGGGAAGTTCCGGACCGCTACAGCATTGGCGGCATGGTGCTGATTTTCCTGGCGCTGTTGCTGTGCCTGCCGCGTGACAGCGTCAAGGCCGCCCGCGTGCCGGACGAGGTCTGAAGGGGCTTTCCGCCGCCGCCGCCGCATGCTACAAACGCCTCAGCTTTCATGGTCAGGCGCACAGACATGTCTACGGCACTTCATAACCTCCAGGACCGCTTTCCCCGGATGCTGGCGATCGTGTTCACGGTTTTCTTCGTGGTGCTGGGCATTGACCCCATCTCCCGCCAAGTCTGGATTGCCGAGGTCACGCCGGTGATCCTGGTGTTCCTGCTGCTGGTCTTCACCGCCAACCGCTTCCGGTTTTCCAATGTCGCCTACGGCTTCATGGCCTTCTGGCTGTTCTGGCATACCGTCGGCGGCCACTATACCTTCGCCAATGTACCGTTCGGGCTGGTCACTGACCTGCTGGGGGCCAGCCGCAACCATTTTGACCGCATCGGGCATTTTTCCGTGGGTTTCTATGCCTTTGCCATCATTGAACTGCTGGTGAAGAAATACCGGCTGCCGCTGGTGTTTTCCTGCCTGTTTGCGCTGTTCAGCATCATGAGCATCGCGGCGGGCTATGAAATCATCGAGTGGTGGTATGCGGTGGCGGACGGGGGAACGGCAGGAGCGGAGTTTCTGGGATCACAGGGCGATATCTGGGACGCGCAGGAGGACATGCTGGCGGATACGCTGGGCGCGCTGTTCGCGATCGGCAGCTATCTGCTGCTGGCCCGGTACCACAAGGAATGAAGCATGCCGGGCGCGGGGCAACCGCCCGCGCCCGGCATGCGCAGCCTTACTTCTTGGGCGGCTTGCCCATCAGCGAGGCCAGTTCGGCGGGGTCGATGCCCGGCGGCATTCCGCCGCCCGGCAGGCCGCCGGCGCCGGGCATGCCGCCCTGCCCGCCCTTGCCCTGAAAGCGTCCGAGGCTCTTGATCATCTTGCTGATGCCGCTGGGCGTGGCCAGCTTCTTCATCATCTTTTCCATCTGCGCATGCTGTTTCAGCAAGCGGTTGATGTCCTGGATCTGCACACCCGCCCCGGCGGCAATGCGGCGCTTGCGCGAGCCGTTGATGACATCGGGCTTGTTACGCTCCAGCGGCGTCATCGACTGGATGATCGCCTCCATCTGCTTCATCATCTTTTCCGGCGCGCCCTTGGCCATCGCCTGCTGCACGGCGGCGCTGTTCATGCCCGGCAGCTTGTCCATGAAGCCCATCATGCCGCCCATCGCCTTCATCTGCTGGAACTGGGTCAGCAGGTCTTCCAGGCTGAAGCCGCCGCCGCGACGGAGCTTCTTGGCCATCTTCTCGGCCTTTTCCTTGTCGATCTTGCGTTCGACTTCCTCAACCAGCGACAGTACGTCGCCCATGCCGAGGATCCGCTGCGCCACGCGTTCCGGGTGGAACGGCTCCAGGGCATCGGTCTTTTCGCCGATGCCGAGGAACTTGATCGGCTTACCGGTAATGGCGCGCACCGACAGCGCCGCGCCGCCGCGGGCGTCACCGTCGGCCTTGGTCAGGATCACGCCGGTCAGCGGCAGGGCATCGTTGAAGGCCTTGGCGGTATTGGCGGCGTCCTGACCGGTCATGGAGTCAACCACGAACAGCGTTTCCACCGGATTGATGGCGGCATGCAGGCGCTGGATTTCGCCCATCATGCTCTCGTCGATGTGCAGGCGGCCGGCGGTATCGACAATCAGCACGTCAAAGAACTTCAGCTTGGCTTCAGCGATGGCGCCGCGCGCGATATTCACCGGATCCTGGGTCAGGTCGGAGGGGAAGAAGGTCGCGCCGACATCCCCGGCCACGGTTTCCAGCTGCTTGATGGCGGCGGGACGGTAGATGTCGCAGGACACCACCATCACCTTCTTCTTGTGGCGCTCTTGCAGGAACTTGGCCAGCTTGGCGACGGTGGTGGTCTTGCCCGCGCCCTGCAGGCCTGCCATCAGGATGACGGCGGGCGGCGTGGTTGCCAGATTCAGGGTCTCATTGGCCTCGCCCATGGTACGGGTCAGCTCGTCATAGACGACCTTGACGAAGGCCTGCCCCGGCGACAGCGACTGCATGACCTCCTGGCCCATCGCCTGCTCGCGGATGCGCTCGATGAAGTCGCGCACCACCGGCAGCGCCACGTCGGCCTCCAGCAAGGCCATGCGCACTTCGCGCAGCGTGTCCTTGATGTTGTCTTCGTTCAGCGTGCCGGTGCCGCTGATGTTGCGGAGGCTTTTGGTCAGTCGTTCGGTGAGATTGTCAAACATGGTCTTGTTGTCGCTTCGATAAACGGCGGGAAATGGCGTCAAGGATAGGAAAATCCACCGGCCTATGCTATAGCTAGCACCGGCTTTTGTCGTGAAAA
>DASUIM010000269.1:0-2533 GCA_036279775.1 Fluviicoccus sp. | reverse complement strand
GTACATCAGGTTCTGGTACTCAATGTCCGTGGTCGCGCCGGTCTTCGGCTTGGCCGCGGTATTGAAGCTGCTGTTGGTCAGGTCGATCTTGGTCAATGCCTGATTCTTGGACGTCAGCGCCCCCAGATAGGTGTACTGGGTACGCTGGGTCGGCACCAGCAACGCTGCCGCACCGCCTTCCACGGCCTTGGAACCGTCTTCGGCTGTACTCCAGAAGCTGCGCGTCCCGTCGCGGAAGAAGCCGGTCGACGGATCAACGGCATTTTCATTATCCGCATCCTTGATTTGTTCATTGGCAAGATCCAGACGGAAACGCTTCAGATTACCTTCCCAGCGCGACTTCTGCGGTTCAGGGTCAAACGCGGCATAGTACAGCTGGTCAAGGTGGGTCAGCTTGTTCAACTGGTTCACGGCCACGCCGGGCGCAGCGATGCTGTTACCGGCGCTGATCAGGGCGTTCAGCGTCTCCGTCAGCGCGTTGACCAGCGCCGCCTCATCACCGGCCTTGTAGTAATTGCCCTGACCCAGATCCGCCATTTTCTTGAGATTCTCGGCGGCATCCGTTGCCAGCGGTCCAAACAGCACCGTGTTCGTCCGGATACGTACACCGGCGCGGTTGGAGGCCGACGCATTGTACTGAGCCAAGCCGAACATGCAGTACCAGTTCAGTGCTTTACCGTTACCGGCGGCCGCGTCCTCATTTGGACAACCCTTGCTATTCATGATTTCGCTGGAGTTCACTTGCACCCCGGCCAAGTCATTCGGATCACCATCCGTCAGCATGAAAATGTAGTTGGCGCCACACTTGTTGTCGGTCTTGAGCGGCGAAACGTAATCGCGGTTGTCGTCCACCGTGCGGGAGTCAATATAAGCTTCCTCCCCTTGGGAATCATGCGAGGTATGCATGCCATACATGTAACGTGAGGCTTCGGCATAGGCTGCCCCCAACGGAGTTCCGCCATCCACGTTCAGGCCCGTGGGCGTCAGCTCGTCAACCAATTCCTGTCGTACAGTTCTGAATTTGGTGAGATTGGTTACCGTCTCCTTCCACTCCAGCAACAGGGAAAAAGCATAGGAAATATTCTTGGTCGCATCAAAAAAAGCGACATCACTCGATGCAGACGCCAGCTGGACATTATTGCCCAACCTGAAACCCATGGCATTCCCGGAGCTCCAACCCGAGCGGTTTACAATGCTTTGCACAAGTGACTTGTCGACAACAAAACTGAAGAGCTCGTTTTTGCCGACCGAGGTGTCCGCTGCGGGATAAACCACGCCGGCAGACAAATTCGTCGTGCCCGGATTGGTGCATGTCGTACTACCGAACATCCCGCCAGTGCAAATCGGCCCAAAATTATCCACCAGGTAGGTACTGATCAGCGTCGGTTTAACCGTGCTGTTACTTTTGACCTTCCCGACCAGTGAAGCCTTGGTAATCTCAGCACCCTGAGGAACACCGACATTGACAAAGCGAAGGCCGGCCCAGGTTCTCACATCCGAACTGTTGACCAGGTTCGGTGACAGGTAATCCTGATTCATTGTTGGCGTGGCGCCGGCACCAACCCATTGAGCATCATCATAGGTTGACATGACCGGGTAGGAACGGCTGGTGCGGGTCAGCTTGATGCAACTATCCGTTTTCTTGGGGTCCACCAGATACGTTACCACCAGCCTTGGCAGGTAAGCTGACGTTGCCCCCGCCCCCTCAAAAGAATAAGCCCGGCGGGTAGCATTGGGTACACTGTTATCCCGGATTTTGAACGCAATGCTATTGCCGCCGCACCAGTCCGTGCGATCAGAAATGCTTTGCACCAACTCCTTGACATTGACCTGATAATCCTCATTGGCCACCCACGCCGGAATATCCACCACCGTGGACATGCCATACGAGCGGCTGTCGACCGCTGTCGTGGTGAATGCAGCCGCATCCGCAGAATTCTCAACGGTCACTTTCCAGGAAGTTGGCGTGGCATCGGCATTTTTGGCTGTCAGTTCAATGTATGCATCGCTCACCACGGCCCCTTTGGGCATCATGACATTGGTAAAGCGCAAGCCGGCAGCCTGACTCAGCGTCCCGCCCACCAACAACTCTGTTCCGGTGGTGACATTGGTGCCCGACAATGGCTGAACGGCATCATCCGCTCCGCTCGCCTGCGTAGCCTCAATATCCCCATTAGGATTGATCTCGACAAAGGCATCCAGCGGGCGCGCCGGATAGCGCACCCACCCCCCCTTGTTGGCCGTCGGAATAAAGCGGGAATACCCCATTTTGACGTAACCTGGGGCCGGTTTGACTATCGGGTTGGCGGTAGAATCGCCATTAAGCACCTTCTTCATGGCTGATGCCATGATATCCACCCGGCGATTGGGCGAATTACATGCCCTGTCGGATGTCATGCACCAGTCCATACTGCCGGACGTATCCAGCACCATCATCAGCGTTGGCGCGCTGCTGGCGGTGGCGGATGCCGTCTGCACGTAGACCTCGGTATCACTGGCATACACCGGCGCGGCCGCCAAGGTGACATACCCA
>DASUIM010000268.1:0-2670 GCA_036279775.1 Fluviicoccus sp. | reverse complement strand
CAGACCGTCACCGGCCGGAATTTGTGGCCGCAAGCCTGATGCACGAATTCCAGCGGCGCGCCCTGACCTTCATCCAGCCACTTGTCGCCCCAGGATATCAGTGCCAGCAGCACCGGATAGAGGTCGCGGCCCTTGTCGGTCAGCCGGTATTCAAAGCGTTCCGGCTTCTGCTGGTACGGTACTTTTTTCAGCACCCCGGCGTCCACCAGCCGTTGCAGGCGTTCAGCCAGTACATGGCGGGTAACGCCCAGGTTGGTCTGGAAATCATCAAAGCGCTTGATGCCGAGGAAGCAGTTGCGCAGCACCATCAAGGTCCAGCGGTCGCCCAGCACCGCCAGGCTGCGCGCGATGGAGCAGGGGATGTCCCCAATGTCTTGCCACTTCATGGGCATCTACCGTTGTACATGAATCAAGCCATTATACGCCGTCGCCATGCCCCTCGCAGCGTAGCAGTTCTCTTTAGGAACGGATTATGGCGTCAAAGGTCCAGCGCCGGCTCCAGCACCTGCACCGCCTTGCCGAAGCCGCGCAGCCACCACAGCAGTTGCGCGGTGTTGCGCACCGTGGCCTCCACCAGCAGGCGGCCGTCTTCCTGCTCGGTGATGGTCTGGTCGGTGCTGAGCTGGCATTCATACAGGTGCTCGCCCGCCTTGGCCTCGAACACGGCGCGCAGCCGCACCGGCTCGCTTTGGCCGAAGCCCATGGCGCCGCTGTCGAGGTACTGGTCAACATGGAAGTCGGGCGGGCTGACCGCCGCCGCCTTCAGCACCTCGGCGCTGACAAAGCGGTGCAGCGCGAACAGGCGGATCTTTTCCAGACTGTCGGCGCGCGTCGCCACCAAGTAGATGACCGGCCCGCGCTGGACGATGGCCAGCGGGTTGAGCACATATTCGGCGGCGGTCTTGTCATAGCGGCGCTGGTAACGGGCCTGCAACTGCCGGGTGGCCAGCAGCGCCTCGTAGACCGCCTGTTGCGCGTCGCGCGGCACGGCGGGCGGTATCAGCGGCTGCGTCGGCGGCATGATGCGCACGCAATCCAGCCAGTGGCGGCCCTGGTTGCCGTCGCTGAGGTAGATGGTGCGGCGCGCCATGTCGAACCACGGCCGCAGCTCATCCAGCAGGCTTGGCGGCAGCAGGTGGCGCAGGTGGTCTTCCACCATGAGGAAGGTAACGGCCTGGCTGGTGGTGATGTGCGGCAGGCTGGAAATCTGGGCGTCGGCGCGCCAGCGCCAGCCCTGCGGCGAGGCGTTGTTGTGTTCCAGCGGAAAACGTTCGGCCAGTTGGTTGAGGTCGCGCTGGATGGTGCGCAGGCTCACTTCAACGCCGTCCTGCACCAGCCCCTTCATCAGGTCGGTGGTGCCGATCCATTTGCCTTGCGGCAGTCGTTGCAGAATCAGCCACTGGCGATGCAGGCTGCTGGCTTTTTCCTTGCTCATCATGATGGCGGTCTTCAATAAAACGCGTGAAAGTGGCTGGAAATTACCCTGCCCGCGGTCCGAACTCAAGCGGTTATCCGAGGCTGGCGACAATTCATGACGCTCAAAACCTGCGCGACACAGGCGGTCGCCGGACAGGTTTTGAGCACTGCCGCCGCCTGTCATCGTTTTGCATAATGAAATTGCTCAAATACGAAGCAGGAGAAAAGCTCATGTTGCTGACGATGATGATTCTGGGAAGTTCCCTGATGCTGATGTCGCGCTACCGCATCTGGCTGGTCTTTGCCGCCGGGGGCGTGGTGTTCACTGCGGCGATCTGGGCGATGATGCAATTGGTTGTACAGATTCTGCCCGACGAACTGACGGTTTTGGCGGGTGTACTGTCTTTCCTGATTGTGACGGGTTTCATATTCTCGCTGGTATCGGAACCGGAAACGTTGCCGGTTCGTTAATGTCAACCAGGGATGCAGGGAGATGCGCCATGACCGGTGCCGGTGAAGTGATTTTGGTGGAAGAGGATGCGGTCTGTTTTACCCAGGACGATCCTTGTCCGCGCAGCTGGAATGCGCTGCGTCCCACGGCGGATGATGCCGTGCGCGTCTGCGGCACCTGCGGCCGCACCGTGCATTTTTGCGGCTCGCCGGAAGAGGCCTTGTCCAAGGCTTCCGACCAGCAGGCTGTAGCCACGCCACTGTTTCGCGCGGCGGCGGCTCCCGCCCCCCGGTTTCGCGCCGCCTGATTTCCCGGACCGGGTCCGGCCTGCCGTTCTGCTGTTTCGATCCCCCCGGTCATGGGTTTTTGGCCGGGCTTCGCTATAATCTCCCGCTGATTTCCTGCCTCCGGATATTCCCCGTCATGAAACGGCTTTCCCCGCTGTTGCTTGCCCTTGCCTGTTGTCAGACCGTGGCGGCGGGCGAGCGCCCGAAGGTGGCGCTGGTGTTGTCCGGCGGCGGCGCGCGCGGCATCGCCCATATCGGTGTGCTGAAGGTATTGGAGGAGGCGCGGGTGCCGGTGGACTGCGTGGTCGGCACCAGCATGGGTGCGATTGTCGGCGGCGCGGCGGCCACCGGCATGCAGGCCGCCGAGATGGAACATCGGGTGGAGGGCGCGGACTGGGACTACCTGTTCGGCGACAAGCCGCACCGCCGCGACATGCCGTATATCCGCAAGCGCGATGACGGTCAGGATTACTTCGATTTTACCCTGACGCTGCGCAACTACTGGCCGGTGCCGCC
>DASUIM010000267.1:0-4043 GCA_036279775.1 Fluviicoccus sp. | reverse complement strand
ATGCCATTTGACCGTGGACAGGGACACCCCCATTTCCCGGCTCATGTCCTTGTTCGACAAGCCCCGCCGCACCAGCATCAGCACTTCCCGCTCCTTCCCCGTCAGCGGCTCCGGCCCCGGAATGTCCGGCTGTTCGCGGATAAAGCCCTCAAACAGGTCGGCATAGAGTTGCAGGTAGAAGTCCGGCAGGCGGATAAGGCGTTCGCGGTGCGCCAGCCACAGCAGGCGGGCAAAGCCCGGCGCGTCGTCCAGCACGGTGCGGATGACACATTGCAGATGCACGCGCTCGTACAGTTCGGCGACGCCGCGCAGGGCTTCCGCGTTCCGCCCCAGCAGCGACAGGATCACCAGCCGGTTGGTCTCGACGGTAATCTGCCGCGCCTTCATTTCACCGGGCTGCAACGACTCCGCCACCACCCCGAGCACCGCCAGCGCCTCGTCCAGACGGTCCTCGCCACGCAGGAAGTGCGCGGCGGCAATGCCGCCGAACACCCACCGCTCATGGTAGCCCGTTCTCGCCGCGCGCCATTCACCGGCATCCAGGGCAGCCTGCAACCCGTAGTCCAGCGCAATGCCGCGCAAGGCCGCCTTATTGTCCCCATGCAGGGCGAACGCCAGTTCTTCCGCCAGCAACTGGTTCAACATCCGGCCATATTTGCCCTGCTGCAGCAGGAAGCGCAGCTGCCGCAGCAGACGGCGGCCCGCCCCGGTTTCCCCGGCCCGGGCATGCAGCCGCGCCGCCGTCAGGTAAACATGAAAGACCATGAAGGTGGAACAGGCCGTGCTGACCCGGGGCAACAACGCCTGGCACAGCACCCGGGCTTCGTCGAGCCGGTTCTGCTCGTAGAGGCTGACCACGCGGCTGGTGCCCGCCATGACGCCGCACGGCGAATCGGGCTGCTGGGCGTGACGTTCAAAGAAGCGTTCAATCAGGCCGTGCGCGGCCAGGATATTGCCCTGCTCGCGCTCGGCCATGATCACCAGCGATTCGGCATAGCCCTCCAGATACGCGTTGCCCTGACGGCGCATCAGCACCCGGGCCTCCTTGGCCAGCGCCAGCGCACGCGCACAATGCCCGGCCAGCAGATGATGGCGCGCGGCCAGCACCCCGATCGCGTCGCGCAGGTCGCCGTGCGGGCCGTCCGGCTCGCCAAACAGCTCGGCGTCGGACCACGGGTCCTCGTCATCCTGGAACAGGGCCAGCAGTTTTTCGGCCGCCCGCAGCTGCGCGGGAACCGGCTCCGGCCAGACCCGGCCATGATGACGGCGGGCAATGTCGTCGAGTTCGCAGCGCGCCTGCTCGAAACGGCGGGTGAAAATCAGCGCGGCCAGCCGGGGCATGAACAAGGCCGGATCGTCATGCAGGGCGGCCGGAGCCACGCTATCGAGGAGGTCGGTCAAAGCCTGCAGGCGGCCCTGGCGCAGCCATTGCGCCGCCATCCGCCGCAATGCCGGGAAATGCACCGCGCCGCCGCCCGCTGCGCGGGCATGCGCCAGGGCCGCCTCCGCCGCCCCCTCCGCCAGCCGCTGCTCGGCGGCGGCCATGTGCAAGGCGGCCAACCGCTCCGGCGATGCCCGGCGCCCTTCCGCCAGCAGGAAATTCCGGAACAGGGGGTGATAGCGGTAGTGGCCCGGCCGGTCGTCCGCGGCCTGCACGAAGCTGCCGCTGTCCAGCAGCACCGGCAGCCGCTCCCCGGCGTCCGCCCCGGCCAGACAGGCCGCCATCGCCGCGTCGAAGTGTTCCGGCACGGCGGTCGCCATCAGCAGTTCCCGTTCCGGCGGCGGCAGCGTCTCCAGCACGCTGTCCGCGAAATAGGCATCCAGCCCGGAACGGCTGTCCTGCAAGGTCTCCGGCACCGAGCGGCCCGGCAGCTCCGGCGACAGCAACGCCAGCTTCAGCCCGACCGGCCAACCTTCCGTCCACTGCATCAGCGCCGCCGCGCGGTCCGGCAGCGGGGGTGGAACGCCCAGCGCCGCGCAGAACGCCGGCAGTTCCTGCTCGGACAGACGCAGCTCAGCCTCGCCGACCAGCAACAGCCGGTCGGCCAGCCGCAGACGGCTGACCGGCAAACCGGGCATGCGCCGGGCGGCGATGATCAGGTGCACCGCGTCGGGAAGATCGTTGAGCAGACCGGTGAGGAAGCGCAGCAGCGCCGGGGATTCGGTTGTATGAGGGAAGTCATCGAACGCCATAACCAGCGGCCGCCGCAGGCTGCCCAGCGCTGTCAGCCAGGCCGCCGCCCAGACATCGGGTCCGGCGTCTCCGGATATCGGGCCGGACGGACCGGCATCGCGGCCGTGCAGTGCATGCAGCAACTGCCGGTACAATCCGGGCAGGCCCGCATCACCCTTGGCCAGCGACAGGCTGACGGTCAGGGCGGTGCTCTGACGGTCCAGCCATTGCCGCAGCAGCACCGTCTTGCCGTAGCCGGCGGGCGCGGCCAGCAGGGTCAGGGGCAGTTCCAGGCTTTTGTCGAGATGGTCCAGCAAGGCGTCACGACGCAGCAGGCCGCCATGCTGCAAGGGCAAGGTGAAGGGGGCCATGCACAACCTCCGGTGTTGTTGTCATTATGGGCGAAGGGCGTATACAGGTGTGCATTATATAGGGCTATCCGCGTCGCCAACATCCCGGCCGACGAATGCCGCCAGGAGCACCGATCCTCATTTTCATCACGCCCGTCTGGCAACTTGACGAATATCACGTTAAAAAGCCGGATATCTCCCGCCCGCCCGGCCCTGAATCATGATAGTCCGTCCCCGCCAGCACTGGCTGCGCATGCTGTTCATCTGGCGCGGCTCCGTGCTGCCGCGCATCCTGCCGCAACTGGCCGCCGTGACCGGCATCGCCTGCCTGGTCACGGCGCTGCACGGCCAGCTCTATCACCTGAAAGTGCCGCTCACCTTCGTCCCCTTCACCCTGATCGGCATTGCGCTGGCGGTGTTCCTGGGCTTCCGCAACAGCGCCAGCTATGACCGGTACTGGGAAGGCCGCAAGTTGTGGGGCATCGTCCTGGGTGAAAGCCGCACGCTGGCGCGGCAGATCCTGACCCTGCCGCATGCCGCCGAAGCGCCGCAGCAGCGTCAGGCGGTGCTGACGCTGGCCGGCGTGGCCTACAGCCTGCGCCACCAGCTGCGATCCACCGACGCCTCAGCCGATCTGCAACGGCTGCTGCCGCCGGAGGTATTTGAGGAGGTGCGGGCTGCGCGCTTCGCCCCGAACCTGCTGGTGCTGCAAGTAGCACGGCAGCTGCAAATCTGGCGGCAACAGCGGCAACTGGACGCCCTGCCCGCCACGGAAATGGAACCGCCGCTGGCGCGGCTGACCGACGCCATCTGCGGTTGCGAACGGCTGAACAGCACGCCGCTGCCCTACCCCTATTCGGTGATCATGCACCGCACCACCTACCTGTACTGCTTCCTGCTGCCCTTCGGGCTGGTGGATGCGATCGGCTGGACCACGCCGCTGATGGTGGCCTTCATCGCCTATACCTTCTTTGCACTGGAAGCACTGAGCGATGAACTGGAAGAACCTTTCGGCACCAGCGCCAACGACCTGCCGCTGGAGGCCATGTGTGTGATGATAGAGACGACCCTGCGGGAAATGCTGGGCGACACGGAATTGCCGCCCGCCGTGCAGCCGGTAGATTACGTGTTGCCCTGAGGCCATCCAGGCAAGCGGCAACACGCTGCACCGGCTATGCTGCAGGTAAAGGAGCAGCATCATGAACGGTCGCATTGAACACGACTCGATGGGCGACATCCGTGTCGATGACGGCGTCTATTGGGGCGCGCAGACCCAGCGCAGCCTGCAGAATTTCAGGATTGGCGATGAACGCCTGCCGCAACCGCTGATCCGGGCGCTGGCGCTGGTCAAGAAGGCCGCCGCGCTGGTCAATGGCGAGCTGGGGCAACTGGATCCGGCGCTGCTGGCCCTGATCCTGCCCGCGGCCGACGAAGTCATGGCCGGACAGTGGGACGACCAGTTCCCCCTGGTCGTGTGGCAGACCGGCTCCGGCACGCAAAGCAACATGAACTGCAACGAA
>DASUIM010000266.1:0-3676 GCA_036279775.1 Fluviicoccus sp. | reverse complement strand
TCGATCCACATGAACACCCGTGTCCACGTCGTCTGTGGGCAGACATAACCGCAGAAGACACGCCCCGCGAAGACCGTCACCACGAACAACCCGAAGGCGCCCATGATCAGCATCCATGACAGGAAGAAGAAATCCTGGGGTGCGAAGGAAAAACCGAAAATGTTGAACTGGCGGTGGGGGAGGTCGAACAGCAGGGCCTGATGGCCTTTCCACATCACCCAGGGCAGGGCGAAATAGGCCAGCAGCATGCCGGCCATGGTGACGTTGCGGATACTTTGAAACAAACCCTTGATCGTGCGCGGGTGGATTTTTTTTCTTTTGGCGTAGAGATCGAATTCTTCGGAGGGATCAATAACGTTTACGGGGTTGGGAGAGCGGTCTTTCGTGGGGATTTTTTGAGTCATGAGGGTTAACCTCGTATACGGGTGGGGGTACTGTCCGCAGTATAACATACCTGCGGACAGACCGAGAGGAAGAGTTACTTTCCTTGCGACAGCGAATACACGTAAGCTGCCACCAGGTGGATCTTTTCCTCACCCAGCGTGTCCTTCCAGGCGGGCATGTGACCGTTGCGACCCTTGGTGATGGTCTCAACAATCGCTTCCTTGTTGCCGCCGAACAGCCAGACCGTATCGGTCAGATTCGGAGCGCCCATGGCGGTGTTGCCGCGGCCTTCCGGACCATGACAGGCGGCGCACTGCACGAACTTTTCAGCACCGGCATCAGCCAGCTTCTGGTCAGCCTCGGACAGCTTGCGGCCGGAGAGTGTCAACACATAGTTGGCCACTTCCTGCACGCCTTGGGCGCCGAGCACTTCACCCCAGGCCGGCATCTTGGTGCCGCCCTGCACGGACAGGCGTCCGTTGGTGATGGTTTCGACAATCTGGGCAGGCTCGCCGCCGTACAGCCAGTCGGTGTCGGTCAGGTTGGGGAAGCCGCGGGAACCGTGGGCATCCGCGCCATGACAGGCCGCGCAGTTGTCAGCGAAGATACGGCCGCCGATCTTCATGGCGGCGGCATCCTTGGCCAGTTCCGGAATCTCGACCTTGGCATAAGCCTGGAACTTCGGCAGGTACTTGGCGTCATAAGCGGCCTTGTCCTTGTCGTGTTCAATGTGCGAGGTCCAGCCCAGGAAGCCCTTGTAGGAGCCCAGGCCCGGATAGGCGGCCAGATAGAACAAGGCAAAAACGATGGTCAGCCAGAAAGTCATCAACCACCAGCGGGGCAGGGGATTGTCGTATTCCTTGATGCCATCGTATTCGTGACCCGTTGTTCCGTCTTCTTCCTTGTGGTGCAGCTCGATCTTGCGGGTCCAGGTAACCAGCCACGCACAGCCGACAACGACTGCCATGGACAGCACGATAATGTACAAACTCCAGAATGCGCTCATTCTGTTTTATCTCCCGATTGGTGTCGGTTTTGATAGACGGGGTCTGTGTCCAGAACCAGGTTCGCGTCCTGCTCGAAACGCGCCTTGTTGCCGGGGGTATAAGCCCACCAGCAAATCAGGCCGAACGCAAACATGGCGGAAAACAGGCCAAACATGTACAGCAGGACGTTACCGTTCATCGTCTTATCTCCGTTCTTTGACAGCCAGGCCCAGTTGCTGCAGGTAGGCGATCAGGGCTTCCATTTCGGTCTTGCCCTGAACAGCCGCCTTGGCGCCCTGGATATCGGCATCGGTGTACGGCACGCCGAAATGATCCCGGAACAGTGCCAGTTTCTTGCCGGTCAGCTCGCCGTCCAGCTTGTTCTCGGCCAGCCACGGGAAGCCGGGCATGTTGGACTCGGGCACGACGTCGCGCGGGTTGATCAGGTGAACGCGGTGCCATTCATCCGAGTACTTCGCGCCGACACGGGCCAGATCGGGACCGGTACGCTTGGAACCCCACAGGAAAGGGTGGTCCCAGACCGATTCCTGAGCCATGGAGTAGTGACCATAGCGTTCGGTTTCGGCACGCAGCGGGCGGATCATCTGGGTATGGCAGACGTGACAGCCTTCGCGGATGTAGACGTCCCGGCCTTCAAACTCCAGGGCGGTCCACGGCTTCATGTTCGGCAGAGGCTCGCGCAGTTCCTTTTGGAAGAACAGCGGCACGATTTCCACCAGCGTTGCAAAGCTGATCGAGACACAGATCAGCACGATCAAGAGGCCGAGGTTCTTCTCGACTAACTCATGGGATTTACCAGCCATAAGAATCTCCTCCGCTTACAGGGTGTCAGAACCGACAGGTTTCTTGTTCGAAACGGTCATGACGACGTTGTAGGCCATCACCAGCATGCCGGTGAGGTACAGCGCGCCACCCAGAACACGACCTGCCCAGTACGGGTAGGAGGCGGACACGGCTTCGATGAAGCTGTAGGTCAGGGAGCCGTCATCGTTGACCGCGCGCCACATCAGGCCCTGCGTAATGCCGGAAACCCACATGGAAGCGATGTAGAACACCGTGCCGATCGTAGCCAGCCAGAAGTGCAGGTTGATCAGGCCGATGCTGTACATGCGCTGACGATCAAAAATGCGCGGAATCAGCACATAGATCGAAGCGATGGAGATCATGGCCACCCAGCCCAGCGCGCCGGAGTGCACATGGCCGACTGTCCAGTCGGTGTTGTGCGACAGGGCGTTCACCGTCTTGATCGACATCATCGGGCCTTCAAAGGTCGACATGCCATAGAACGACAGTGCGACGATCATGAAGCGGATGATCGGATCGGTGCGCAGTTTGTCCCAGCTGCCGGACAGGGTCATGATGCCGTTGATCATGCCGCCCCAGCTGGGAGCAAACAGGATCAGCGAGAAGATCATGGCCAGCGACTGGGTCCAGTCAGGCAGGGCGGAGTAGTGCAGGTGGTGGCCGCCGGCCCACATGTAGACCGAGATCAGCGCCCAGAAGTGCACGATCGACAGGCGGTAGGAGTACACCGGACGACCGACCTGGATGGGGATGAAGTAGTACATCATGCCCAGGAAGGCGGCGGTCAGGAAGAAGCCCACGGCGTTGTGGCCGTACCACCACTGGATCATCGCGTCCTGCACGCCGCCGTACATGGAGTACGACTTGGTCAGCGTCAGCGGGATGGCCATGCTGTTGATGATGTGCAGCAGGGCGACCGTGATGATGAATGCGCCGAAGAACCAGTTGGCCACATAGATGTGGGAAGTCTGGCGCTTGGCGATGGTTCCGAAGAACACCAGCGCGTAGCACACCCAGACCACGGTGATCAGCAGGTCAATGGGCCATTCCAGCTCGGCGTATTCCTTGGCCGAGGTGTAACCCAGCGGCAAGGTGATGGCGGCGAGCAGGATCACCAGTTGCCATCCCCAGAAGGTGAACTTGGCCAGACCGGGCATGAACAGCGAGGTTTGGCAGGTTCTCTGGACAACGTAGTAAGAAGTAGCGAAAAGAGCACACCCGCCGAACGCGAAAATCACGGCATTGGTGTGAAGCGGACGCAGGTGACTGAAAGTAAGCCAGGGGATGTCGAAGTTGAGGGCGGGCCATACCAGCTGGGCTGCGATGAACACCCCGACTGCCATGCCGACAATTCCCCAGACAACCGTCATCAGGGTGAATAGCCGGATTACCCCTAACTCATACGTCACCGGCTGAGCGACGTTAGTGTGGTTGTGACTCATGCATTTAGCTCCTTAAACCACAAGGTTAATAAGGGAATA
>DASUIM010000265.1:0-1705 GCA_036279775.1 Fluviicoccus sp. | reverse complement strand
ACGAATGTACACAATATGGTGTGCCCGAATTCCCTGAATCACGCGCGGCCCGAACGCCGCCCCGGAGTCCGTCATGCAAACCCTGACCAACCTCGACACCGCCTTCCTGCATCTGGAAAAGGACAGCACGCCGATGCACGTCGGCGGCGTGCTGCTGTTTGCCGCGCCCGCCGACGGCGCGATGACCTTCGACCGCTTCCGCCGCCATGTCGGCAACCGGCTGCAGACCGCGCGGGTGTTCCGCCAGCGCCTGCACACGCCGCCAGCGCTGCTGGCCAACCCGGTGTGGATTGAAGATCCGGATTTCCGCCTCGACAACCATCTGCGCCGCCGCACCATCCACGGACCGCTGACGCACAAGGCGCTGGAAAGCCTGTGCAGCAAGTTCTTCAGCACGGCGCTGCGCCGCGACCAGCCGCTGTGGGAAATGATGTTCGTACGCACCGCCGATGCCGCCGACGGATTCGCGGTGCTGCTGAAAGTGCATCATTGCGCGCTCGACGGAGTCTCCGCCGAGGCGGTGATCACCGGCCTGCTCGACTTCACCCCCGAGCCGCGTCCGATGAGCACCGATACCTGGCAGCCGGAAACCGGGCCCACGGTCCGCGAAGTGGCGCGCCAACAACTCGCCGCGGCAAAGAATGCCCCGGCGCGGCTGACCACGCTGCTGCGCTCCACCACGGATATTGCCGGTCGTATCGCACGGCGCACCGTGACCGGCAAGGATCTGGGCATTCCCCACTATTTCATGGCCCCGCGCACCGGTTTCAACCGGCCGGTCGGCGCCGATCGCCGCTATTTCAGTGTACAACTGTCACTGACCACGGTGAAGGAAATCAAGAACACCCAGCCGGGTTTCACCGTCAACGACGTGGTGCTGGCGATCTGCGCCGGAGCCACCCGTCGCTACCTGAAGGAGGTCGGCAGCCTGCCGGACGCCTCGCTGGTCGCGATGGCGCCGGTGTCGCGCCGCGCCGATACCGAGAAGGGATTGGCGGGCAACAAGGTGTCCTCCATGCTGATCCGTCTGGCCACCGACATCGACGATCCGCTGCAGCGCCTGCGCGCCATCCACCGCAACGCGCAGCATGCCAAGGACTACAACCGTGACGTGCCGGTGGACAGCCTGATGGACCAGCTGCCATCCATCGGACCGGCCGTGGCGCTGAATGCCTATTCCCGCCTGAACCTGAGCCGCCGTTTGCCACCGATGTTCAACATGATTATCACCAATGTGCCGGGCTCGCCGCTGCCCCTGTATCTGGACGGGGCGATGCTGCGCAGCATCGGCGGCATGGCCGGGATCTATGACAACACCGGCCTGACGCTGGTGGTAATGAGCTATCTCGACAAGCTGAGCATCAGCGTTACCGGTTCGCCGGAGTCGGTGCAGCAGCCGGAACGGCTGGCACAGTATCTGGAAGAAGCGCTGGCGGAACTGGCCAAGGCAGTGCTGCCGGTGAAGGCCGCCCCGAAACCCGCCACCCGGCAGGCGCAACCGGCCTGAACGCCGGGCAATAAAAAACCCCGCCTTGGCGGGGTTTTTTATTCAACTCAGCGCGGCATCATCCGCCCGCCTTGGCGATGTAATCGTTGATGGCGGCGTAGAACTCCAGTTCATCAAAGGTATCGGGACCGACACCGACCACATCCAGATGGTCCTGCTTGATGATGGCCGTCTGCGAAGTCATCGCGGCGGAGGACG
>DASUIM010000264.1:0-6650 GCA_036279775.1 Fluviicoccus sp. | reverse complement strand
GCTGAACGGCCGGACCCCGCCCGGGGTCCGGCTTCCACCCCGATGCTCGCGCCCTCCGCGAACATTCGTGCTAGAATCTTCCCCTCTCTTCTTCTGACGACATAACTGGTGTAGCAACCGGTCGCCCATGATGACTACAGACAACGTTTCCGCCGCCCCCGTCAACCTGCTGGGATATGACCGCGCCCGCCTTGAGGCCTGGTTCGAAAGCATCGGTGAAAAGAAATTCCGCGCCGCTCAGGTCATGAAATGGGTGCACCAGCTGGGTGTCGCCGATTTCGACGAAATGAGCAACATTTCCAAGGCGCTGCGCGAGAAGCTGAAGCGCATCGCCGTCATTCGCGGGCCGGAAGTGGTCTATCGCGAATTTTCCGCCGACGGCACCCGCAAATGGGTATTCAAGGTCGGCGAGAACAGCATGGTCGAGACGGTGCTGATCCCCGACGGCGACCGCAAGACGCTGTGCGTGTCCTCGCAGGTTGGCTGCGCCCTCGACTGCTCGTTCTGCTCCACCGGCAAGCAGGGCTTCCAGCGCGACCTCAGCGCCGCCGAGATCATCGGTCAGGTGTGGGTGGCGAACCGTTCCTACTTCGAGGACGTGCCGGATTACGACGCCCGCGAGCGCGCCATCACCAACGTGGTGATGATGGGCATGGGCGAGCCGCTGCTGAACTTCGACAATGTCGTGCCCGCGATGGACCTGATGCTCGACGACTTTGCCTACGGTTTGTCGAAGCGTCGCGTCACCCTGTCCACGTCCGGCGTGGTGCCGATGATGGACCGCCTGACGCAGACCATCGACGTGGCGCTGGCGGTATCGCTGCATGCCCCGAACAACGCGCTGCGCGACGAGCTGGTGCCGATCAACCGCAAGTACCCGCTGGAAGACCTGATGGCCGCCTGCCGGCGCTACCTTCATCATTTCCAGGGCGATTTCGGCCGCCGCAAGATCACCATGGAATACGTGATGCTGGACGGCGTCAACGACCAGCCCGAGCACGCGCGGCAGCTGATCCGCCTGCTCAAGGACGTGCCCAGCAAGATCAACCTGATTCCGTTCAACCCGTTCCCGCATGCGCCTTACGGCCGTTCGCCGCGCGCACAGATCCTCGCGTTCCAGAAGATGCTGGTGGAAGCCGGATATATCTGCACCATCCGCGCAACCCGGGGTGATGATATCGACGCCGCCTGCGGGCAACTGGTGGGTCAGGTGCAGGACCGGACGCGCCGGTCCGAGAAATGGCAGCAGGCCGTCAAGGCCGGTGAAATTCTTCGCAGTCCCCAATAAGGAAGTCCGAGATGCGTTTTGCTTGGTTGGTTGTGTTGTCCTGGCTGCTCAGCGCGTGTGCGACCGAGGAAGTCATCAAACCGGGCGTGAACCCGGCGGAAAGCGCGCGCAGCCGTGTCGCGATCGCCGCCCAGTACCTGCAAAAGGGCGAGCAGGACAAGGCGCTAAGGCATTTGCAGCGTGCGCTGGAACAGGACCCGAAGTCCTGGGAGGCGCATTCGGTCATGGGTGTGCTGATGGAACAGGAAGGTGATGACAAGCGGGCCGAGGAGCATTACCGCAAGGCGATCAGCCTTAACGAGGACTACCCGCAGGCGCATAACAACTACGGCGTGATGCTGTTTCGCCTGAAACGTTATGACGAGTCCATCCGCCAATTATCCCTGGCGGCCGGTAATCTGGCCTACGACCGTCGAGAGTCCGCCTACGAGAACCTGGGGAAGGCCTACCTTGCCGCTTCGGATAACGCGCAGGCGCGACAGGCGTTCGAAAAAGCACTGCGATTGGAGCCCCGCCTGCCGGAAGCCTCCCTGGAATTGGCCTACATGGCATTTGAGGCGCATGATGTGCCGCGCGCCAACCTGTACTTCCAGCGGCATCAGAAAGCCCTGGATGGTGAAACGCCATCCGCCCGCAGTCTGTGGCTGGGCACAATCCTCGCCCGTGAGCGCGGCGACCGCGAGGCGTCAGCCAGTTCGGCGGCGATGCTGAAAAAGCTTTATCCCGACAGCCGTGAATACCAGTCCTATCTCAAGTCGTTGGGACAGGATATTCGCTAACCGGAGCCCGCATGCCCTTGCCGCCTGTTTCCCGGATTTCCGCCAGCAGCCTGTCCTACCGGCCGGGAGAGCGGTTGCGCGAGACGCGGGAACGCAATGGCCTGACGGCCGCGGAAATTGCCCAGGACATCGGGATTTCGCCCTCCCAGCTGGACGCGCTGGAAACGGACAATTACGCAGTCCTGCCCGAGCCGGTTTTCATTCGCGGCTACATGAAGCGCTACGCGGAACGGGTCGGACTTGCCCCGCAGGAAATTGCCGAGCGTTTTGATGATGCCTATCAGGCAGAGACCGGTCGTTCTCCGCATGCCGCCTGCCATCCCAATCCGGTCCGGGTGATCGGCGAACTGAACGGGGTCTCCCGGCGGCATCGTCGCGAGGCGGTGCGGATCTGGCTGCGCCGGGCCGTGCGGCTGGCCATGTTGGTGGTGGTGGCGGCCGTGGTGGTCACCATCGCCCGTAAACCGTTGCACTTGTCGTTGCCCGCGCCAGGGGCCGCGATGCCGCCGACGGAGACCGTGCTGCCGGTGGGTGCGGTGACGGCGCCGTCGGCGGCCGACCGCCTCACCCTGCGCCTGATGGCGGACACCACGGTCAATATTCTGGATGCAGACGGGCGTGAGCTGTCGGTGGGTCTGCACAAGGCCGGCGAGGACATGCGCCTGTCCGGCGTTGCCCCGTTCCGGATCGAGCTGAACCCCGCCAGCGCCGTGCGCCTGCAGTTCAATGACCAGCCGATTGATCTCGGCCCCTATACCGTCAACGATAACGTCAATTTCAGGCTTTCCAGGTAAGACATGAGCCATTCTTCCCCCATCCAGCGTCGTGTTACCCGCAAAATCCGCGTCGGTTCGGTCTATGTCGGCGGTGACGCCCCGATCACCGTCCAGACCATGACCAATACCGATACCTGCGATGTCGAGGCCACCGTCGCGCAGATCCAGCGCTGCGTGACCGCGGGCGCGGACATCGTGCGCGTGTCCGTGCCGTCGATGGACGCCGCCGAGGCCTTCGGCGTCATCCGCCAGCGCGTGCCCGGCGTGCCGCTGGTCGCGGACATCCACTTTGATCACCGCATCGCGCTGGCGGTGGCGGAGAAGGGCGTCGATTGCCTGCGCATCAATCCCGGCAATATCGGTTCCGACGACAAGGTGCGGGAAGTGGTCGATTGCGCCCGTCATCACGGCATTTCCATGCGCATCGGTGTCAATGCCGGGTCGCTGGAAAAGGACATCCAGAAGAAATACCGCGAGCCGACCGGCGAGGCCCTGCTGGAATCGGCGATGCGCCATATCGACATTCTGGACCGGCTGAACTTCCACGAGTTCAAGGTCAGCGTCAAGGCGTCCAACGTTTTCCTGACGCTGGACGCCTACCGGCTGCTGTCGAAGCAGATCGACAATCCGCTGCACCTGGGTGTCACCGAGGCCGGGGTGTTCCGGTCGGGCACCGTCAAGTCGGCCATCGCTCTGGGCGGCCTGCTGCTGGACGGCATTGGCGACACGCTGCGGGTGTCGCTGGCCGCCGAGCCCGAAGAAGAAGTGAAGGTCGGTTTCGATATCCTGAAGTCGCTGGGTATCCGCTCCAACGGCATCAACTTCATCGCCTGTCCCAGCTGCTCGCGTCAGGAATTCGACGTTATCCGCGTGATGCAGGCGCTGGAAGCGCGGTTGGAGGATGTGCGCATTCCGATGGACGTTTCGGTAATCGGCTGCAAGGTCAACGGACCGGGCGAGGCGAAGGAGGCCGATATCGGCGTGGTCGGAGCCTCGCCGAAAAGCCTGGTCTATCGTCATGGCGAGAAAAGCCACCTGATTCCCACCGCCACGCTGGTGGACGAAATTGAAAAGATGGTGCGCGAGCGGGTAGCCGAAGAAACCGCGCGCCAGTCCCGCATCATCGTTAAAGGCTGAACTGATCAATGTCTTCCCGGATTACCGCCATTCGCGGCATGAACGATATCCTGCCGGTCCCGGTCAAGGATAACCCCATCACCACCGGCCGTTGGCAGCAGGTCGAGCAGGCCCTGCGCGGCCTGATGCAACAGTACGGCTATGGCGAAATCCGCCTGCCGGTGGTGGAAAGCACACCGCTGTTCGCCCGCGCCATCGGCGCGGTGACTGACATCGTCGAGAAGGAAATGTATTCCTTCATGGATCGCGGCACGCCGCCGGAATCGCTGACGCTGCGCCCCGAGGGCACGGCCGGTTGCGTGCGCGCCTGCCTGGAGCACGGCCTCACCTATAACCAGACCCAGCGTCTGTGGTACACCGGTCCGATGTTTCGTTACGAGAAACCGCAAAAGGGCCGCTACCGCCAGTTCCACCAATTCGGCGTGGAAACCTTCGGCATGACCGGTCCGGATATCGATGCCGAGCTGATCCTGATGACGGCGCGGTTGTGGAAATTGCTGGGGCTGGAAAGCGCAGTACAGCTGGAATTGAACTCCCTGGGTGAACCGGAAGCACGCCAGGCTTACCGGGCCGCTCTGGTTGACTACCTGCGCCGCCACATTGACCGCCTGGATGATGACTCGAAGCGCCGCCTCGACACCAATCCGCTGCGGGTGCTGGACAGCAAGGACGCCGGGACACAGGCGGTGCTGGCCGCTGCGCCGCAGTTGCCCGACTACCTGGATGACGACTCCCGCGCTCATCTGGCCGCGCTGACCGCGACGCTGGACGAAGCAGGAATCCGTTATGTGCTGAACCCGCGCCTGGTGCGCGGCCTGGATTACTACAACAAGACGGTCTTTGAGTGGACGACCACCGCTCTGGGCGCCCAAGGCACGGTCTGCGCGGGCGGCCGTTATGACGGTCTGGTCGCGCAGCTGGGCGGCCAGCCGACACCGGCGGTCGGTTTCGCCATCGGGCTGGAGCGGCTGGTGCTGTTGCTGGAGGCGCTGCTTCCGCGCACCGATACCGCCGAGGCGGATATTTATCTGGTAACCGGCGAGGACGGGCGTCAGGCCGCGTTGCTGTTAGCAGAAACGCTAAGGAATTCGCTGCCGGAATTGCGTATCGTCACGCACTGCGGCAGCGGCGGCTTCAAGGCGCAGTTCAAGAAGGCCGACAAGCTGGGCGCCCGCGCGGCACTGGTGCTGGGCGGCGATGAACTGGCGGCGGGGCAGGTAACCGTGAAATGGTTGCAAAGCGGTGAACAATCAACCACAGGCCGGGCGGAACTGGCTGAATTTCTTAAACAGGGTTTGGGAGCAAGCGCGTGAGCTACAGTGAAGAAGAACAGGTAGAAAAACTGAAGCGGTTCTGGCAGGACTATGGCACCTCGATTCTGGTCGGCGTCAGCCTGGCCCTGGCGGTGTTTGCCGGCTGGCGTTACTGGGAACAATCCCGCCAGCAGACCGCCGCGAATGCCGCTGCCGCTTATCAGGCCGCCCTCGAAGCCAGCCAGAAGCTGGCCGCCGACCCGAATGACAAGGCTTCCAATACCGAATTGCAAAAGCAGTCGCTGAAGGTGATCCAGGAGTATGCCGGCACCCCTTATGCCATCAATACGGCGTTAATGCTGTCGCGTCACGCCATGGATGTGGGTGACCTGAAGGAAGCCGAAAAGCACCTGCGCTGGGTGCTGGAACAAAAGATCGATGACGGTATCCGATCGCTGGCTACCCTGCGCCTGGCGCGGGTGCTGGCCGACAAGGGGGACGCCAAGGCTGCTCAGGCCCTGCTTGACCAGGACAAGCTGGCGTCTTCGCTGCCGACCCGGGAAGAACTGCGCGGCGATATCCTGCGCTCCGCCGGTGATGTGGCCGGAGCCCGCAAGGCCTATGAGGCTGCCGCGAAAGCGTTGGTTGAACGTCAGGAATCCCGGCCGCTGCTGGATGCCAAGCTGGCCGATGTCGGTGTCGAGGCCCCGGAAATCAAGCGGCCGTCACCGGTCCTTGAGGAAAAGGGAGCCTGACCCCGTGAGACTTTCCGTGCTGGCCCGAACCCTGATTCTGGGACTGCTGCTGACGGGGTGCAGTCATGACCCCGTTGCCATCAAGCCTTCGCCATTGCCGTCGTTGCCCCAGGCGGCCCTGAGCGCCGGCCGCGACTGGACCGCATCCGCGGGCGGTTCCGCCGGCGAGGCGGTGTACCGGCTGCGTCCGGCCCGCGCCGGCGGCCTGCTGTTTCTGGCCGGCGGCGATGGGCGGATTACCGCGGTGGATGAAAACGGCAAGACGGTCTGGCAACAGCATACCCGGCTGCCGGTGGCCGGCGGTCTGAGCGCCGGTTATGGCCGTCTGGTGTTCGGCACGGGCGAAGGGGATGTGGTGGCGATGTCGGTCACCGACGGCGCCATCCTGTGGAAGCAGCGCTTGTCGGCGGCGGTGATGGCCCCCGCCGCCCTGACCGCCGACCGGGTGATTGCCCAGTCCCAGGACGGGCGCTTGCAAGTATTGGATGCCGCTGACGGTCATCCGGTCTGGTCCTACGACTTGCCGGTGCCGCAATTATCCATCCGGGGCTATGCCATGCCGGTGGTGGTCGGTGATCAGGTGATTGCCGCCGCCGCGTCCGGAAAGATCGTGGCGCTGGAATTGTCGACCGGCGCCGGCCGCTGGGAAAGCCGGGTGGCCG
>DASUIM010000263.1:0-1058 GCA_036279775.1 Fluviicoccus sp. | reverse complement strand
AGGGTGTCGCCGCCTTCGCATTCCCGCCATTCGCACTGGGCCAGGATTTCTTCCAGCACACCCGGCTCCAGTTGCCCGAAATAGCCGGTCAGGATGCGCCGGAAGCGCGCGGTCTGCTGGCGGGTGGCGTGCGGGGGCAGCAGCGGGGTGGAGTCCATGCGGGCGGGTCCGGTGACCGGGGCCCGCCAGTGCCGGTCGGGGTGAAGTTTCAAGCGGGGCCTGATTTCAGTCTAGTTGCTGCGGCCCGGCCTGCAACTCAGTCCTCGAACTCGCGCAGCAGCGGCTGCAGTTCCACCCACAGCGTGGCGAAAGCCTTGGCGCCCTTGCCGTTCGGCGCGAACAGCATTACCGGCGTCTGGTGTTCGCCCATCTTCTCGATGTCCGAGGTGAAGGGGATGGCGGAGTACAGGAAGCGGTCGCTGCGGGCGCGCAGGGTTTCCATGGTGTGGCGGTGCAGCGCCTTTTGCGCCTGCACCATCGAGAAGAAGGGCACCAGTTTTTTCTTCGGGTAGTCGTGTTCCTCGAAGAAGGCGTTGAGCTGGTCGAAGGTGCGCTCGGACAGCGTGGTGGGAATCACCGGTGCCAGGATGTAGTCCGAGGCGTTGAAGATGCTTTCCGCCAGGTTGCCGATGGTGGGCGGGCAGTCCAGGATCACCAGGTCGTATTCGTCCTTCAGGCCTTTCAGGATGTTGTCCAGCCGTGACTTGCGCTTGCCCAGCGCGTCCAGCAGCACGTCGAACTGGCGGAAGCCGAGGTGGGCGGGAATCACATCCAGTCCGGCGAATTCCGAGTGCTTGATGTGTTCCAGCAGGTGCTCGTAGGCCTTGAAGAAGCGTTCGCTCCAGTCCTTCTTGGCGGGCTTGACCTTGAAGTAGTAGGACGAGGCTCCCTGCGGGTCGAGGTCGATCAGCAGCGTCTTCATCCCGGCGTTGGCCGCCATCCACGCGACGTTGACGGCGGTCGCGGTCTTGCCGACGCCGCCCTTCATGCTGTAACACGCCAGAACCTTCATGCCTTGCCCTCCGGAAGCCTTGTTGTTGTCAGGGTTAATCTTCCAT
>DASUIM010000262.1:0-6301 GCA_036279775.1 Fluviicoccus sp. | reverse complement strand
TGGCCGGACGGCCGCTGTCGGTGAAATAATCACTGTACCAGTCGTACCAGAGACCCGCGCAGGCCACGCAACGCTCCTTCTCCACCCTGAAGGCATCCGACTTCAGCGCCTGCAAGACATCGTCTTCCTTCTTTTGCTGGCACTCGGCCTCAGTCAAATTGCCGGTGCCGTACTTCTTGATGCAGTAGTAGTCATTCGCGTATTCGCCCCGGCGATCACTCAAGCTGTCCAGCAGCTGCCGCCGGTACAGTGCAGGCGAGACGATGTCACGCAGAGATTCGGACAAATCACCGTGCGGGGGATTGCCCAACGAATAAAGCCCGCCCCGAATCTGCCTGAAATTCATGCACAGCACGGCGGACAGGCTGCTGTAATTGGAATATCGGCTGTACAAGGCGCCCTTGACCTTGCAACCCTGGCCCAGATAGTCCAGAAACTCCGCCTGCTGCGCCGGACGGCGCGCCATTTCCTCGGTATACATCGCCACCGCACGGTCATCGTCAATATCGATGCCGCGCTTGAGGATGCGCAGGTAATTGTCGGCATCCCCTTCCTTCAGCGCGATCAAGGCCTCGCGGGTGGCCGCCTTGTACTGGTGCCCCAGCAGGATGATGCCGGTGCCGTTCTGGTCGCGCTGGATGTCCTCGACATAGTCCGCCCATTCCTTATCGCTGCCGCGAATCTTCTTGCCGACTTTCTGGCGCAGGCGGTTGAGACTGGCCTTGTCCCAAGCGTCGTTCATCGACTTCAAGCCACCGCCGGTAAACTCCAGCAACATCCCCACCGGCAACAGCGACGCCTTGAGCAGTTTCTCCGCCCCCGCGTCCAGATCGGTCGCGGCCGTGGCATTGCCGGCGCAGCCGCCGCCCAGGCAGGACATGGTTTTCTGATCGAGGCCGTTGGCCTGGCGGCGCAGCATCAGCTCCTTGGCGGACGCGCGGGAATAGTCCCGGTAGTCGTCCAGCGGCGGCGCGGCAAGCGACGGCCCGGAAACGGCCAGCGCGGCCAACACGGTGATCGCCGGCAGCAGCCGGTGCACGATGGCCGCCATGGCTCAGTTCGCTTCCTGCAACTGCACCAGGATCGCCGGGTTTTCCAGCGTCGAGGTATCCTGCGTGATCGACTCGCCCTTGGCGATGGCGCGCAGCAGGCGGCGCATGATCTTGCCGGAACGGGTCTTGGGCAGGTTGTCGCCAAAGCGGATGTCATCCGGCTTCGCGATAGCGCCGATTTCCTTCGCCACCCAGTCGCGCAGTTCCGCCACCAGCGCCTTCGCTTCCGCCCCGGCCGGTCGCGCGCCCTTCAGCACCACGAAGGCCACCACCGATTCGCCCTTGATGGCATCCGGACGGCCGACCACGGCGGCTTCCGCCACCTTGGGATTGGCCACCAGCGCCGACTCGATTTCCATGGTGCCCAGACGGTGGCCGGAAACGTTCAGCACGTCGTCGATACGGCCCATGATCCAGAAATAGCCTTCGGCGTCACGGTTGGCGGAATCTCCGGCCAGGTAGTACTTGCCGTTGAACTCTTCCGGGAAATAGGACTTCCTGAAGCGCTCGGGATCGCCCCACAAGGTGCGCACCTGCGACGGGAACGGGCGCTTGATCACCAGGATGCCGCCCTTGCCCAGCTCCACCGGCTCCCCGGCCTCGTCCACCACATCGGCCATGATGCCCGGCAGCGGGAAGGTGCAGGAGCCCGGCTTGGTGGCCACCGCGCCCGGCAGCGGCGTGATCATGTGGCCGCCGGTTTCGGTCTGCCACCAGGTATCGACAATCGGGCAACGGCCGCCGCCGACGACTTCGTGGTACCAGATCCACGCTTCCGGGTTGATCGGCTCGCCCACCGAGCCCAGCAGGCGCAGCGACGACAGGTTGTATTGCTTCGGCAACTCGCCGCCCAGCTTGATCAGCGAACGGATCGCCGTCGGCGCGGTGTAGAAGGTGGTGACGCGATGGTCCTCGATCATCTTCCAGAAACGTCCGGCGTCCGGATAGGTCGGCACGCCTTCAAAAATCACCTGCGTCGCCCCGACGGCCAGCGGGCCATAGGCGACATAGGTATGGCCGGTGATCCAGCCGACATCGGCGGTGCACCAGAACACGTCGTCCGGCTTGTAGTCAAAGGTCCAGAGCATGCTGTTGACCGCGCCCAGCAGGTAACCGGCGCTGCTGTGCTGCACGCCCTTGGGCTTGCCGGTGGAACCGGAGGTGTACAGGATGAACAGCGGATCGTCGGCCAGCACCCAGGTCGGCTCGCACTGCTCGGGCTGCTTGGCCACCAGGTCGTGCCACCAGATGTCGCGGCCCAGCGTCCACGGGCCGTCCTCGTGCAGCACGCGCTTGAACACGACCACGCGCTCCACCGACTCGCAGCCGCCCATGGCCAGCGCCTCGTCCACGGTTTCCTTCAACGCCACAATCTTGCCGCCGCGCACGCCGCTGTTGGCGGTAATCACCAGCCGCGCCTTGGCGTCGATGATGCGCTCGTTGACGCTCTTCGCCGAGAAGCCGCCGAACACCACCGAATGAATGGCGCCGATGCGCGCGCAGGCCTGCATCGCCACCACCGCCTCGATGCTCATCGGCATGTACACCAGCACCCGGTCGCCCTTGGTGATGCCCAGGCTCTTCAGGCCGTTGGCCAGCTGGCAGACCTTGCGGTGCAGTTCGGCGTAAGTGACGCGGGTGACGGTGCCGTTGTCGGACTCAAAGATGATGGCCAGCTTGTTCGCCAGCTCCGGCAAATGCCGGTCGAGGCAGTTGTAGGAGACGTTCAGCTCGCCATCCGCAAACCACGAGAAAAACGGGGCGTTGCTTTCATCCAGCACCTGGGTAAACGGCTTCTTCCAGCTCAGGCGCTCACGGGCCAGACCGGCCCAGAAACCTTCATAATCCTCCGTCGCCTGCTTGCAGAGTGCATGGTAAGCATCCATGCCGGAAATTCGGGCCTTGGCGGCGAATTCGGCGGACGGCGGGAAATGGCGGTTTTCGTGCAGGACGGTATCAATGGTCGAAGACATGGGACAGGCTCCTTGTTATGTATGACCCGAAGGAATGGAACGTTTTTAAGCGATTTCGTGTCCGGTTGGAATGGCTTTGCAGGACGGAGCGCCACAAAATGACCGGGTGTTCCGGTTTTACCCGTTTTCACCCGCTCATCCCCCCAAACCGGGCCGCACAGCGCCTGCAGATTGACCAGCCCGGCCGTTATGGGTATACATTGTGATTGAGATCACAGTTCGGCACAGGAACGCGCCTTTCCGAGTATCGACCATGACCATGACTCAGGCGCCCGTCATCAAGCACACGGCTTCGTTGCCGTATCTGGATATCATCCGCAACAGCGAACAGCTGCTGGATTATTACCGTCATCCCGCCGCGCCGCAGCCTCCTGCCCGCATGCTGCTGGAAACCGGCCTGATCAGCAAGGACGAGCTGAATGCCGTGCTGGCCGACCCCGCCTGCCAGCCCAACCAGCACATCGGCTTCCAGCTGTTCGGCAAAGGGCTGATTTCCGAAGAAGACCTGGGGCATCTGCTGGCCGGCACCTTCGGCCTGCCCTTCGTGCATATCCAGGATTTCGATATCGACCCGGCGGTGATGGTCGCCATTCCCGTCACCTTCGCGCGCAAGCATCTGGTCTTCCCGTTGCTGAAGGATGAAAACCGCCTGATCGTGGCGATGTCGGACCCCACCGACAACAACGTCCTTGAAACCCTGCGCTTCCTGACCGACCTGACCATCGAGATTGCCGTCGCCACCACGGGTGACATTCTGGACGCCATTTCAGCCCACTACGGTCAGGCGGAAATCAACCGCGCGCTGGAAAATGTTGAATTGCTGATGGGGGAAGACCCGAACCTCAGCGATCAGAAATTGAGCGACAAGGTGCTGGAACGGCCGGTGGTGCAATTGGTGCAAAACCTGATCACCGAGGCCGTGATCGGCCGCGCCTCCGACATCCACATCCGGCCGCGCCTGAAGTCGGTGGACATCTTCTTTCGCATCGACGGCCAACTGATCCGGCAGCGCTCGTTCAGCCGCAACCTGCTGGCCCCGATCGTCACCCGCCTGAAGATTTTCGGCGGCATGGACATTTCCGAACACCGCATTCCCCAGGACGGCCGCGCCCGCATCCGCTACAACAATAAGGAAGTCGACCTGCGCCTGTCGCTGATGCCGGGCATTTACGGCGAGGATGTGGTGATCCGCCTGCTGGACAGCCAGTTCGCCATGCAGCATCTGGAAGACCTGGGCTATGAAGGCGACGACGCCGAGCGCATCCGCCACCTGCTCAGCCGCAACAACGGCATGTTCCTGGTGACCGGCCCCACCGGCTCCGGCAAATCCACCACGCTGTACACCGCGCTGGAACACATCCGCAGCGACAGCATCAACATCATCACCGTCGAAGACCCGGTGGAATACCACATCGACGGCATCGCCCAGATCCAGATCAACCCGCAGATCGGCTATACCTTCGCCAAGGCGCTGAAGCATATTTTGCGCCATGACCCGGACGTGATCATGCTGGGGGAAATCCGCGATCAGGAAACCGCGAAAATGGCGGTGGAAAGCGCCCTCACCGGCCATCTGGTGCTCAGCACGCTGCACACCAACAGCGCCGCCACCACCATCACCCGCTTCCTGGAAATCGGGCTGGAAGCCTATCTGATCAGCAGCACCCTGCTGGGCGTGCTGGCGCAACGGCTGGTGCGCTCCAACTGTCCGCATTGCCTGGTGGAAGATCACCCCGACCCGGCCATCCGCCAGATCATGGGCGTGGGCGACGACGAGATTTTTCACAAGGGCGCGGGCTGCGATTTCTGCAAGGGACGGGGCGTGAAGGGACGGCGGGCCGTCTATGAACTGCTGGTGATGAGCCCGGCGGTCCGCGCGCTGCTGGCGCCGGGGGTGAAATCGGACGACATCCAGGCCGTTGCCATTCAGGAAGGCATGACGCCGCTGACCGCCCACGCGCTGCATCTGGCGCGACGCGGGCTGATCAGCCTCAAGGAAGCGTACAGCATCCGGCTGGAATGAACCTCAGGCCTTGAGATTGCCCAAGGCCTGTTCAATCCGCACCAGCGCCGCTTCCACCTGCCCCAGCTCCTCGGCGGCCAGACGGCTGATTTCCTGCAGTACTTCCGAGTTTTCCAGTTGCTGCGCCTGCTCTTCAAAATCGGCGGGCAGGCCGTTGGCGTAATCCTGGCGGATGGCGGCCAGACGGTTCAGCAGCTCGGTGCGGCGGGCGGACAGTTCGGCCCGGCGGGCGACGAGATCGGTCATAAAATCCTCACGGTTTTCAGGGAATTATTCATTATCCTCCCCCGGCGGGTCAGGCGGCAAGCCAAATGCAAAAGGGCGCGAAATGCGCCCTTTTGCCACGGAAACGACCCGGCCGGTCAGACGGCGGCCAGCAGCTCTTCCGACGGATGCAGCAGCGACAGCTTCTTACCGATGGCCTGTTCCAGCGCCGGAATCAGGAAGGCGTCGTCTTCGCAGGCGAAGCTGATGCTCTTGCCGGAAGCGCCGGCACGTCCGGTACGGCCGATGCGGTGCACATAGTCGTCGGTCTGCTCGGGCAGCGTGAAGTTGACCACATGGCTGACGCCATCAATGTGGATACCGCGCCCGGCGACATCGGTGGCCACCAGCACCTTGATCTTGCCTTCGCGGAACTTCTCCAGCGTCTTCACCCGCTTTTCCTGCGGCACTTCCCCGGACAGCACGTCGCAGGAAATGTGGTTGCTCTTCAGCAGGTCGGCCAGACGGCGCACCTGGTCGCGGCGGTTGGCGAACACCATCATCCGCTCCACGTTTTCCTGCTGGATCAGGTTATACAGCAGCTGGTACTTCTGCTCGGCGCTGACAATATAGATCAGCTGCTCGACGCGATCGGTGGTCACCTGCTCCGGCGCGATTTCCACGCGCAGCGGCTCGAACTGCCACTGTTGCGCCAGGTTCAGTACATCGCGGTTGAAGGTGGCGGAGAACAGCAGGGTCTGGCGGTGCGACTTCGGCGGGCACATGCGCACAATGCGCTTGATGTCCGGGATGAAGCCCATGTCCAGCAGGCGGTCGGCCTCGTCAATCACCAGCACTTCGATCTGGTCGAGGTACAGCTCGCCCTGCCCCGCGAAGTCGAGCAGGCGGCCCGGCGTGGCGACGATGATGTCGGTGAAGTCGCGCTGCAATTGCGAGCGCTGCTTGTCGTAGTCCATGCCGCCCACCAGCGTGACGATGCGCAGGCCGCTGTACTTGCACAGCGCCTCGGCGTCCTTGGCGATTTGCAG
>DASUIM010000261.1:0-3567 GCA_036279775.1 Fluviicoccus sp. | reverse complement strand
GTCAGCCCGAGAAACAACAGGAAGCAAAAAACCGCGCCCCCGTAAAAGATGTTGCGAGCCATGGCTTTGGTAAATCCGCTGCTCATAGGTCCTCCTGGGTATTTTCCGGCCGGAACGGCCACTCTTGATCCTAGAACCTTGTGCAGCTTAGCCTGCTTGACATTGATCAATAACTCACCGTGAGAAGGAAGCGGCCTGTCCGGATGGCGGGGGAAAGCTCGGCCGGTTGGTCAGTTCGCGGGCCGTCGGGGCCGCCGCCGATGGACGCTGCGGCTGTTCCGGTTTATCGTGGCCGGAATCGGATTTCCCGCGACCTTACCGGAACCTGTTTGATGGACTTTTTCCCAATTTTCCTGAAGCTCAACGACCAGACCTGCCTGGTGGTCGGCGGCGGCGATGTCGGCCTGCGCAAGGCCCGGCTGCTGCGCGCCGCCGGGGCGCATGTCACCGTCGTCTCGCCCGAGCTGTCCCCCGCCATGGCCGCCTATGTCGCCGCCGAGGGGCTGCATCACCGCGCCGAGACCTACAGCCCGCGCTGCCTGGACGGCATGCGCCTGGTCTACGCCGCCACCGATGATGAAGCCGTCAACCAGACCGTCTACCGCGACTGCGAGGCGCGCGGCATCCTGATCAACGCCGTCGACCAGCCGGAAATCTGCCGCTTCATCACCCCGTCGATCGTCGACCGCTCGCCAGTGGTGATCGCCGCCTCGACCGGCGGCGCGGTGCCGGTGCTGGCCCGCCACCTGCGCGCGCGGCTGGAAACCCTGATCCCGGCCGGTTACGGCGATATGGCCCGTGTGGCCGGGGAATTCCGCGCCGCCGTGAAGGAGAAGCTGCCCGACACCACCGCCCGCCGCCTGTTCTGGGAAGAACTGCTCTCCGGCCCCTTCGCCGAACGCGCCATGAACGGCCAGGCCGTCGCGGCGCGCGCGCTGGCGCAACAGGCGCTGGAAGTTGCGGACGCCGGGACGTTGATGAAAGGGGAAGTTTTCCTGGTGGGCGCGGGGCCGGGCGACCCCGACCTGCTGACCTTCCGCGCGCTGCGGCTGATGCAGATGGCCGACGTGGTGCTCTACGACAATCTCGTCTCTGACGCCATCCTCGACCTGACCCGCCGCGACGCCGACCGCATCTACGTCGGCAAGAAGCGCGCCGACCATGCCGTACCGCAGGAAGACCTGAACCTGTTGCTGGTGAAGCTGGCACAGGAGGGCAAGAAAGTGTTGCGGCTGAAGGGCGGCGACCCGTTCATCTTCGGGCGCGGCGGCGAGGAAATCGAAACGCTGGCGGAACACGGCATTCCCTTCCAGGTGGTGCCGGGCATCACCTCGGCGGCGGGCGCCAGTTGCTACGCCGGGATTCCGCTGACGCACCGCGATTACGCGCAGGGCGTCACCTTCGTCACCGGCCACCGCCGCGAAGGCGAGCAGACGCTGGACTGGACCAAACTGACCAATCCCTGCGAAACACTGGTGGTGTACATGGGCATCACCCAGGCGCCGTCGATTGCGGCGGAACTGGTGGCGAACGGCCGCCGCGCCGACACGCCCGTGGCCATCATCGAGAAGGCGACGACCCCGCAGCAGAAGGTGCATGTCGGCACGCTGGGCACGCTGGGCGAGGTCATTGCGTCATCCGGCATCAAGCCGCCGGCGCTGCTGATCATCGGCGACGTGGTGAAGCTGCACGACAAGCTGAAGTGGCGCGGCGACTGAGCCGTCGCGCGCGGCCGTCGCTCAGCAGCGGGCGATGGCCGCCGCCAGCTCCGGCGTCACGTTGTCCGCCCCCACCAGATTCACCAGCCCCGCCTTCTCCAGCTTGGCGGTCACCGACGGGTTGGCCCCGGCCAGCATCACCCGCACCCCCCGCCGCTGCAGGTCGCGGATCACTTCCTCCAGCGTCTGCAGGCCGGTGATGTCCATGAACGGCACCCGCGTCAGCCGGAACACCAGCACCGCCGGATCGGTATGGGTGCTGGCCAGCGCCCGCTCGAAATTCTCCACCGCCCCGAAAAAGAACGGCCCTTCGACACTGTAGATCAGCACGCCCGGCGGCAAGCGGGTCAGGCCCTGCACCGCCAGTTCCTGTTGCAGCGCCTGTTCGCTCATCTGCTGCACTTCCACGCTGGCCGCCATGCGCCGCAGGAACTGCAGCATCGCCAGGATGACACCGATATTCACCGCCACCACCAGATCGGTGAACACGGTCAAGACAAAGGTCACCAGCAGGATCGCCACATCGGCGCGGGGCGCGCGGCGGACCATTTGCAGGAAGTGCGGAATCTCGCTCATGTTCCACGCCACCACGAACAGGATGGCCGCCAGCGCCGCCAGCGGAATGTTCGCGGCCAGCGGCGCCAGGAACAGGATGATCATCACCAGCGTCAGCGCGTGCACCATCCCGGCCAGCGGCCCGGTGCCGCCGTTGCGGATGTTGGTGGCGGTGCGGGCGATGGCCCCGGTGGCCGCGAAACCGCCGAACAGCGGCGCGACAATATTGGCGACCCCCTGCCCCACCAGCTCCTGGTTGGAATCGTGGCGCGTGCCCGCCATGCCGTCGGCCACCACCGCCGACAGCAGCGACTCAATCGCCCCGAGCATGGCGATGGTGAACGCCGGACCGACCAGTTCGATCAGCCGCGACACCGTAATCTCCGGCAGGTGAAAAGACGGCAGGCCCTGGGGAATGCCGCCGAAGGCGCTGCCGATGGTGACGACGCCGTCAAAACGGCACAGCGACTGCAACAGCGTCGCCGTCACCAGCGCCACCAGCGGCCCGGGAACCTTCTTCAGCCCCGGCAGGCGCGGCGTGAAAATCACCAACGCCAGCGACAGCAGCGCCAGCGCCGTGGTGACCGGATGCAATTGCGGCAGCGCCTGCAGCAGATGCCACAGCTTCTGGTGGAAATGCGCGCCGCTGACGGCGGGCAGCCCGAAGAAATCCTTCCACTGCCCCACCCAGATGATGACGCCGATGCCCGCGGTAAAACCGACAATGACCGGATCGGGAATGAAGCGGATGATGCTGCCCAGCCGCGCCAGCCCCAGCAGCAACAGCATCACCCCGGCCATCAGCGTGGCGATCTGCAAGCCGTCGACGCCGTATTTGGCCGTGATGCCGGATAGGATGACGATAAAGGCTCCGGTCGGCCCGGCAATCTGCAGCCGGCTGCCGCCGAGCGCCGACACCAGGAACCCTGCGATGATCGCCGTGTACAGCCCCTGCTCCGGCTTCACCCCGGAGGCAATGGCGAAGGCCATCGCCAGCGCCACTACCCCGACAATGATTCCGGCAACAATATTCGGCAACCAGTGTTGCCGCCCCCACAGCCCGTGACGCCGGGCTTCCAGCAGTGCCATCATGATTTCATCCTCCACCGTTGCGAAGCGCGCGGATGCCTGTGCCTTCCCCGGCCGGACGGCGGGCATGACACCCTCCGGCCAAATCGTTATAATTTGATTAACATATTTCGCGCCGAGCCGACGCCGCCATGGAAAACAAGACCGCCCGCCTCACCATCCTGATCGACCCGGTCAAGAAGCAGGCCCTGGAAACCCTGTGCAG
>DASUIM010000260.1:0-1481 GCA_036279775.1 Fluviicoccus sp. | reverse complement strand
CCATCGCTTTATGGCGATGCGGCTCCATTCCTGCTATGATTGGCCAGCCGAGTACGAACTCGGTTTTTTTGTGTCCGGTCAACCGGAAAAATTCCCGCTTCATCCCTTTACCGGGGCTGGAGTCTTTTGCTTTTCATAAGGTGAAAATCGGATGCCAAGGCCCGCCGAGACCTGGTTGTTGCCCGATGGGGTGCAGGATGTCCTGCCCGCCGAGGCCGCGCGCCTCGAATCGCTGCGCCGCCGTTTGCTGGACCTGTTTGCCGTCTGGGGCTACGAGCTGGTGTTCCCGCCGCTCATGGAGTACCTGGAGTCGCTGCTGACCGGCTCCGGCCACGACCTCGACCTGATGACCTTCAAGATCACCGACCAGCTCAGCGGCCGCCTGATGGGCGTGCGCGCCGACATCACGCCGCAGGTCGCCCGTCTGGATGCGCACTGCCTGCCGCGTCCGCATGCCGCCCGCTACTGCTACTCCGGCACCGTGCTCAATACCCGTCCGCAATCGCTGGAAGCCTCGCGCAGCCCCATCCAAATCGGGGCCGAACTCTACGGTCATGCCGGTGTCGATGCCGACATTGAGATCCTGCGCCTGATGCTGGACATGCTGGACGCTTCCGGGGTGCGGGAAGTGCATCTGGATCTGGGCCACGTCGCCATTTTCCGTGAACTGGCCGCCGCCGCCGGGCTCAGCCCGGAAACCGAGTCGCGCCTGTTTGACATCTATCAGCGCAAGAGCCTGCCGGAATTGCGGGACTTGTTGCCGGAATTGCCGCAGGGTGAATGGTTTGCCGCGCTGGGTGCACTGTCCGGTGATGCCTCGGTGGTGGAAGACGCCGTCAAGCGCCTGGTTGGCGTGCCGTCCGCCGTGGCGCAGGCGCTGGCCGATCTGCGCGCGGTGATTGCCGCCCTTCGTGATTCCCATCCGGGCGTGTGCGTCTCGCTGGACCTGAGTGAGTTGCGCGGGTACCACTACCACACCGGTCTGGTGTTCGCCGCCTATGTCAGCAACTCCGCCACCGAAATCGCGAAGGGCGGCCGCTACGACCGCATCGGCGAGGCTTTCGGCCGGGCGCGTCCGGCCACCGGTTTCAGCGCCGACCTGAAAGCGCTGCTGGCGCACGCGGACGCCCCGGAAATGCCGCAACGGATTCATGCCCCCGCCGGTCACGGCGTGGCGCTGCGCGAGGCCATCCGCCATCTGCGCGCTTCGGGCAATATTGTCATCCAGGCCCTGCCTGGCGACGTCGCCAGTCCGGCTGATCTGGGCTGTACGGCGGTGTTGACGGAACAGGACGGGCAGTGGACCGCCACACCATTGTAAAACCTTGGCGTCCGGTCTGCGGGCCGGGCGTCAGTCAACGTGTTCCAGGGCGCAAGCCCGACCAACTGTAACAAGGGTCAGAAACCATGGGTAAGAATGTTGTCGTGCTCGGCACGCAATGGGGCGATGAAGGCAAGGGCAAGATTGTCGACCTTCTCAC
>DASUIM010000259.1:0-1144 GCA_036279775.1 Fluviicoccus sp. | reverse complement strand
CCGCCGTTGCTCAGACCGGCATAGTGGGCGGGAAAGTCGAACACTTCGTTCATCAGGAAGCGCGTGTCGCGCAGGGGGGCCTTGTAAGTCGGCATGGTTTTGACCTCGGATATACCAATGTGCGGGCTATTGTACTGAAATGATACACCCCGGCATTGACACAACACGGCAAACCGGCGGGCATTTTGGTGAATTCGGGCCAGATTTTGTCTCAGGATTGTCGGGGCGGGCCTGTGGACTTTCCTTTTTGCCACGCCGCCTATACATTCGTCCTCCCGGCCCGCATTGCCGCAGGCCGGATCGAACACCGACCGGAGCCCCCGATGAGCCATTACTCCGCCCCCCGTTCCGATACCGCCGCCGGTGCGGCCGTCTACAGCAAGAACGCGCTCCGGCTCTACGATTTCTGGGTGCACGGCGTCTCGAACCGCTGGTTCTGGGAATGCTCCACCAACCGCCTGCACGCTCACTATGCCCAACACACGTCCGCCAATCATCTGGAAGTCGGCGCGGGAACCGGTTTCTTCCTGAAGCAGGTGCGCTTTCCTGTGCTGCGGCCGCGCCTGGTGTTCATGGACCTGAATCCGAACACGCTGGAAGTTGCTTCCGCAGCCATGGCCGCCGTTCAACCGGCCGGCGTCATTGCCGATATTCTCTCCGACCGCATGCCGTCATTGCCGGGCTTCGATTCCATCGGTTTCAATTATGTCTGGCACTGCCTGCCCGGACCGCCCGCGCGCAAGCAGCAGGCTTTCGCCAACCTGGCCGGGCTGCTCAATCCCGGCGGCGTGCTGTTCGGCGCCACCCTGCTGGGCCGGGGCGTGCCGCAAAACCTGCTGGCGCGGGGCGTGATGGCCCTATACAACCGCAATGGCATCTTCGGCAACCGCGAAGATTCGCCCGCCGCGCTGGAGGCCGCCCTCGCCGCCTCCTTCAGCCGCTACGAAATCCACCAGGACGGCATGGCCGCCCTGTTCACCGCCTGGAAATAATCCGGCAATCCCTTACAGAGACAGAGCTCACGAGGCCCGCGATGACCGACCACAACTCCGAACTTGAACAATTCCGCGACATGGTTCGCCGTTTCCTGGACAAGGAAATCAAGCCGCATTACGACCTGTGGGAAAAGGAAGGCATCATCCCC
>DASUIM010000258.1:0-36891 GCA_036279775.1 Fluviicoccus sp. | reverse complement strand
GGCGGCGTTGCACCTCCGCCGCATCGAGGCTCATGCACAGGCCGTCATAACCGATGGTTTCCTTGGCGGCGGTTTGCCGGGCGCGCAGTTCTTCCAGACGGTGGTTGTCGCAGAAGCAGTGGAAGGCATGACCGGCCTTGACCAGGTCATCGGCATGCTTGCGGTAAATGGCGCTGCGTTCGCTCTGGCGATAGGGCGCGTGCGGGCCGCCAACATCCGGACCCTCATCCCAGTTCAATCCCAGCCAGCGCAGGGAGGAGAGGATCTGGTTTTCCGACTCCGGCGTCGAACGCACCTGGTCCGTATCTTCAATACGCAGGATGAACTGGCCGCCGTGCTGACGGGCGAAGCACAGGTTGAACAGCGCAATGTAGGCGGTGCCGACGTGCGGAAAGCCGGTGGGCGAGGGAGCTATGCGGGTGCGGACGCGGGACATTTCTTGAAGCAGCCTTTTTCACTGACGGATGGCCGCCGATTATACGCCAGAGTTGTGCTAGAGTGATTTTCAAAAGCCATTGGAAACAGGGACAAATCCCATGACAGCCTCTTCTCCCATGAACCGCGACCTGTTCTGGCGGTTGATCGAAATTTCCACGGCCCTCTCCAGCGAACGCAATACCGCCCGCCTGTTTGAAAAGATTCTGGATGCCGCTCAGGACATCACTTGCGCGGATGGCGGCACGTTGTATCTGCTGAAGGAAAAGAACGGCCGGCTGGCGCTGGAGTTCGAGATCATGCGCAACAATTCGCTCAGCCTGACGCTGGGCGGCACCTCCGGCCGGCCGATTCCGTTTGCGCCGTTGCCGCTGTTGCGCGACGACGGTACGCCCAATCACAACAATATCGCCACCCATACCGCGCTGACCAAGCGCATGGAGAACATCGAGGATGCCTATTGCGCCGAGCATCTCGACTTCTCCGGCACCAAAGCCTTTGATGCCCGGACCGGCTATCGCTCCAAGTCATTCCTGACCGTGCCGTTGTGCAATCACGAGGGCGAAGTGATCGGTGTGTTGCAACTGGTCAACGCCAAGAACCCGCAAACCCGTGAAAGCATTGCCTTCCCGCAGGATATCGAGCCGATTGTCGCCGCCCTCGCGTCCAGCGCCGCCATCGCTCTCGATAACCAGATCCTGTTGCAGGATACCCGTGACCTGCTGGATGCCTTCATCAAGGTCATCGCCCAGGCGATTGACGCCAAGTCGTCCCACACGTCCGCCCACTGCCAGCGCGTTCCCGCGCTGACCGAACTGATTGCCGAGGCGGCCTGCCAAGCGACCGAAGGGCCCTTGCAGTCGTTCAACCTGAATGAGAATGACTGGTACGAGTTGCGGGTTGCTTCCTGGCTGCATGACTGCGGCAAGCTGGCGACCCCGGATTACCTGCTGGACAAGTCCACCAAGCTGCATCTGCTGATCGATGGCGTGGAAACCGTCAAGGCGCGCTTTACGGCGCTGATGGCGCAAGTGGAGGCGAGCTATCTGCGGCAGATGCGTGACAATCCGGCGCAAATCCCGGTGCTGGAAGAGTTAATGCGCGAGGAAATCGCCAACCTGGCGGATGATTGCCAGTTCATCGAGAAGGCGAACAAGGGCGGCGAGTTCATGAGCGATGAACACAAGGCCCGTGTCCGGCAGATTGCCGAACGTTGCTGGAAAGATCATCTGGGTGTGGAACAGCCGATCCTGACCGAGCAGGAAGTGTCGTTTCTGTGCATTGACCGGGGCACGCTCAGCTTTGACGAGCGCCAGAGGATCAATGACCACATGAAGGTCACGATCCAGATGCTGGAGTCACTGCCGTTCCCGAAAAACCTGCAACGGGTGCCGGAATACGCCGGTGGCCACCATGAAAAGATGGACGGTACCGGTTTCCCCAAGGGCTTGAAGCGCGACCAGATGTCCTGGCCGGCGCGGATGATGGCGATTGCCGATATCTTCGAGGCGCTGACCGCCAGCGAGCGGCCCTACAAGCCGCCGATGAAGATCACGCAGGCGTTGGGGATCCTGCAGCGGATGCGCGACCAGAACCACATCGACCCGGACCTGTATCGTCTCTTCCTGGAAGCCAGGGTCTGGGAGCAATATGCCCGGCGGTTTCTGAAGCCGGAGCAACTCGATGTGGACACAATTGACGCCTATCGCTAAGTTGCCGGATCTTTCCAGAGCAGCCGGTAGAGTCCCAGGCAGGTCATCCAGCAGATGAAGGCCGAATAGAAGTCATGGGACGGGAAATGCGCACCGCGCGCCCATTGCCCCAGTCCCCAGCAAAAACCCAGCACCAGAATGGTTCCCAACACCGGCTTGGCCCAGCCAGGGCGGTGCCGGCGCGCCAGAAAGTACAGGGCAAAGAGTGAAAAGGCGCCGGAGGAATGCCCGCCGGGGAAGCATTTGCCTCGCGCCAGTTCATCGGGCTTGTCATCAAAGATATGCACGTAGGGCATTTGCTTCTTGCCGCCGTAATGCGCCAGGTCCCACGGGCAGTCGACATTGGTGGCCTGTTTCAGGCCGCCCACAATGCCGGTTCCGGCCGCCATGCACAACAGCAGATAAGCACAGGATCTTCGCCATGGCTTCAGCAACGGCAGCAGGTAGCTGCCGGCCAGCCCCGCCAGTCCGATCAAGGCGACCGTCACGACAAGTACGCCGCCGCCTTTGTGAATGACGCGGTCCGCCCAGAAGTTATCACGGCCGATGAACGCCCCTTCCCGGAAAAAGAAATCTCCGGTGGCCAGATCCACATGGGTGGTCTGGAAGAGGATAGCTCCGATAATGAAGATGGCCAGGGGCAGCAGCAAATGCCATTTCAGGAATTCGGAGGCGGTCGCGGATTTCATATCTGGGTTGTTCATGGCGGCAAGGAACTGAGGTTGGCCGGGGGCAGCATGATAGTCGTATTCCGCCTCAATTACCTTAGTGAAAACTTAGGAAGGACAGAAAGTCAGCCGGCGTTGACAGCGGGCAGGCGGATCGTGAAGCTGGTGCCTTTGCCGGGGGAGCTGGATACGGAAATATCCCAATGCAGGTGCTGGCAGATGCGGCTGACGATATAAAGTCCCAGCCCCTGGCCGCGACTGAGCCCACCTCGATAGCGTCGTTCAAAAATATGGGGAATGTCCTCGGCGCTGATACCGCTACCGGTATCGCGGATCGTAAGGATGGTGTCCGTCAGGATCAATTCGATGCGACCCTGCTCGGTATGATTGAGCGCATTGATCAGCAGGTTGTTGATGATGCTGGCCGCCATACCTTTAGGCACGGTACGGGGGAAGCTGGACAGGTTCTGGAATTCAAGGACTACCGGTTTCCGTTGCATTTGCTCTGACTGTTGCTGAACCAGGTCCCGGGCTAGGCCGCCCAGCTCCACCGGCGGCATGGTGGCCGAGGAGTCTTCCCGGCTGATCCAGAGCAGGGCGTCAATCAGGGACTGCATGTTTTCGGCGGCGCGCTGGATACGCCCCAAGCGGGTCTGCCCGGAAATACTGATGGTCTTGTCATCCGCCAGCAATTGCAGCGACGAAAGAATAATGGTCAGCGGTGTGCGCAGCTCGTGGCTGGCATCCTCGGTAAAGGCCTGCTCCCGGCTGATGAACTTGGTCAGCCGATCAACCACGCCGTCGAAAGCGCAGGCGATGGCAGCGACTTCCTCGTCCTGGAAACGATCCCCCAAATGGCTGAAAGGAGATTTCTCCGGTTCAAAGTTGTTGACCGCGGAAGCCAGGGCGGTTACAGGACGGCTGATCAGGCCAGCCAGCCAGCCAGCCACCAGCAGGCAGATGAGCAGTGCCGCGGAGATGGTGGTGAACGCGACCAACATGATGTTTTTCTTGATGTTGTCCAGTGGAGCGTTATGCAGAATCAGATAAAAGTGATGGCCGTGGGCCGTGTCATGCAGCGCGGCGTATGAGTGGTTATTGATCTGGATGCTCTTGATGACGGTCTGCGCCGGGAGATGCTTGAGTTCCGGCGGTACAGGGGGGGACGCCGGATGATGATCGATGTAGCCGATGAACCCGGCTGCGCGCGGCATGCGGGTATCGTCGCCAAACTGGATAAAAGATTCCTTGAAAAAAACCATGCGCTCAACCAGATTCCGGTTGATCAGTTGCTGGTCCATCAGGGAGAACGCTTTGGCAAGTGTGAAGTAGAAGCCAGAGCTGACAATCATCAGCACCAGCAAGACAGCGGATAGAAATCGCTGTCTCAAGGTCAGACTGTGGAAGTGACCAAACGTGAGCTTCACTGGGCCGAGCCGTCTTCCAGCCGGTAGCCGATGCCGTGAACCGTGTGCAGCAGCTTGACCGGTTCCTCGTTATCGATCGCCGAACGCAAGGCATGGATATGTGCGCGCAAGGTGGCGTCATTGTCAGGAGGGTTATCCCCCCAAAGCAGTCTTTCCATGTCGGAGCGGGTCACGACGGCGGGGTGGACACGCATGAAATGTTCCAGCAGCTTGATCCCTGTCGGCGTAAGCTCAAGCCGGCGCTTACCCCGGGTTGCTTGCAGGGTCTGGCAATCAAACTCCAGATTGTTGACGCGCAACTTGGCGGGCTTCATGCCTTGTGAACGGCGGATCAACGCGGTCAGGCGCGCTGTCAGCTCGGCCAGGGAGAAGGGCTTGGTCAGGTAGTCATCCGCGCCGGCTTCAAATCCCGCCAGCTTGTCCCGTTCCTGATCCCGGGCAGTCAGCATCAACACGGGCACGGCGCTGCGGGCGGACTCACGCAGGCGTTGGCAAACCGCCAATCCATCCATGCCGGGCAAGTAAAGATCCAGGATTAGCGCATCATAGTGATTACTGGTGGCGAGGTTATAGCCGGAAATACCGTCTCCGGCATAATCGACGATATGCCCCCGATCTTCCAGATACTCACCGATATTGGCGGCCAGGTCCGGGCTGTCCTCGATGATAAGCACGTACATGGTGACCTCCTGAAATGCACAATGAGTCAGGCTATCAGGTTTCTTGTCAAGAAAGTGTCAATGACTCGGCAAAAACACATCTGTCCCTGCAAAAGCGAATGGGCGCCCTTAGGCGCCCATTCGCAGTCCAACCCGGCAGCCTTACGCGCCCAGTTTGGCGCCCAGCACTTCCCGCTGCGCCTTCAGCATCGCCGGCAGTTTGTCGGCGATCTTGGCGAACAGTTCGTCGTGGCTGGCCAGTTCGCGCTCCCAAGCGGCAGTGTCAAGGCTGATTACCTTGGCAAACTGCTCAGCGCTGAAATCCGAACCTTCCCAAGACAGGTCTTCGTAGCGCGGAACCAGGCCAATCGGGGTCTCATGCGCCTGACCATGGCCTTCGCAACGGTCCACGATCCACTGCAGTACGCGCATGTTCTGGCCAAAGCCCGGCCAGATGAACTTGCCGTTCTCGTCGGTGCGGAACCAGTTGACGTTGAATGCCTTCGGCAGTTGCGAATGCTCGCTGATCAGCTCTTCACCCATGTTCAGCCAGTGCTGGAAGTAATCTCCAACATGGTAGCCGCAGAAGGGCAGCATGGCGAACGGGTCGCGACGGACAATACCCTGCTGGCCGACAGCGGCGGCTGTGGTTTCGGAGCCCATGGTGGCGGCTTTGTAGACGCCGTCCTTCCAGTCAAAGGCTTCAACCACCAGCGGTACGGTGTCGGCGCGGCGGCCGCCGAAGATGAAAGCCGAGATCGGCACGCCACTGGGGTTTTCCCAGTCAGCATCAATGGACGGGCACTGCGAGGCGGCAACGGTGAAACGCGAATTCGGATGCGCCGCCTTGCGGCCGCAATCCGGAGTCCAGTCCTGGCCGGTCCAGTCGATCAGGTGCGCGGGCGGGGTCTTGGTCATGCCTTCCCACCAGACATCGCCGTCATCGGTCAGGGCGACATTGGTGAAAATGACATTTTCCGAGAGGGTGGCCATGCAGTTCGGATTGGTCGTTGTGTTGGTGCCGGGAGCGACACCGAAGAAACCGGCTTCGGGGTTGATGGCATAAAGCTTGCCGTCATGGTGCGGTTTGATCCAGGCGATGTCGTCGCCGACGGTTTCAATCTTCCAGCCTTCAAAGCCGGCAGGCGGGACCAGCATGGCGAAGTTGGTCTTGCCGCAGGCGGAGGGGAAGGCGGCCGCGACATAATGCTTCTGACCTTGCGGATTGGTCACGCCCAGAATCAGCATGTGCTCGGCCAGCCAGCCTTCATCACGGCCCATGACCGAGGCGATACGCAGCGCCAGGCACTTCTTGCCCAGCAGGGCGTTGCCGCCGTAACCGGAGCCGAAGGACCAGATTTCACGGGTTTCGGGGTAATGGACTATGTACTTTTCGGGGTTGCAGGGCCAAGTAACATCATCCGCAGGGGTGATGACCGGCTTGCCCACCGAGTGCACACAGGGCACGAAGCTGCCATTCTCACCCAGGACGTCGTAAACAGCCTTGCCCATGCGGGTCATGATCCGCATGTTGGTGACCACATAAGGGCTGTCGGAGAGTTCAACACCGATTTGCGCAATATGGCTGCCCAGCGGGCCCATCGAGAAGGGAACAACATACATGGTGCGGCCGCGCATGCAACCGGCGAAGAGGCCGTTCAGCTTGTTGCGCATCACGGCGGGATCTTCCCAGTTGTTGGTGGGGCCGGCATCATCGCGGTTTTGCGAGCAGATGAAGGTGCGGTCTTCCACGCGGGCTACATCGGAAGGGTCTGACGAAGCAAGGTAGGAGTTCGGACGTTTTTCGGGATTCAGCTTGCGCATCATGCCGCGTTCGACCATCAGGTCGAGCAGGCGCTGATTTTCCTCTTCACTGCCATCGCACCATTCAATGCGGTCCGGTTGGGTCAGGGCGGCGATTTCGGCAACCCAGGCGATCAGTTTCGGGTGACGTACAAAGGAAGGAGCGTTGACAGAAGTTTGAGTCATGGTATGAGGCCCAGATAACGAAAAAAACGTCCATGCACCCCGGCTTGTGGCCAGGATGGAAGCGGGCTGCAGGATAGCACAGGGCGATTTGAAAGACCGTCACGCCTGACGAGCGGCAGACCCGTAGCAAATTGGCGGAGGTGGTGAGATTCGAACTCACGGTGGGCGGAACCCACGCCGGTTTTCAAGACCGGTGCCTTAAACCGCTCGGCCACGCCTCCAGTTCAGGCGCGGAAGGATACTGCAAAATGGCATAAAAACTCAAGAAACGGACATGAAAAAGGCGCATGGGATGCGCCTTTTTCATGTCCGAAGAATAACCGGCTTACTTCGGATAGAGGTTGACCGGGAATTTTCCTTTCCAGACCTCAACGTTGTCGTCGCCAAAATTGAAGCTTTTGACGATGGCCACGATCTTGGCCTCCAGTTCCGGATTGTTCAGCTCGCTGGATGCGACCTCACAACTGGTGACCGAGCCGTTCGGGTCGATGACCAGACGAAGGCTGATGGAGCCCTCCAGGCTGGGATCGTCCTTGAGGGCGCGGGCGTAGGCGCTGTCGATCTTGGCGCTGTACTTGTTGAAGATGTAGCGAATTTCTTCAGGAGTACGTTTGCCGATACCGCCTTCACCGCGACCGCCGCCGCCTTCACCACCACGGCCACCACCGCCGCCGCCAATGGCTTGCGCGGAAGAAATCAGGCCGCCTTTCATGTCCTTGGCGCCCTTCGGCCCCAAGTTGAAGTCGCCCTTGCCGCCCTTGCCGCCGGCGACGCCGCCGCCAAAACCGGAGCTGGCCGCGCCCTGATAGGCGAGACCGCCCGAGCCGGCGCCCGCGCGACTGGTGATCATGTTGCGGCTGGTGCCGATCGGCTCGCCACTGTTCTTCTGCAGGTCGCCGCCGGTACCGGGGTTCTTGGCCATGGATTCACCGGCGGTTTCGAAACCGCGCAGGTCTGCCAGGGCGTCCACCACACCGGAGGCTTTCAGGGCGTTACCGGCTTTGGCCTTGGCGTCGCTGATTTCCTTGGCGGTGGCGGTTTCACTGGGCCGCTGCTTGATTTCGATCGGTTTGGCCTTGGCTACCGGTTCTTCGGCCGCTTTTTTCTCTTCCGCCTTTTTGACTTCCAGAGGCTTGGGCGGAGGAGGGGGCAGTTCTACCTTCTGCTCACGGATGATATGGGCCATCCGCTCAGGAATGGCTTCCTGCTGCGTACGCTCGATCTTGGGCAGTTTGACGTTGGGAATGATAATGAAACACAGCAATCCCAAAATCATGGCGACGGTGTTGAAGCGCCGGGAGCGGCGCGCGTCTTCCGGCAGTTCATCCCATGCCAGGGAGGGTCTGATCAGAATGGAGCTCATGATTTCTTGTCTCCCCGGGCGACAGCGAACGACATTTTGGCGTAGTCATTTTCGCTACAGGTTGCCATGACTTTTCTCAGCACGCTGTAGGGCGTGTTGCGGTCGCCGATGATCGTGATTTCACGTTCGGGAATACCCTGTTCGTTCAGCGGCGCGGCACTCTTGGAGGCGCGATACTTCAGTTCAACCGCCAGGGCGGGGATCAGGTCATCCTTATTGCCCATGGCCTCGGTAATCGTGGCGATATGAACGTCCTGAACAAGGATTTCCTTGGTGGTGACCATCACCACCAGGGTTTCCTTCGGGACTTTTTCCGCCGAGGACGATGGCAGTTGCAGATCCTTCAGGTTCGGCAGCTTGCTGGGGTTCTGCGAGATCACCAGCAGAAAGAACAGCAGGTTGGCGAAAATGTCGATCAGCGCGGTCAGCATCAGCCCTTCTTGCGGCTTGCGGCGCAGGCGGCGCTGGGCGCGCTGGTGGCGTTTTACGTGCGGGCTTTCATGGCTCATGACTTGCCTCCCGTATTGGCAGGAGCATCGCCGATGCTGACGTCCGGAAACAGGGCGTATTTGCCGCTCTTGCCGGAGATGATCCGTACGGCATCCATGGTATGGATCAGCTTGTCATAAGGCGTGTCCTGTTCCAGAAGGATGCTGGCTTCGGTCACGGACGGATACTGTGTTTTGACACTGTGCAGGTAGTCATTCAGCGCCGGATAATCCAGATCGCCACGGGCAGACAGCGGAATGCTTTTCAGCGGGCCGGTCTGGCGGTCTGCGACAAGGAAGCGGTCCTTGAAAACCATGACTTCAAGAACCAACGGCGGTTTTGCCTGGGCTCCTGCGCCGCTACCACTGCTGGGCATCGATACTTGCAGGACAGTCACCTGCGTAAATACCGCGTTCAGCAAAAGATAGGGGATCAGGATCACCAAGAGATTCAGGAACGGAGTTAGGTTCAGTTCCTCCTGGTGCTGATGTTTTGATCGCATGATCAATTCCTCAATAAGGGCGGCTGCGGTTCTTGGAGTTATTCAGCCTGACCACGAATCTGACGGAACACATTGAGGAGCTTGACCGAAGCCATTTCCAGGCTTTCAATGGATTCACTGGTGCGGCTTTGCAGGTAGGCGGCGGCCAGCAGCAGCGGGATAGCGGCGCCCAGACCGAGAGCCGTATTGTTCATGGCCACGGCGATGGATGCGGAGAGCATGTCACCCTTCTGGGCCGGGTCAGCATTGGCGACGGCGGCGAACGCCATGATCATCCCGTGCACGGTACCGAGCAGACCGATCAGGGTGGCGATGTTGGCGAAGGAGGACAGGTAAGGCGTACGGGCCTCCAGGCGCGGCATCACTTCCATCAGGGCTTCTTCCATGGCGGTTTCGACATCTTCGACGCGGCGCGCGGTCTTGTTGCGGGTCAGACCGTATTCCAGGATGCGGCCGATTTCGGTTTCATTATCCTTGACCTGCTTCAGGGCCTTGTCCAGGTCGCCTTTCTGGATCGACGGGAATACTTCGTCCCACAGCGCCTTGTTCGAGGCCTTGACGCGGATGAAGAACAGAATGCGCTCAATGCCGATGGCGAAACCGATCAGCATGATGATCAGCGTCGGATACATGAAGAATCCGCCGTCCTGAATAAAACGAATAAGTGACGACATGGTAAGTACTCCTGGTTGGTATTTTAAAAATTCACGTTACGGTGAAGTGGTTGGAAGCGCTTGCAAGGCGCGGGAAAAGTCAACTTCCCGTCGAACAACATCCCGGTCAACCGGATCGATGGATTCGTTCAGCACCGAAGCTTCGAGAGTATTCTTGGGAAGGGTGTTTTCCTTGTCCTTCCAGGGAACGATGTTCAGTTCCAAGGGCGCATCCTGACTGCCAATAATATCCAGACCTTCCTTAACATCAACTTCCGCGGCGGCGCCGGCTTTTGCCGGTTTTGCAGGCTTGTTCGCGGCCGGAGCCAAGGATTTGGCGGCACTGGCCGTATTTTTGGCAGGTTTTCCACCTGCGTCCGCAGCCAGCGCCTGTCCGCCGATCAGGCTCAGCACCAGCAAGGCTTTGCTAATGGTCTTCATGGTTTTGTACCCTCGGCGGCTGGAATCGTGGCAGGGGCCTGCTCAACCGGCGATGCGGTTACCGGGGCTGCCGGTGTTTCCGTAGTGGCCGTTGCCGGTGTTGGGGAGGAGGCCTCCATGGTGCTGCCTTCCGGCTCCGTGGCCGGTTTTTCGGCTTCCGGCGAGGGCTCTTCGGTAATTTCCTCGCTCACGGCTTTCTTCACGGGCGGCTTGTAGACGCCGGTTCGCTTTTGCAGGTCGATGATCCACTTTGCCACGGTCGGGTCGGCTTGAGCCTGCAAGGCCTGATAAGCTTCGTAATGCTGCAGTGCGGCCGGGAGGTCAAGCAGATACAGGTCGCACAGCACGGCCAGGTTGAAGTGCGCCTTGCCGTATTTCGGCGACAGTGCCAGCGCTTTTTCATAGGCTTCGCGAGCGGCCTTGAAATGTCCCAACTGCTTTTCGGTATAGCCGGTCAGGCTCCAGGCGTAGGGATTCTTATCGTTGATGCCGATGGCCTTTTTCAGCAGCAGCAAGGCTTCCGCGGGGTTTTTCTGCTGCAGGCGGATCAGCGCCTGATTCAATGATGGTCCGGTAAAAGCGGGAGCTTTGCCCTGGATTTCGTCGAACAGGGCGTAAGCCTGCTCGGCTTGCCCGGACTTCATCATCCCAAGCGCGCGGTCGTAATCCGGCTGCAGGCTCCTGGCCAGTGTTTTCTGGGTTTCATCAAGGGGCGCAGCCATTTCCGGGCCGCGTGATGTATCGGCACCGGCGGCGGTGGTTTTACCCTCGGCTTCCTTGGACTTTACTTCGCCTTTCGCGGCCCGCTCACGGGCCATTTTTTCCAGGTCGGGCTCGCTGCTGATTTCTTCGGCTGTCGGTGCCGGCACCTCGGACACGGCGGCAGGCGGCGGTGCATTTTTGACCGTCGAACAGGCGGTCAGCGCCGCCCCCGCCACCAGCAAGCAGATTCCGGAGGATTTCCGGGCCAACAGGCCCGCATCATCAATAAATTTCATCGATCGAGTCTTCCAGTTGCTCGCGCTTGTTATAGCGTCCGGGAGAGAGTTCGGCGAGGGCGTCAAAGCTCTTCTGGACATAGCCGTCATAGACCTCCTGTTTCACGAGGTCGGCGTTGATGGTGTGAATGGCAATCGCCTTATCGGAGAGTGGCTCAGCCTGCTCTTCCAGCAGAATGGTGTACTGCTCCAGTTCAAGGTCGCTGAGCCCCTTGGGCCGCTCACTCTTGACCAGGTCATTGGCCATCAGGCGATAGATTTCACCCTGCTGGTAGTTGGCGGCCGTCGTAAACTCGGCGACGCCGATGGCGGCAACCTTGTTATACGCGGTCAGGGCGGCCTGCATAGCCTTCTTCTTGAGCAGGATGCTCTGCTTCAGCGGCTGCTTGATGGGCAGTGAGACAAATGTGTCATACACCGGCTGGCTCAGCTTGAAGTTGGATAATGCCCCGAAGTACTTGATGCGCGGCGAGGCGGTAGCGGCCTGCTTTTCGTAGAGTTGGGCCAGCGACTTCAACGCCGCTGTTTGCTCGGGAAGCTGCTGCCTGGCGACCGCGCTGGTGTAAAGCTTGAATGTGGCCTCGCCACGCAGGTCTGCCGGGTTGCCGGCATCGTTGGCATATTGTTTGTAGATGCGCAGGGCGGCATCCGGTTGCTTGCCCTTTTCATACATCTCGGCAGCCAGCCAGAGCGCTTCACGGGCGGCCTGCGGGCTCTTCTTCTGGTCCCGGGCGGCGATAGCCTCGTATTGGGCGGCAGCATTGGGAATGTCGCCGGATTTTTCATACGCCAGCGCCAGTTTTTCCGGGATGGTCACCGACAACGGACTGTCCGGGTAGCGCTGCTTGAAGGACAGCAGAACCGGAATCGCTTCCTTGTATTTTTCGCCGTTCAACAAGACCGCAGCGGCATCGAAGTCGGACGAAGTCTTGATCTTGGTATCAGCCGAGGCCTGGGCGGCTTTCTGGAAGAAAGCGGAGGCTTCTTCGGGTTTCTTGTCGTCGCGCAGTTTTTCAGCCTGACGGTAATAGGTGGTCGCCAACCGGTCCTGATAGCGGGCTTTCAACTTGGCATCGGGAATGGTGAACGCCATGACCTGCTGGTAGGATTTTTCGGCTTCGGCAAACTGACCCTGGTCAAACTGGGCGTCCGCGATCACCCCGGCCGCTTCAAGCCGCAGCGCTTCGGCAACCGGAGGGTTGATGGCCAGCAGCAGTTGGGCGGTTCTGACCGAGCCGTCATAATCCTTGAAATGCAGGTGCAGGTTGGTCATGCCTTGCAGCAGCAGGGCGCTGTTCGGGTCCTGCGGGTAGCGGCCGGTATAGGCTACGACGCCGGCCTCCAGATCCTTGACCAGTTGTTTGGAGGTGTCATCCGCCGCGGGCCAGCGTTCGTAGACGGTCTGGATCATGCCTTGCAGCAGTTTGGGCGTGTTGGCGTCCTGCGGGAATTTGTCGGCGAACTTCAGGACAGCGGCCACGCGGGCGGGCAGCAGTTTCAGCTTGGCGGCTTCGTCGGCGCCAAGCGACTTGTCCCAGTCCTGATAGCTGACCAGGCCAAAAGCAGCGGCTTCCGCGCCCTTGGGATTGTTGTAGCCATACGCGGTCTTTTCAAACTCGGGAATGGCTTCAGCATAGTGCTTGGCGGAGTAGAGCGCTTCAGCCAGCAACTGGTTGATGGTGATGGCGTCCTGTTCAGCCGGTTGCATGGCCAGGTGCATGCGGTACCATGTAGCGGCCTTCAGGTAGTCGGCTTCATTGTTGTCCATTTGCGCCAGGGCATGGTAATGCTTGGCGAGGTCAACAATATGCCCTTCCAGGATGGGACGTAATCGAACGCGTGTCGGTTCGTCGGCCTGTTTCCAGTAGGAGCCTTCCAGATTGTAATGCTTGATGAACTCTTCCTTGGCCATGATGACCTGGGCCGGGAAGCCGCCTTGCTGGTAGATATTGATAATGGCGGTGCTGAGTTCGGGGGCGCTGGGATCAAACGGATGACGGTTGATGAAAGCGCTGTAGGTTTCGGCGGCATTGCTGAACTGGCGCTTGGCCAGATAGGCTTGGGCCAGATTGGCGTAAATGCCGGCTTCGAAGAATTTCTCCCCGTTCTTGCTGAAGTATTCATCCACCGACTTCGGCCCGTCCATCATCATGAAGCAGAGGCTGATGACATCATAGGAGTCCTGAAGCTTGGCGTCTTCCTGCTTGGTCTTGCGCGGCTTGACCATGATCTTCTCGGCAAAGCGGAAGAACAGGGGCAGGGCGTCTTCAAAGTTGGACGAACGGTAGAGCGCCCAGCCGCGCTTGTAGAGCGCGCTGTCCTGGAAGCCGGAGTCCTTGGCATCGAGGACCTTCTGGTAGTAGCCGGCCGCTTCCGTGAAGCGGTTCGCCGCAAATGCCTCTTCCGCCAGGCGGAAATGCACTTCGGTCAGGAAAGGTGTCTTCGGATATCGCTGCGCCAGTTCCTTCAGGGCGGCTGCTGATTCCGCCTTGTTGCCCATCAGGTCATAGGTTTTGGCGAGATCATAATAAATTTCGGCGCGTGCTTCCGGGGCAGGCATGCGTTTAAGCAAGTCCTTGTAGAAGTCGACGCTGTCCTGCAGCAGCTTCTGCTCTTCCTTTTCAGCGGCAAACCGGGCATTGCCCATTTTCAGCTTCCGGGCCACTTGCAGGTAGGCATTGGCGGTACCCGGATCCGGCGCTTTCTTGGCTTGCTCCAGAATCTGCCGGTAGAGGCTTTCGTTCAGTTTGTCGTTAACCTGATCATCAAGGGATAAGGGCTTGGAAGGCTCGGCGGTGGTAGCCGTCGGCACAGCCGGGGTGTTGGCGATGGTTTTGGCTTCAACCTTCTGCAACTGGACGCGCGATACGGCCAGCTGGTCATCCATTTTCGGGATGTTGATGGTGACGCTGTCAAGATTGGCCAGTGTGGCCCGCGGCTTGACCGGCGCGGCCGCCCCTGAAGGAACAAGGCCGTCGGATAAAGCCGGGGAGGCCGCCGGGGCGACAGCAGACGACGTGCCGGCCTCGGGAAGGCTACTGCAGGCCCCCAGAATGAGGGCGGCGGCCAAGGGACTCAGCCGGAACAGGTAAGTCGGATTGATCATGATTTGCCAGTGCTTTCTTCGGTTTGGGCAGGCGCTACCTTGCTTTCAACACGTTCAGTGCCAAGGTAGGTTTCCCCCAGGTATTTGGTCAGGGTATCGCGACGGTCCTGCAGCAGGGTGCGAGCCAGATTTTTCAGGTGTTCGCGGTACTGCCGGCGTGCATCCGCAACGCGCACTTGTAACTCGTCAATCTTCTTTTCCAGCACCGGCAGCCGCTGGCTGTAGTTCGACTTCTGGATTTGCTGGTTGTCAGAAAGCAGGTTGTCAAGCACTGCCAGACGGCTTCGGGATGCTTTCAACTGCTCGGTCGACTGTTGCAGCTTGTCGAATATCTCATCACGGGAGGCGGCGTGACGGGCAATTTCAAACAGGGTGATGTTCTTTAACCGGTCCAGACGCGCCAGCGAGTCCTGGACCTCACGCTCGGTTGACGGGGTCTTCAACTTCTGGATTTTTCGTCCCAGGCGGTTCAGTTGCTGCAGGCGTGCCGTTTCAGCTTGCGAGGCCGCATCGGTATAGGCATCCGCACTGGAGTTCATCTGCTTGAAACGCATCTGCAGGTCCTGCCAGCGCTTCACCAGCGTTACGTACTGGTCTTTCAGCACTTGCTGGCGGTCCGCGGTGGCAGACAACGAGCCTTTGCGCCCTTCAAGCGTGCGGGCGACTTCGGCAAGAGCATCAACATCGCGATGGCGCGACTCAAGCAGCTGGACGATCCGGCTGAGTTGCTGGTATTGACGGAAGCCTTCGTTGAACTGCGGTGACGCAAACAGCTTGGCGAACAGTCCGGCCATGATGGCGTCATTGGTCGCCGGAATGGGCTTGACGTTCAGCGGGTCCAGATCTTCCGTGTTGACCAGCTTTGGCGCCATGACGTCGGGCCAGTTGTCGGCGTCGATCTTCAGGGCGGTTTTTTCAACCAGCATCAGTTGCCCGCGCAATACCTGACCGGCAATCCGGTAACCGGCCAGCGCCTGGGACTTGAAGCCCATTTCCTCATAGACCCGCGCCGACAGCAGGAACGCTTCCTGGACGGCAGGATCGGCGGGATTTCGGCGCTGCAGTTCGAGACAGGCCGGCAGGGTTTCGGCATAAGCTTTGTTCAGATAATGGCTGTAGGCCAGAGCCAGCAGCGATTGCGAGCTGTAAGGACCCTCAAGGCGCACTCGCAGCAGGGACTTGCGCGCCAGTTCGTATTCTTCATCCTGCAACTGGTAATAAGCCACAGCCAGTGCAGCTTTGTCCTTCAGGTTCTGGCCTTCTTCATCCGCGACCGGCTGGTCGGCCAGGCTGTTGAGCCGGGCAAGTCCTTCTTCGGGCTGATTGTCCTGAAGATAGGCGATGCCCAGGTTATAAATGCCGTAATTGGCCATCATGCCTTCGGCGGGCATGCTCTTGAGCATGGAGATGGCTTCGTTGAAGGCGCGTTTGCGGATCAGGATGTTGGCCAGCATAAGCCGGCGTTCGGATTCCTGATAGCTGGTCAGGGTTGCCGGAGGCTTGCGAAGGTAGTTTTCGGTGGGGGCATCATTGCCCAGCTGATAAAGCAATTTGCCGTAGCGCAGCCAGGGCATGTTACGGGTGCTGGACGGAATGTCCTGTGCCTGCACGCGGGAAATGGCGACATCCCCTTCGCGGGGCAGGCCGAACTCCGTGTACAGGTCGCCCATCAGCATCTCGGTGGTGGGGTCTTCCAGGTCGAATACACCGGCCTGCTTGGCGCCGATCAGGCCGTTCAGTGCGGAAAAATGATGGCCAAGGTGGTAGTCGTAGGCGATTTCTCCGTAGACGGGCTCACGGATGTCGGTGGATACTTCCAGACGCTTGCGCAGGTCAACACCCTGGGCGGCACCGGAAACCAGGGCGAGGCCGGTCAGCCCCAGTCCCCATGTTCGGTTTATTCTGATTTTCATGGTGGCTATGTTCCTGAACCCTCAGCCTTAATTCTTGCTTTCCCATTCATTGAATGTGAAGACGGCGGGTTGGGCTCCGGACGGATCCTCGGCGGCCTTGATTTCGAGGATCTTGCGCAGGCTTCCCTTGTTGAAGGTATAGGTCACTGTGCGCTGGAAATCCTTGCCGCGCGCGTCGTAGGCGTTCATGACGGCCTTCAGGGTATGCTGGCCGCTGGTAAAGTTGCCCATGAACACGCGATGCAGGCCGCCCTTGCCCAAGGCCGCTGTTTCCTGCTCGGAGTAGGCGTGGTAGCCGACATTCTGGTCATCAACACTGATATTGATGTCCACCAGCCGCAGCCGGCTGCCGGCGTTGATGCCGATCAGGATGGCGGTGCTGGAGCTGGGATAGAGCAGTTCGCTTTCCAGCTGGGAAATCTCGCGATTGAGGTTGAGAATATCCGACTTCAGGTCCTGAAGGTCGGCGGGTACACTGCTTTCCCCGGCGGCAAAAGTGGCGTTGTGAATGGCCAGGGCAGCAAAAAGGGCTGCAAAAATCGAAATTCCCTTGTTCATGATAGTGTGCATTGGTCTGGTTGAATTATGTACGCATGGGCCAAGCGGGCCACATACCGTTTGGATGTGCAAAGCTGAAAGTGATTAACGCATATGGCGTTCCGTCAGTCAAAGGGTTGTTTGACTGCAAAAGGTGAAGTGCTTGGCATGAGCTGCCTATGCCGGAAGCCCGCAGGCAGCAGGGTTCCGGGGTGGCTTGGCCTCGGGTGTTCAATTAAAGGCAAGTTTTCATGAAAATCGTGGCGGATGAAAACCTGGCGCTGGTCAGGGAGCTTTTTGGCGGTTTGGGCGAGTTGGTGACCTTGTCCGGCCGCTCCATGACGGCGGCGGATGTGCGGGATGCGGATATCCTGCTGGTGCGGTCGGTCACCTTGGTCAACGCCGGGTTGCTGGAAAATAGCCGGGTCCGGTTTGTGGGCAGCGCGACGATCGGAACCGATCATCTGGATACCGCCTGGCTGGATGGCCAAGGCATTGGCTGGTCGGCCGCGCCGGGATGCAATGCCTCCAGTGTGGTCGAGTACGTGGTCGCCGTGCTGTGCCGCTTGTGGCGGGATGGCAAACTGGATTGGGAAAATCACGTCTTTGGCGTAGTCGGGCTGGGCAATGTCGGCGGGCTGCTGGCGCAGACTCTGCAGCGCCTGGGGCTCAAGGTGCTGGGCTGCGATCCGTTCAGGGCCTGTGACGGTGTTGGAAGGGTTGGCGTGGATGAGCTGATTTCGCGCGCGGATGTCATTTGCCTGCACACGCCGCTGACGCGATCCGGGCCTTATCCCACCTACCATCTTTTCGGCCGGGAGCGGCTGCAGCGGTTGGCCGGGAAGGTCCTGATCAATGCCGGACGCGGCGCCGTGGTGGATAACGGCGCTTTGCTGGCCCTGATCGATGCGGGAGTGGTGGATCCGGGCAGGATCATTCTGGATGTCTGGGAAACGGAGCCGGATATCTGCCGTGACTTGCTGGCGCGGGTACTGATCGGCACGCCCCACATTGCCGGATACAGCCAGGAAGGCAAGTGGAAGGGCAGTCTGATGGTGAGGGCGGCGCTACTCGGATTTCTGGGCAGGGAGGCGCAGCCCGACATGTCGTTAGGCTTGAAGGCCGAGACCTCCCTGGAGCTTGATGGCGCTTCGGGTTGGGGCGGCTTGGCGTCGCTGGTGGAGTCGGTATACCCGGTTCAACGGGATCATGATGACCTTTGTCGCGAGTTGCTGCTGAACCGGAAGCCGGCTTTCGCCTTCGATGAATTGCGCAAGGGCTATTGGCCGCGTCGTGAATTTTCGTCATGTCAGGTTCGGCTGACCGGAGCGGCTGACGGCGTCATGAACTCCCGGTTACGGTCCTTGGGCTTCATTGTGACGCCCTGAAGCCGGAGAAGGAGCATTCTCTGTCATTTATCGTGAGTGCGGCACGAAAAAATAACGATTGGGTGCTGCCTAAACCGGGTGCTTGGCCTTATCATCTCCGGTTGATAATAAAAACAGTGTTTTTAGAGGATTTCCGCATGTTTCGTCCCTGTGCTCCCGCAATGGCCCTCATCCCCCTGTTGATGGCCGGAGCAGTCTTTGCCGAAGAGACCGTTTTGCCGCCGGAGGTCCAGGCGGGCGAAACCCCTGCCGCGGCGGCGGCGGACAGCCAGGCTGCCGAGCCGGTTGCCGCAACGGCTGCCCCGGCGGTTATCCCGGTTCCGGATGACCATTTGCCGGTTGCCAAGCGTCCGAATTTTTTCCAGCTGCATCCGCTCACCATGCCCAAGATGTCGATGCCGAAGCCGGATTTCGCCAAGTTCAAACCTTCGGCCGGTTATGTGGGCGCAGGGGTCTTTAATGACATGCTGGGCCTGAATGGAACCGTGTTGACGCCAAACGGGGTTTTCTACGGGCGTGTGGGCCGCTTCGCTGATAATAATGAAGGTGTTGCCTTCAACGCGGGATGGCGGCATCCCCTGACGGCGGCGGTCAATGAGAATGGGTACCAGCTTGGCCTTTTCGCCGGCCAGATCATTGGCGACGGGCTTAACGGCAAGGCCATCAACCGGGTGGGCGCAGGCGCCGATCTGTCCTATCAGTGGGCGGGTCCCCACAGTCTCCGGGTTTTCTCTGTCGGCGTCGGTGTCGGAGAACCCTTGACGGAGGGAGCCTCCCGATTGCGAACCAAGCCGACTTCGTTTTTCAGCTATACCGTCAGCCTCAAGCTGTTCTGAGGTTGGCCCGGGGGTGGATGGCCGAATGCGCCATCCATGCCTACAAAACGGCTGTGGTATGCTTCGCCACCTAACGGCATGTCCCGCCGGCATCCTAGATCAAGACCAACCAGCAAGGCAGCATCCCGACCATGGCTGATGTATCGTTCTGGCAGCAATATTTGTCCAAGCCCGAAAACGTGGTGTTCATTTCGATTGCGCCCGTTGCGGCTATTGTCACCTGGCTTCACGTCTGGATGGCGTTGAAAATGGTGTTTTACCCGATCCGGTTCCTGGGCGTGAAGCTCGGCCCGGTTCCCCTGGGCTGGCAGGGTATTGTGCCGCGCAAGGCCGGGAAGATCTCAGGTATCCTGGTGGATCAGTCCTTGTCCAAAATCGGATCCCTGGATGAATTCTTCCGGGAGATGAAGCCGGATGAAATGGCGGAGTTCATCAGTGAGTCGCTGATGGAGCGGGTAGAGGAATTTATCGACGAGGTCATGAGCGAGCGCAACGCCACGTTATGGGAAAATCTGCCGATGGCGATCAAGCGCCGCATTTACCTGCATGTGCGCAAGCAAGTGCCCGGCATCATGGACAGCCTGGTGACTGAGCTGACCTTCAATGTCGAGAATCTGGTGGACATGCGCGAAATGGTGGTTCGCCAGATGGAAAACGACCGCGAATTGATGGTGCGCATGTTCCTGCGCGTCGGGCAGAAGGAAATTGATTTCATCTGGCACATTAGCGCCGCGATCGGGTTTTTCTTCGGCCTGATCCAGATGGGCGTTTGGCTGGTGGTGCCTTGGCACTGGACGCTGGTTTTCTGGGCGGCGTTGTGGGGGTTTTTCACCAACTGGATCGCTATCTGGATGGTGTTCAACCCGGTAGAGCCGAAGCGGATCCCGATTGTCGGCTGGACTTGGCATGGCGCCTTCATGCGCCGGCAGAAGGAAGTGTCCGAGGTTTTTGCCCATATCAGCACCCGCGAACTGTTCACCTTGAAGCAGATCATGACGGAAATGATGTTCGGGCCGAAGGCGGACAAGACCCGTAAGGTGGTGAAGCGCCATGTCAGCAAGATGCTGGACAGCCCGCTGGTGCGGACCGCAATCCAGATGACCATGGGCTGGGAGGAGTATGCCAAGCTCAAGGACACCATTATTGACAAGTCGATCGAAGCGACAATGGGCCCGATTTCCGATCCCGGGCTGAATGAGAGCCGGGCGGTCAAGGTCAACGAGCTGTTTCTGGAGCGGATGAGCAAGCTGACGCCGATGGAGTTCCAGAACCTGCTGCGCCCGGCATTCCGAGAGGATGAGTGGATACTGATCGTGCTTGGCGGCATCACCGGCGCTCTGGCGGGCTGGATCCAGTTGGTGCTCGGCTTCAAGTGAGGCCGGGCAGCTTCGCCAGCACCCATAAAAAAGGGGCGGTGACTGAGGAACGGAGGCTTCAGCGTTTGACGATGATCGGGGAACCGACGGCGGCTTCACGCAGCATCTGTGTGGTTTTCTGCGCCGACTGTTCGTCGGGGAACGGTCCGATCTGGACACGATGCACCGGCATCGGGTCATCCGAGGTCTGGATGGCGACCTGCAGATTGGCCAGCTCCATGAGGCGGTTCTGGAGGGCGGTGGCATTTTCGCGATTGCCAAAAGCGCCGGCCTGAATGAAGAACTTGACCTCGGCGGGCTTCTCCGCCTTGGCGATGATGCTTTGCTGCTTCAGGATGCTGGCGGGGTTGATGGTTTCGATGGAAACATTGGCAGTGCCATTGTCCAGCATGCCCAATTTGGCGGCGGCGGCAAACGACACATCCATGACGCGGTCGGAGTGGAAGGGGCCGCGGTCATTGACCTTGACGATGACGCTCTTGCCGTTTTCCTTGTTCGTGACACGCACGTAGCAGGGGATAGGCAGGTTCTTGTGAGCGGCTGTCATTTTGTACATGTCATAGCGTTCACCGCTGGAGGTGCGCTGGCCGTGGAATTTCTTGCCGTACCAGGAAGCGCGGCCGTTCTGGCGGAATCCCTGTGAGCTGGCCATGACATGGTAAGTTTCGCCCAGCACGCTGTAGGGACTGGCATTGCCGTAGCGGCTGAGAGGCTCTTCCGTCGGGACGGCGTCTTGGAGCATGGCCAGTTCCTTTTCGGAAAGGCGGTACTCGGGCATGCCGTCCTTGACCACATAGTCGCCTTTGGCGGCCGGTGTGGCGGAGGTCGCAGCGTTAACGGCTGCACGGGGTGGAGTGTGGCTACAGGCGACAAGGGCAGCGCCAACGAGGAGGCCAACACCCGCACGAACCAGCGGATTTTGATATGTCATCGGTTTTGACTCCTAGACATGAGTGAACGAATTTGCCCGTTTTCTTATTGATGTTGCTGGGCGGCGATGCAGGCATCCTACCTGCTTTTTTCGGGTTTGTCTAAATTTGGTCAGGAATTAGCCAGTTTATACATGCTTAAAGCATGCCAAAATTGCAACAAAGTATGAAAAACGGACGGATCATTATCAGCTGGCCGTACTCGCCAAAGGCTGTGCCGGCGGGGCTTCACGGGCGGTTCGCAGGGCTTCGGCCAGCTGGAAAACCGCCATGGCGTAAAGGTGACTGCGGTTATAGCGGGTAATCACGAAGAAATTGTTGAATGCGACCCAGAATTCGGCGCCGTTCTCACCCTGCAGGCGCAGGCCGGAAGCCGGGGTTTCGGGTGGCAGGGAGCCTTCGCGCGGAGCCAGGCCCTTGACGCCCAGCTCCGCCAGTGTGAAGTTGGTCTTGAGGTCGGTGGTGCAGGCTTCGTCGTAGGTATCGCTGGTGATGCGGGCGCGGACAGCGACCGGTTCGCCGGTTTTCCAGCCATTGGCCAGGAAATAATTACCAACCGAGCCGATGGCATCCACCGGGTCGTTGATCAGGTCGGTACGGCCATCGCCGCTGTAATCCACCGCCAGGTTACGCCAGCTGGAGGGCATGAACTGGGGGAAGCCCATGGCTCCGGCGTAAGAGCCGTAGGTGTCGAGCACATCCAGTTTCTGTTCTTTGGCCAGCGTCAGGAACGTACGCAGTTCCTTGCGGAAGAACGGCGCGCGCGGCGGATAGTCAAAAGCGAGGCTGGACAAGGTGTCGATGACCCGAAAGCCCCCCTTGTTGCCGCCGTATTTGGTTTCGACGCCGATGATGGCGACAATGATTTCCGGAGGCACGCCGAACTGCTTGCCGGCGGCATCCAGCTCATTACGGTATTTCGACCAGAAATCGAGCCCCTTGCGCAGGCGTTCGTCATTCACGAAATTCGGCCGGTAATTTTTCCATTCGCGAGTTTTTTCCGCCGGGCGGGCGATGGCTTCCAGCACCTTGTCCAAGCGGTTGACGCTGGTGAAAACGGCGGTCAATTCCCCGGGCGGGTACACGCCTTCCTTTTCCAGGCTGGCGATCATGGCCTGCAACTCTTCGTATTGGTCGAAGTCGCCGGAACGGGCGGGCAGGGCAAGCAAGGCGGCCAGCAGGGCCGGGAGAAGGCGGATCAGGGTCATGTGCGGTCTGCTACAGCTGTTTCTTGTGGGTATGAATGGACATCAACATGCCGAAGCCGGTCATCAGGGTGATGATGGCGGTGCCGCCGTAGCTGACAAAAGGCAGTGGGACGCCCACCACCGGCAATATACCACTCACCATTCCGGCGTTCACAAAGACATAAACAAAAAACGAGAGGGCGATGGCTCCGGCCAGCAGGCGGCTGTAAGAATCGGTGGCGGTCGAGGCAATGTAGAGGCAGCGCGCGAGGATGAATCCGTACAAGGTGAGCAGCACCAAAATGCCCGCCAGTCCGAATTCCTCGGAATAGGCGGCAATCACGAAGTCGGTGTGTCCTTCCGGCAGGAATTCGAGGTGGGCCTGCGAACCTTTCAGCCAGCCCTTGCCCGTCAGGCCGCCGGAGCCGATGGCGGTTTTGGACTGGATGATGTTCCAGCCGGTGCCCAGCGGGTCGGCTTCCGGATCAAAGAGCGTCAGGATGCGCTGTTTCTGATAGTCATGAAGCATATGCCAGGCAAACGGGGCGGCGGCGGCGGCGGCGCTGATACCCAGCAGCATCAGCCACCAAGGGAGGCCGGCCAGGAACAGGACGAAAAAGCCGCTGGCGCTGACCAGGATGGCGGTACCCAGATCGGGCTGGCGGGCGATCAGCAGCGCGGGCACCAGAATCAGCGCCAGCGCCACGGCGATGGTGCGCAGCGATGGCGGCAACGGCCGCCGCGCCAGATACCACGCCATCATCATCGGCATGGCCAGCTTCATGAACTCGGACGGCTGAAAGCGGGTGACGCCGGGAATGGTCAGCCAGCGCCGTGCGCCCATGGCAACGGTGCCGAACAGGGCCACCAGAATCAGCAATACCGTGACGGCGGCAAATAACCACGGTGAAAAGGCCTGATAGATCCGGGGCGGAATTTGCGCCATGAACAGCAGCACCATCAGTCCCATGCCAAAGCTGGCGGCCTGCTTCAGCAGCAGCGCCCAATTGCGGCCGGTGGCGCTGTAGAGCTCAATCAGCCCGAGCATGGCGGTCAACAACAAGGCCGACAGCAAGGGCAGGTCCAGGTGCAGCCGGAGCCAGATCGGCCGGGGGCCGGTAAACGTCGAGCCGTCTTGCGGGGCCTGTCGCTGAAAGCGGTATTGATTCAGGTCATTCATTCCAAGGCTCCGCTGTCGGGCGGGGGCGGTGCGGTGCCGGCCGCTGTGACGGGCCGGGGCGCCGGCGGCGTTGCGCCGTGCACGACGTAGTCAAACATGGCGCGGGCGATGGGGCCGGCGGCGCTGTTGCCGTGGCGGCCGTTTTCCACCAGTACGGCCACGGCGATCTTCGGGTTGTCAGCGGGAGCGTAGCCCATGAACCAGGCATGATCCCAGTGTCGCGGGTCGAGGGCTGCTTCACTGTAGCGCTGCCCCTGCTTGATGCCCTTGACCTGAGCCGTGCCGGTTTTGCCCGCGATTTCATAGCCCTCCAGCCCGCGGCGGAGGTTGGTAGCCGTGCCATAGCCGTGAACCACGGCCTTCATGGCGTCGTGCATGCGGTCCCATTCCACGGGATCGCCGGTGAATCTGACCTGTCCGTCGGGCTGATTGACGGGGATGTAGGCGGTGGGGCCGCTGACGCTTTTCAGCAGATGCGGGGTGATGTGGCGTCCTTTGTTGGCAATGATGGCGGTAGCCATGGCCAATTGCAGCGGCGTCACGGTGAAATAGCCTTGCCCGATACCGACCGAGAGCATTTCCCCCGCGTACCACGGCGCGTTCAGCTTGCTGCGCTTCCAGGCGGTGGAGGGCAGGGTGCCGCTTTTTTCATTGACGAGGTCAATGCCGGTCGGGCTGCCAAAGCCGAATTGCTGCATCCAGTCATGAAAACGGTCTACACCGATGCGGGCGGCCAGCTGGTAAAAGAAGGTGTCGCACGATTGCTCGATGGCTTTGTGCAGTGTCACCGTTCCGTGTCCGGTTTTTTTCCAGTCGCGGAACAGGTGGCTGTCACCCGGCAGATGGTAATAGCCCGGATCGCTGATCTTGAAGTCCCAGTCGATCAGCCCGTAGTTCAGGCCGCCCATGCCGGAAAACGGCTTGATAGTGGAGCCCGGCGGGTAAATGCCCTGCAGGGCGCGGTTGTAGAGGGGCCGGTCGGGGTGATCCCGCCATTCGGTGTACAGCTTGTAGGGGATGCCGTCGACAAAGGGGTTCGGGTCGAAGCTGGGATAGCTGACGAACGCCAGCACGCCGCCAGTGGCCGGATCAATGGCGACAATCGCCCCGCGGCGTCCGGCCAGTTGCTCGGTGGCGAGTTTTTGCAGACCGTAATCCAGATGCAGGACCAGGTCATCACCCCGGGTCGGCGCGGTGCGGTCGAGCGGCCGCAGCACCTGTCCATGCGCATTGGCCTCGATAAACTGGTAACCGGGCCGCCCCTGCAGCAGGCGCTCATAATATTTTTCAATGCCGGTTTTACCGATCAGGTCCGTGCCGCTGTAGATGGCCGGGTCGATCTTGCCCGCTTCATCTTCAGATATGCGTCCGACATAGCCCAGCGAATGGGCGAACAACTCGCCGTGAGGGTAATAACGTTCCAGTTTGACTTCGATCTCGATGCCGGGGAAGTCGAAGCGGACTTCGGCAAAGCGGGCGATATCCGCTTCGGACAGATTGATCTTGACCGGAATGTTCTCGAACGGACTGGCGGTCTTCAGGCGGGTGCGAAAGCGTTCAATGTCCTCGGGGGTCAGTTGCAGCACCGGCGCCAGCCGCACCAGGGTGTCATTGATGTCCCTGGCTTCTTCCCGGTTGAGGGTGGCCGTGAATGCGGGCCGGTTGTCGGCCAGCAGCACGCCGTTGCGATCGTAAATATAGCCCCGGGGTGGCGCGATGGCCTGCAGCTTGATCCGGTTGTTGTCGGAAAGAGTCTGGTAGCGTTCGTGCTGGATGATCTGCAGCCACCCGTAGCGGGCAATCAGCACGGAGAACGCCAGAAACACCATCAGGCCCGCCACCTGTACCCGTCGCCGGAACAGGGTGGCTTCGAGCTGGTTGTCCTTGAGGTGCTTTTTCGGGCCCATGGCGACTCAGCGGTGGTAGGGGTGTCCCTTGAGCAGGGTCCAGGCGCGGTAGATCTGCTCCGCCACCACAATCCGCACCAGCGGATGCGGCAGGGTCAACGGCGACAGCGACCAGCGCTCGCTGGCCGAGCGGAGAAGCTCCGGCGCCAGTCCGTCCGGCCCGCCCACCAGCAGGGCGATATTCTGTCCACCTTGCAGCCATTGCGCCGTGCGATCCCTCAGGTCTTCGGTCGACCAGGGCTTGCCCAGCACATCCAGCGCCACGACCCGGTCGGAAGGGTGGATGGCGGCTTGCAGGGCTTCCGCTTCCTGGCGTTTCCACTGATCCGCTTCGTGGTTGCGGCCGCGTTTGGCAGCGGGGATTTCGATCAACTCCAGCCGCACATCATCCTGCAGCCGCTTGGCGTATTCCTGATAACCTTCGGTGACCCAGTCGGGCATCTTCTGCCCGACGGCCAGCAGGCGGATGCGCATCAGGCTTCGGCGGTCTTGCCTTCCGGCACCGACCACAGGCGTTCAAGATCGTAGAACTTGCGGGTGGCGGGCAGCATGACATGCACGATGACGCCGGCGAGATCGATCAGGACCCATTCGGCCTCGCGTTCGCCTTCCACGCCCAGCGGCCGGACACCGGCTTCCTTGGACTTGACCACGACATTGTCGGCCAGGGATTTGCAGTGGCGGGTGGAGGTGCCGCTGGCGATGATCATGTAATCGGCGAGGCCGGTCAGCTTGCGTACGTCCAGTGTCAATACGTTCTGGGCCTTGATGTCGGCGAGGGCGTCCTGGACGACCTTGACCAGCTCCTCAGAAGTCAGTGCGGGATTCATGCGGGGGAGAGACTCCGTACAATTGGTGTTTGCGGATATAACCGGCCACCGACGCCGGAAGGGGCTGCGTTTCAGGCGCGGCTCCCTGATGCAGCGCGGCGCGGATGGCGGTGCTGCTGACGGCGTGCGGGGTGGTTTCGGCCAGCAGGATGCGGCCATTCGGTGAGCATTCTAGCATGCGCGGGTCGCTGACCGCATGGGCGGCCAGCCATTCCGCGATTTCTCCGACGAAATCGGGCGTCCACCCCGGGCGGGTGACCACCAGCAGGTGAGCATGGTCGGTCAGTTGCCGCCAGCAGCGCCAGGTGTTGATGGTCAGCAGGCTGTCCAGGCCAAGGATGAAGACGATCGGCTGGCCGTCCCCATGCTCTGCTCGCAATTCCCGCAATGTATCAATGGTGTAGGAGGGGGGCGGGCGGCGGCATTCACGGTCGTCAACGGCCAAGCCTTCATGGCCCTCGACCGCCAGTCGCGCCATGGCCAGCCGGTGCGCCGCCGAGACGCCGTCGCCTTTCAGCGGAGATCGCGCCGCCGGCAACAGCAGCAGCTGCCTGAATCGGTAGCGTTCCCGCAGTTCCACCGCGGTTTGCAGATGCCCGAAATGGATGGGGTCGAATGAGCCGCCGAAGTAGGCCAGGGGAGTCATGGATCAGCCATCGTGAAGGAGTGGTCAGCCTATCCCAGCAGGAATGACCTGACAAGCGAGCCGCCCGGCGTGGCGCGTGACGCCGCTGCCGGGATCAGTTACCTTCAACAGTACAGTGATGCGGGAGAAACAGCATGCGAATCTTGCTGGCCGAGGATGATGTACTGCTGGGGGATGGCTTGCAGGAAGCGTTGTCCTTGCAGGGTTATGTCGTGGAATGGTTCAAGGACGGGGTTTCGGTATTGCACGCGCTGGAGTCGGGCAGCTTTGATTTGCTGGTGCTGGATCTGGGCCTGCCGCGCATGGATGGCATGGAGATACTGTCCCGGCTGCGCCAGCAGCACAACCCCATGCCGGTGCTGATTCTGACCGCCCGTGACGCCTTGGATGCACGTGTGGCCGGTCTGGACGCGGGCGCGGATGATTATCTGCTGAAACCGTTCGATCTGACCGAGCTGCTGGCCCGCATCCGCGCCTTGACGCGCCGTGCTTCGGGACGGGCGTCCAACCGGCTGGTGATGGGACGGGTCGTCCTGGATTTGGGCAATCATGAGGTGCGCCTGGATGATGCGCCGGTCAGCCTGTCGCGCCGGGAATTCCTGCTGCTGAAAGAGCTGTGCCTGCATGCCGGACATATCCTGTCCAAGACACAGCTGGAAGAAAGCCTGTATGGCTGGTCGGAGGAGGTGGAAAGCAATGCGCTGGAGGTCCATATCCATCACTTGCGCAAAAAACTCTATCCCGAGCTGATCCGCACCGTGCGCGGGGTAGGCTACATTGTCGATGCGGGGACCGTTGCCGCATGATGAACTCGATCAAGGCCCGGCTGACCCGCTCTTTCCTGGCCATCATTGCACTGGCGCTGGCTATCAGCGGCGGCCTGGGATTCCTGACCGCCCGTCACGAAATTGATGAACTGTTTGACGCCCAGTTGGTGGAGGAGGCGCAGGTACTGGGCGGCTTACTGTCCTTGCCCGCCCATGACGATGATGACTGGAAGCGTTTGCAGCATGCCCTGTCGGAGGATGTCGATGGCGGCGGACAGCATCGGGACCGGCCCGCCTATCAGAAAAAAGTGGCGGTCCAGGTCTGGTCCGATCATGCGGAACTGCTGTTCCGCAGTGAGGGCGCGCCCGAGACGGCGTTGTCGCCCCGTCAGGCCGGCCTTTTTCAGGCCCGTGTCGACGACCGCGATTGGCATGTTTACACCTTGTTCCTGCCGGACAGTCATTTCTGGCTGATGGTCGCAGAGCGGTCGGATATCCGGCGTGAATTATCGTTCAATGTGGCCGGCTCGCTGCTGGCCGGGTTGTTGTCCAGCCTGCTGCTGGCCATCATCCTGTTACGGCAGAGGCTGGGGCGTGACATGGCGCCGCTGGAGGATTTGCGCAGTGCGATCAGCCAGCGGCGCATGGATCATTTGCAGGGAATCCGTCTGGAGGACGAGCCGGAGGAGATCCGGCCGGTTATCCAGGCGATCAATCATCTTTTCGACCAGGTGACGCATGGCATCGAGCGTGAGCGCGCCTTTCTGGCCGATGCCGCCCACGAATTGCGGACGCCGCTGAGCATCATCCGCCTGCATGCCCAGAACGCCTTGCAATATCCGGACATCGAGCACAAGAACCGCAGTCTGGAAAAGGTGATTGTCGGTGTGGACCGCAATGCCCGCGTGGTGCAGCAGTTATTGCTGATGGCGCGCCTTGATGCCTCGGAAATACTGGCGGGCGGCATGGAAACTGTTGACCTGGAGCGGGTGGCCGCGCAATTGGTTCACGAGTTGCGGCCAATGACGGAAGCGCGGCGGTTGGTGATGACGGTCACTGCCGGGGCGGCGTTGCCCGTTGTCGCCGGACAGGCGGAGTTGTTGGCGGTGCTGTTGCGCAACCTGCTGGAAAATGCCGTGAACCATACTCCCGAGGGGGGAGCGGTCACCCTGGCATTGTTGCCGGAGCCGACGGGAGTGGCGATTACGGTCACCGATACCGGACCGGGCGTTCCCGAGGACAAGCTTTCCCTGATCAGCCGCCGTTTTGTGCGTGCCTCTCCCCGTGACATTCAGGGCACGGGACTGGGGCTGGAAATCGCCGGCCGTATCGTGCGGTTGCATCGTGGTGAAATCCATTTCGCCAATCGCCCCGAGGGTGGGTTTTCTGTAAGAGTCTCGTTACCGGCAGCTCCCGAAGCCGTGGCGCCGGCCGTTTTGTAAGACAAGCCCCTCCCACCCCGGCGCGGCTTTGGTTACCATCGCCTTTCCCTGAAAACCGGAATGGTGGATGAGAAATGAGCTCGCCTAAAAATGTCATCGGCAAGATGATTTTCTGGAGCCGCTGGCTGCAGCTGCCCATGTACCTGGGGCTGATCGTAGCGCTGGGCGTTTATGCCTGGAAGTTCATGGTGGTGCTGTACGAGCTGGTTTTTCACCTGAACGAACTCAAGGAAACCGATATCCTGATTCAGGTGTTGACCCTGATAGATGTGGTGATGATCGCCAACCTGCTGGTGATGGTCATCATCGGCGGTTACGAGATTTTTGTGAGCCGGCTGGATTTGTCGGAAAACGGAGATCAGCCGGAATGGCTGGATCATGTCGATGCCGGGGTGTTGAAAGTCAAGCTGGGGATCGCGCTGATCACCATTTCCTCGATCAACCTGCTGCGCAGCTTCATCAATGCCGCCAACATGGATGAACACACCCTGAAGTGGGAAGTGATCATTCACGTGGTGCTGGTGTTCTCGGCGATGTTCATTGCCGCCACCGACTGGATGATCCAGTTGAAGGCCAAGCAGCTGGGGCACGGCAAGGGACATTAAGTTGCCGGGGCCGTATGGTTCACGGCCCCGACGTTTGCTCAGGCGCGAATGTGGCCGTCGCCCAGCACCACCCATTTCTGCGAGGTCAGGCCTTCCAGGCCCACCGGGCCGCGGGCGTGGATCTTGTCGGTGGAAATGCCGATCTCCGCGCCCAGTCCGTATTCGAAGCCGTCCGCGAAACGGGTTGACGCGTTAACCACCACCGAGCTGGAATCGACTTCGGCCAGAAAGCGGCGCGCCTTGGTGAAGTTTTCGGTAACGATCGCGTCCGTATGATGCGAGCCATACTTGTTGATGTGCTCGATCGCCTCATCAATGCCGCTGACAATCTTCACCGCCAGCACCGGCGCCAGATATTCCTCATACCAGTCCTGTTCCGTGGCCTCCTTGCATTCGAGCAGGGCAGCCGTGCGCGCGCAGCCGCGCAGCTCCACGCCCTTGTCGGCATACAGTTGCGCCAGTTGCGGCAACACTTCCCCGGCAATCGGCGAATCCACCAGCAGGGTTTCCATGGCGTTGCAGACACCGTAGCGGTGGGTCTTGGCGTTCAGCGCCACAATCACCGCCTTGTTCAGGCTGGCTTCGCGGTCGATGTAAACGTGGCAGTTACCATCCAGATGCTTGATGACCGGCACGCGCGCCTCGGCCGAAATACGGGCGATCAGGCTTTTGCCGCCGCGCGGGACGATCACGTCCACATATTCCGGCATGGTGATCAGCCGACCGACCGCAGCGCGGTCGGTGGTTTCAACCACCTGCACGGCGGTCGGCGGCAGGCCGGACGCCGCCAGCCCCGACTGGATGGCGACCGCGATGGCCTTGTTGGAATGGATGGCCTCGGAGCCGCCGCGCAGGATGGTGGCGTTGCCGGATTTCAGGCACAGCGCCGCCGCTTCCAGCGTCACGTTCGGACGAGACTCGTAAATGATGCCGATGACGCCCAGCGGCACGCGCATCTTGCCGACCTGGATGCCGGTGGGGCGATAGGAAAGGCCGGTGATTTCGCCGACCGGATCGGTCAGTGCGATGACTTGCCGCAGGCCTTCGAGCATGCCGTCAAAGCGCGCCGGCGTCAGTTCGAGACGGTCGAGCAGGGCGTCTTCCAGATGGGCGGCGCGCCCGGCTTCCATGTCGCGGGCATTGGCGGCGAGGATGGTCTCGCGGCTGTCGTCCAGGGCGCGATGGATGGCCTGCAACGCCGCATTCTTGGCGTTGGTGTGCGCACGGGCCATGGCGCGGGACGCATTGCGGGCTGCCTCACCCAAGTTCTGCATATAGGCATTGATGTCCATCGGGGGCTCAATCTCTTAGAGGTCAATCGGTCGATTATACGCAAGTCCGGCAGCCGGGCGAATATCGTTGTTTTGTTGTACAAAAAAAACAGCTTGGATGCCAAAAGGTACCATCGGTAAGGCTTTCGTTGTAGCATCCGGGCATAATCTGATAAAGCTGTCCCCCTTGGCTTGGCGGGCTGAAATAAAAAATAACAGAGGTATGCATGCCGGTTTTTGAAACCTATCACCGACAGTCGCTCAAGCAAGAGCCTCGCGTCACCATGATTGGACGCTGGCGCGTGGATTATCTGGCTTTTGCCGGACCCGAAGGTTGCACCGCCGACCCCTTGATCGTGCTGGGTGGTGCTTTCCAGAATTTCAATTCCTACAAATTTTGCGTGGAAGAAGTGCTGCAGGTGGTGCCGGTCATCCTGATTGACCTGCCGTCCCTGGGCAACAACAGCCAGCTGGCTCCCGAGCTGGGCCTGGAAGACCTCGCCGATCTGCTGTTCCAGTGGGTGGAGCATGAAGGCCTGGACAAGGTGTCGGTGATGGGGCTGTCCCTGGGTTCGGTCGTGGCCGGCACCTACGCCTTCAAGCATCCTGACCGCATTGACCGCCTGATCCTGACCGGCACGCTGACCCGGCCGCGCAAGTCGTGGCGCATGCTGCTGGAAGTGTCGCTGAAGGTGCTGGATGAAGGCCGGATGGACGAGTTCGGTCAGGCCGTGGTCCTGTATCTGGTGAACCATGCCCGTCTGAAAGAAACCGGCATCAGCGATATCACCCGTCGTCTTTTCCATCGCCAGATGAAGAATTTTTCCGAGAACGAGCAGGCGCGCTACCGCATCAACGCCAACCGCCTGCTGCAGGTGGAAGAGGTGCTGGGTTACCCGTCCTGCAAGACGCTGGTGGCGACCGGCGACTACGACAGTTTCACGCTGCCCTATGAAAATGCGCTGTATGCCACCCGCTGTCCCAACGCGACTTTTGCGTTGGTGCGCGGATCCGACCACGTGCCGCAACTGGAACGGCGTGAGGAGTCGGTTTCGATGTTCAGCGCCTTTCTGCGGAATGAAGATGTCGGTACCGTGCCGGGCATTGATACCCTGACGCGTGACGAATGCCTGAACATGGACCGGCGCGGCGAACTCCGTTACCGTCCGCGCAACCAGACCGGGCAAGTGGTCAGCTTTTCGCATCTGGACGGCATGCCGCAGATTGATTCCTCAGTGGAAATTGTGGATTTCAATTTCTTCGGATGCCTGTTGCGGCATGAACAGCCGCTCTTGTCCGTGCGCGAGCATACGCTCGACCTGATCCTGTGCCTGCCTGACTCGCCGTTGCGTATTGAAACGATGGTGATTGATCAGGGAGACGGCTGGCTGCGCTGCTTCTTCCTGCACGGGAATTTTGCGATTGCCGAGGAGTTGAAGCGGTTGCTGGACAATCCGGATTACTGCACGCCGCTGCCTCATACCGGCGTTCGTCCCACCGGCGCCCCCTGAGACCGGGTGCTGAGCCTGAATGAAGAAGGCCGGACAGATGTCCGGCCTTCTTCATTCAGGGTAGTCCTCAGACTTCCGAGCGGATCACCCAAACCAGTGAGCCGCCCTGGGCCTTGGGCAGGCGGTCGCCGCCGGCTTCATCCGGATTGAATACGGTCACCGCATCAAAGCCGCAGTGCCTCAGGCAGGATGCCGCTTCCGCCGGCTGTTCGAAATGCATGGTGAAGTTGCTGCGCGAGGACATCTTGAGCGTCTTGTTTGCCATCTGGATCCAGTGGAAGAAACGGTGGCGGGTGACTTGCGGATAGATGTCGGTGAGATAGAAGCCCATCGGGAAGTCTTGCAGGATTCTCGCCAGCCGTGACCAGAAGCTGCTGATTTCTTCCAACCGGAAATAGTTGACCAACCCTTCGGTAATCACCACGACCGGCCGGGTCGGGTCCAGTTCGCGCTTTAGCAGGGACTCCAGGCTTTCCGGGGCGTCCTGGATCAGGATATTGCAGACCTCGACCTTGTGGCGGTGGTCCAGCGAGCCCAGCTCCTGCAACAGGGACCGCTTGCGTTCGGCCATCTCCGTCAGGTCGGCTTCAATATAGGTGACCGACGGATAATCGCGGTGGAAACGCCAGCCGCGCGGCGACAGGCCGCAAGCCAGTTCGAGAATCTGGATGTCGGGGTGCTGACGGATCAGTTGCTCCAGTTCCTGGTCGATGAGGTGATGACGTTGCAACAGCGTGGTCTTGATGTCCGAGCCGATCACCTTGCGCGCGGCCACTTCGAAAGGGCGCAGGAACTGGAAGTAGGCGCAGCCTTGACGCGTGGCGAAAGCCGGATGCGACAAGCCGAAGCGATACCAGACAAAGCCGGTATAGTGGGCGGTAAAGGAAATGCTGGAGGTATCCTGGTTTTCTTTCATTCGGGTGCTGTTCTTATGGATTTTCCGGATGGGGCATCATTCACCACTTGCCGGGGAATGGCAAGCCGGTGCGGGCATTCAGGGGGAGTTGCGGTTCCGGCGTTCAGCCTGCCATAGCCGCAGGCGGCGGATGCGGTTGCCGAGGAAGCGCAGGTTCATCAGGCCGGTCGCGACCAACACCCCCTTGGCCTCCGGCGTTTGCAACCACAGCGGGAAGTGGCGGGCGTTTTCGCTGAAGGCCAGATACAGCCCCAGACAAAGAATCAGGTTGCCGAGAGTGTCCACGAGGACGTCCAGATAAACACGCCGGGACAGGCGACGGAATTCCGGGTCAGATAACGGCATCAAACAGGCGCACTCCCGCCAGGTCAAGACTGAGGCGCAGCAGTATATCCCAAGCACTGTCGGGGCTTTGGCCCTTGATGGCCAGGTCGGCGTCCATCAGCTCGTTATTCAGGCGCTTGAGCGTAGCGGGGGGCAGGCGGCGCAGCGCGGCGGTGACCAGTCCCTGGCGTTTGGCCCAGATGCCCAGTTGCTGGAACAGTTGCGCGGGCGGCGTACCTTGCTGCTGGCCCTCGGCAAAAGCCATCAGGGTGCGGATTTCGCGCGACAGTGTCCACAGGATCAGGCTTTCCGCCAGTCCTTCCGCCTTGAGGCTGAAAAAGATGCGCGCGGTCTTGGCGGCATCACCCGCCAGCGCGGTATCGGTCAGGTCAAACAGGGTAAAGCGGGCGCTGTCGCCGACGGCGGCCTGGACTTGCCCGAGATCTATGCCGCCTTCCCCGTGCAGCATGTGCAGCTTCAGGACTTCCTGGTCGGCGGCCAGCAGGTTGCCTTCGGTCTGGCCGGCCAGCCAGGTCAGGGCGTCGTCGGCCAGCACCAGCCGCTGGCGGCCCAGCCGCTCCACCAGCCAGTCGCGGTGCTCGCGGCTGGTGAGCGGCTGGCAGCTAACCGTGACGCCAAGGGCATCGCAACGATTGAACCACGCGGCTTTCTGGGCGGCGGCATCGAGGCGCGGCAGCACGATCAGCAGCAGGATGTCGTCCGGCGGGTTTTTCAGGAAAGCGTCCAGCGCCTTGGCGGCGGTGACATCCGGCTTGTTTCCGGCATGCAGCTCCAGAATCTTGCGTTCGGCAAACAGCGACAAGGTGTCACAGCTGCGCAGCGCCATATCCCACTCATCCCCCTTGCCGACATCGTGGCGGTCGCGCTCGCTGAAACCCTGCTTGCGGGCGACGGCGCGCAGCGCATCCAGCGACTCCTGCACCAGCAGCGGCTCGTCACCGTGGATGACATAGACGGGCTTGAGGGCCTTCAGTTGCCGGGGCAGGGCGCGGGCATCGCATTTCATGGCGCGGGGACGGCCGCGCCGGGCTTGAAGAAGCTGATCTGGCGCAGGATTTGCTGTGCGGCATCGAGGTAAAGCTCGCGGATCAGGGTTTCCTCTTCCTCGCTTTTACCGACGATGGCGGTGGTGTCGTACTGATAACTGCGGCGCAAGGACAGCTTTTGTTCTGGCTGCGGAGCCGCTTCCTGCTCGCGGCTGAGACGGTAGATGAGCTCGTATTGCAGGGTGTATTCCGCCGCCTTGGCGCGGCTGTCGGTGGTGGTGCTCTGCTTGGTCAGCTTTTCATTGACGATGATGAGGCTGTAATCACCGGAACCCAGCGTAATCCCTGCGGTTTGCAGAGCGTCGCGCAGTGGTCGGGAAAGGCTGCTTTTACTGCCTAACACCAGTTTCAGCTGTTGCAACTCCGGTGGAATCGCATAGCTGCCGCGCAGGTGAAAGCCGCAGGCGCCGAGAGTCAGCGCCAGCAGTATCAGCCCCGGAAAGCGCAGGGCCGTCATCTTAGACCACCACGCTGACCAGCTTGCCTTTCACCACAATCACTTTCTTGGGTGTCTGGCCGTTCAGGAAACGCTGCACGTCGGGGTTGGTCAGCGCCAGTTGCTCAATCGTGGCGTTGTCGGCATCAGCGGCAACCTGGATCTTGCCGCGCAGCTTGCCGTTGACCTGCACCACCAGTTCCAGCGTGTTGCGGACCAGGGCGTTGGCGTCGACTACCGGCCAGGCGGCGTTGACCACATCCTCATGTCCCAGTGCCCGCCACAACGCGTGGGCAATGTGCGGCACGATCGGGGCCAGCAGCAGCACGGCGGTTTCCAGCGATTCGCGTTCCACGGCCAGCGCCTGGCCGTCAGCGGCGTCGAACTTCTGGATGCTGTTCAGCAGTTCCATAACGGCGGCGACGGCGGTGTTGAAGGTCAGGCGGCGTGCGTAGTCGTCGGTGATCTTGGCGATGGTTTCGTGGGTCTTGCGGCGCAGATCGCGGCTGTTGTCGTCCAGTTCGGCGGCATTCAGCGCGGGGGCGGCACCCTTCTGCACGTGGGTGTGCACGGCCTTCCACAGGCGTTTCAGGAAACGGTGCGCGCCTTCCACCCCGGCGTCGGACCATTCCAGCGACTGGTCGGGCGGGGCGGCGAACATCATGAACAGGCGCGAGGTGTCGGCACCGAACTGGTCGATCAGAGCTTGCGGATCGACGCCGTTGTTCTTCGACTTCGACATCTTCTCCATGCCGCCGATTTCCACCGGCAGGCCGTCGGCGGTGAGCACGGCGGACAGGATGCGGCCCTTGTCGTCCTTGGTCAGGGTGACGTCGGCGGGATTGATCCAGTCCTTCTTGCCATCGCCCGGATCGCGGTAATAGGTTTCGGCGATGACCATGCCCTGCGTCAGCAAGCGGGTGAAGGGTTCGTCGCCCTGCACCAGGCCTTCGTCGCGCATCAGCTTGTGGAAGAAGCGGGCGTAGAGCAGGTGCAGAATGGCGTGTTCGATGCCGCCAATGTACTGGTCCACCGGCAGCCATTGTTGCGCGGCGGCCTTGTCGACCATGCCGGTGTCGCACTGCGGCGAGGCGTAGCGGGCGTAGTACCAGCTGGACTCGACGAAGGTGTCCATGGTGTCGGTTTCGCGGCGCGCGGGCTGGCCGCAGCTGGGGCAGGTGCAGTTGACGAAGGCGTCAATGCGTTTCAGCGGGGACGCGCCGCCGTCCGGCACCACGTCTTCCGGCAGCACCACGGGCAGCTGGTCGTCCGGCACCGGCACGTCGCCGCAGCTGTCGCAGTAGATGATGGGAATCGGGCAGCCCCAATAGCGCTGGCGGGAAATGCCCCAGTCGCGCAGGCGGAACTGGGTGCGCTTGGC
>DASUIM010000257.1:0-2399 GCA_036279775.1 Fluviicoccus sp. | reverse complement strand
CCTTAACCCCGCCTTAACCCGTCCTTTTTCCTTGCCTTTTCCCGTCGGGAATCAGGTTATAATTCAAGGCTGAACCATTCCCGCCGGAGCTTCCCGATCTTGCTCGCCGTTTCCCGATTGCAGGCCACCCGCGACGACCGCGTGCTGTTTACCGGCCTGTCCTTCGCCATGCGGCCCGGCGACATCCTCCAGATTGCCGGACCCAACGGCACCGGCAAGACCACCTTGTTGAACCGGCTGGTCGGTCTGGGCGGTTTTGATGAAGGCGAAGTCCTCTGGGACAATCAGCCCGTGCACGACGATCCCGTCGCTTTCCGACGCCGTTTCAGCTATCTGGGCCACAGCCTGGGTTTGAAGGCCTTGCTGACGCCGCTGGAGAATCTGGCCTTCCTGCTGCGTTTGCGTGATCTGGAGCCTGGTCTCGCGGCGCTGATGGATGCGTTGGCCAAGGTCGGGCTGGCCGGGTATGAAGATGTGCCGGTGGCGCATTTGTCGGCCGGGCAGAAGCGCCGCGTCGGCATTGCCCGGCTGTTTCTGGAGCAATCACCGTTGTGGGTGCTGGACGAACCGTTCACCGCCATCGACCAGGCGGGCGTGCGCGCGCTGGAAGGCTGGCTGGTGGAACACGCCGGGCAGGGCGGCATGATCGTGCTGACCACCCATCACCTCTTTCCCGAATCGTTCCCGCTGAAGCGGCTGGACCTGTCGGACTATTGCCCGGAGGCGCACTGAATGTGGCAGGCCTTGGGGGCGGTCTTGCGCCGCGATTTGCGATTGGCGGCGCGTCAGGGCGGCGACTGGCTGAATCCGCTCAGTTTCTTCGTCATGGTCATTACCCTGTTTCCGCTGGCCATCAACACCACGCCGTCAAAGCTGGCCGCCATGGCCGGGGGCGTGGTGTGGATTGCGGCGCTGCTGTCGGTGCTGCTGTCGATGGACAGCCTGTTCCGCCAGGACTACGACGACGGCAGCCTGGAGCAACTGGTGCTGAGTCCGTCGCCGCTGCCGGTGATCGTGCTGGCGAAGGTGGTGGCGCACTGGCTGCAGACCGGCGCCAGCCTGACGCTGCTCAGTCCGGTGGCGGCGCTGTTGCTGAACCTGCCGGGCGAGGCGATGGGCACGCTATTCCTGACGTTGTTGCTGGGCACGCCCACCCTCAGTTTGATCAGTTCCATCGGCGCGGCGCTGACGGTATCGTTAAGGCGCGGCGGCGTGCTGGTGCCGCTGCTGAGCCTGCCGCTGCACATTCCGGTGATCATTTTCGCCACGGCGGCGGTGCAGGCCTCCATGGCCGGACTGCCCGCCGAGGGTTATCTCGCCATCCTGGCGGCGTTTCTGGTGCTGGCGCTGACGCTGGCGCCCTTGGCCGTCGCGGCCGCCCTGCGACTGGCGACGGGAGGATAGAACATCCATGAACTGGCTTAACCGCGCGTGGCAGACCTTCCTGCAAACGGTCAGTCCCAAGCATTTCTATTTCATCAGCGGCCGTTTCATTCCGTGGCTGGCGGTGATTTCCGGGCTGCTGATCAGCATCGGCACGGTCTGGGGGCTGGCATTTGCCCCGCCCGATTATTATCAGGGGAACAGTTACCGCATCATCTTCATCCACGTGCCCGCCGCCAGCATCGCCATGAGCGGCTATCTGGGGCTGGCGGTATGCGGCGTCATCAGTCTGGTGTGGAAGGTGAAGACCGCCGAGATGGTGGCGCGCGCCATCGCCCTGCTGGGGGCGTGGTTCTGTTTCCTGGCGCTGGTGACCGGCGCGGTGTGGGGCAAGCCGACCTGGGGCACCTATTGGGTGTGGGACGCGCGGCTGACCTCGATGCTGATCCTGTGGTTCCTGTATGTGGGCGTGGTAGCGCTGTACGGCGCTTACGAAAGCAGCGCCACCGGCGCCAAGGCGGCGGCGATCCTGTCAGTGGTCGGTGTCATCAATTTGCCGATCATCAAGTACTCGGTAGAGTGGTGGAACACGCTCCATCAGGGCGCAACCTTTTCGCTGACCGCGAAGCCGAAGATGCCCCCGGAAATGTGGATGCCGCTGGTGGTGATGATTCTGGGTTTCTATGCCCTGTTCGCCCTGCTGGTGGTGTTGAAGTCGCGCAACGTGATCCTGCAGCGTGAGCGTCGCAGCCAGTGGGTGCGTGAGATTGTCCGCGCCGAGGGGGAACGTCATGGCGTTTGAATCGTGGGCCGATTTTCTGGCGATGGGGAAGCATGGTCCCTATGTCTGGACCTGCTATGGTCTGACCTTTTTAGTGGTTTTCGGCCTGTTGTGGCAGGCCCGCGCCGAGCGCAAGCGCATCCTGCGCGAGCAGCTGGCACAGATGCGCCGGGATGCGCGCAAGAATCCTGCAGTTTCCGGAGAAAGTGACGATGCATCCGAAGCGTAAACGCAC
>DASUIM010000256.1:0-1774 GCA_036279775.1 Fluviicoccus sp. | reverse complement strand
CAGCAGTCGGAAAACTTCTCGGAACAGTAGTTGTTAGGGCAAAGCACATGTTCCGTATCGTTGCCGATCTGTCTCATGTAGAACCCGCAATGGGGGCACGCACGCGTTGTTATAATCATGTCTGCTTCACCGTTTTGTGTGGTTGAGCGTGTCTGTGCAGCGAGTATAAGAAAGAATTCCGGAATAGTCCTTTCTGAATTCATGACAAAACGCTTGAAGGCAACCAAGTCCTTGAACCATCGTGAATTTCCCCCCGCCGAGACTTTGTAACCAAATGTCCGTGGCCCGTATTGACCAGAGTGTGTCAAATTGTTACGAGTGTGAATCTATATAAATTATAGGCTTACCGTCAATAGCTGATAAACGACATCAAATTTACGGGGTACATGAAGGTGATGATGGCCCTGAAGGCAGGCGCGCCAAGGGGTTGGTGAATTCTGAAACAAATTTAAATGAATTCGCGAAGTCGCTTTAAGTCAAAAACGCGGGATTATGGCGGCCAAATACCGCTGGTCTTCCGACGAACGGCAAGTGAAAGGGCAAGAAAAAACCCGGCGCAAGGCCGGGTTTCAGGATGACGCGAAGGGCGCGGGTTTATTCGATCGCCAGCAGCACCTGGCCGTCCTGCACCAGATCCCCGGCGCTGACCCGCACTTCCGACAGCACGCAATCGTCCTTGGCGGTGATGCGGTGTTCCATCTTCATCGCTTCCATCACCACCAGCGCCTCGCCTTTCTTCACCGCCTGACCGGCGGACACCAGCACGGCGGTGATACGGCCGGTCATCGGCGCACGGTAGCCCGCATGGCCTTCATCCGCGCCCTTGGCGTGCTTCCACGGCTCCACCAGACTGCATTGCCACAGGAAGCCTTCGTGGGTCAGTTGCAGGCCGTGATGGTCGATGGTGACGTTGAAGGCGACCCGGCCGCTGTCGTCCTGCCACACGAATTGTTCCTCGAACTCCGAGAAACTGAAGCAGCCATGCTGTTCGCCCTGACGCCAGTGGAAACCGTCGGCACTCGGGGTCAGATCCAGCTCACACACTTCATCGTTGAGGCTGAGGCGAAGATGAGTGTGGTTGTCGCCGCACAGCCGCCAGCTGGCCAGCGCGGCCCAGGGCGAGGCGTCGCCGCGCTGCGCGGTGGCGGATTGCTGCTGCGTGAAGAACCAGGCCGCCGCCGTCAGCAGCGCCGCGTGGTGATGCGGGCTCTGGCGGTTCAGCAAATCGTCATGACGCTGGATCAGGAAAGCGGTATCCAGTTGCCCGGCGACGAAGTCCGGATGCGACAGCACCCGTTGCAGATAGCTCAGGTTGTGGCGCAGGCCGCTGACGCGCATCCCGGCCAGCGTCTGCACCAGCCGGGTGATCGCCAGTTCGCGGGTTTCGCCCCACGCGATGACCTTGGCCAGCATCGGGTCGTAGTACGGGGAAATCTCGTCGCCGGACTGGAAGCCGGTATCGACGCGCTGCCAGTCCGCGCCCTGCGGATAGCTGAAGCGGGTGAGACGGCCGATCTGCGGCAGGAAGTCATGCGCCGGGTCTTCGGCGTAGAGTCGCACTTCCACGGCGCAACCGTTCGGTTTCAGGTCGTTTTGGGTGAAGGGCAGCGGTTCACCGCTGGCGATACGCAGTTGCCACTCCACCAGATCCAGGCCGCTGATCATCTCCGTAACCGGATGTTCCACTTGAAGACGGGTGTTCATCTCCATGAAATAGAAGGCATTGTTGGCGACGAGGAATTCGATGGTGCCGGCATTGCTGTAGCCGATGGCC
>DASUIM010000255.1:0-2078 GCA_036279775.1 Fluviicoccus sp. | reverse complement strand
TAACGGCGCTGCGAGTTGCTGGCGCTGTCGAACAGCAGGCCCAGATCGGGAGTGCTGACATAACTGATGCCATTACCGGTAAAGTAATATTTGTTGTTGTAATCCGTGGTCAACAGGCCCAGTTCATTCTGGAAATAACTGGCGCTCGCCCCCGGTTTCCCGACAACGAAATTGCTGTAGGTCAGTCCCGAGGCGTCGGAGAACGTCCAGTTGATGCCATCCGAACTGGTGGCGACCTTGCTGTCGAGCACCACTTCCGAGAGGAAGCCGCTGACCGGATCCCGCACCATTTCCGTTTTCTGCACGGAAGGAATGATCAGCGTGTTGCCGACTTCCTGGACTTCGGCGCTGCGGCCGCCGGTGGTGATCTTGGTGAATCCGGCAGGTAATGCAAATGTGCCGAATGACCAGGTCAGGCCGTCCGTCGAGGTGTAATAGGCCCCTTCATAATGATCAGGCGCCCGGAATGTTCCGCCGACTCCCACCACGCCGCGATAGACAAACAGATTGCCGCTGCGCACCACCGGTTGGGTGCAATATCCGGAAGGCTGGGTACTGACACCCGTGGCGGTGACCGTTTTCAGATCGACGGTCGTCCAGTTGGTTGCATCGGTTGAGGTAATCAGCATGCAGTCGGTGTCGGTGCTGAGGAAATACCGGCTATTGAGATATTTGCCGCCTTGCAGCACCGAGGTGGAGAAGCCGCTGTTGGTTACCGTGGCCGTTTGCCAGGTAATGCCGTCGGAACTGCTGGAAACCGCCACATCCCCGAAAGTGCCGCCGCTTTGCCAGGCGGGCAGCACCTGGAACACCTTGTTGTTCATTCCGGCCATGGCGACACCGTGGCTGTTCAGATCCGTCAGGCTGCGCGTCCAGTTCTTGCCGTCGCCGGAAACCCAGACCGCGAATTTGGCGGAGGGATTATGGAAGTCCTTGCTTTGCTCCAGTCCGACAAACTTTTCCCCATCCCAGACCAGTTGTCCGGGCGCTTGCGCCGCTCCCGCGGGTGCGGTTTGCAGGCTGTAGGTGGTGCTGCCGAAGACGACGTCACCCGTGCCCCCAGGGTTGGGGTTGGGATTACCGCCACTGCCCTGCTTGGTGCCATAGAAGCTGGTCTGGGTGGCGCCGCTGATGTTCAGCCCCTCGATGGAGAGCGTGCCGTCGTTCGCCTTGTAGAGGTTGAACATGGCCAGCTCGTTGCCGCCCGCCGCCTTGGTGTTGGAAATGATCAGGTAGGACGAACCGCCGGAATTGTTGGTGGGTCCGCAGATTTCACGGGCCGTGGCGGTAGCGCCGCTGAGCGTGACGGCGCCGTTGGCGGCGAGGGTCAGGTTGACCGGCCCGGTGGTGCCGGAAGCGGCATAGATCTCAACCGGATAGGTGCCGACAAACTCGCTGATGGCGCTGGCCGAGGCGACCGGCAAGCCCATGCCGGTACAGGTTGGAACAATGTACGGAGTGGGGTCGATGACGATGTTCCCGGCGAGGGTGGTTAATGCGGCAATTTGTGCCTGACTCAGTGCCAGTTGAGGGTCGGCGGCCAGCGCGGTCAGCAGCGCGTTCAGGGCGTCAATCAGGTCCTGCTGCAGCCCGGCGACGTTGGCATAGGGAATCAGGGTGGTGGGGAAACCGGGTCCGGCCTGGTCCAGCTTGCCGTCGGCCAGGTCGGCGGACAGCGCATCGAGCATGGCCACGGCCGGTGAAGCGGTGCCGGCGGGCAAGGTGTCGGCGGCGGCTCGGGCCAGGGCGGCCAGGCGCAGCGCATATTGCGTGGCGGCGCCGGAGGCGTTGAGCAATGCCGCGTAGTCGGCGGCGCTGCCGATCAGCGCGGGGGCCTGGAGGATGTTGGCGACGCCGAAGGCGCTGTTGACCAGGGCGTTGGCCTCGGCAATCAGGGTCGGGGTCAGGGCCGGCGTTGCGCCGCCGCCCGCCAGCGATTCGGCGCGCTGCACGGCCGCTTCGGTCAGGGCGGTGACGCCGACATTGCTGCTGGGTGCGGTCAGGGTGAAGGCGGCGCGCAACTGGGTGCCCGCGGGCAGGGGCTGGTTGCTGCCGGTGCCTTCGTCGAAATAGGTGGC
>DASUIM010000254.1:0-4506 GCA_036279775.1 Fluviicoccus sp. | reverse complement strand
GCGCAGCGCCCCGGCATAGTCGCTGCTGCGCCGCCAGAAGCGGTCATGGCCGGTCTGCAACTGTTCCCAGGCGGGCAGGCCGGTCAGGTCATAGCCATACCGCAGGGGGGCCTGGCCGGTTTCATCCAGCCAGGCCGCCGGTTGGCTGCCCGCCAGTTGCAGCCGCCACAGCGGTGACCGATCGCGTTGCAATCCGGCCAGCGACACCCCATTCCCCGGTTGCGTCACGCCCTGCCACCATAGCCACGGCCGCCCGACCGCGTCATATCCGGCCAATTGCGCCAGAAACGCCGGTTGCGGCGGCTGCTTGCCCTGTGGCAGCTGCCGCCATTGCCGCCCCAGCATCCGGATGCCGTCTCCGGCAAACCGGTAGTCTGTCTGCAATATCGGGGTCAGCTCACGGCGGCGGTTGCCCTGCGGGTCGTATTCATAGGCCACGCCTGGCTGCCAGCGACGGCCGTTCAGGCTTTCCACGCGCGACAGCCGCCCCGCCGCGTCATAGCCGTAACGCTCGCTGATTCCGCCTTCGCGACGGCGCACCAATCGGCCCAAGGCGTCATAGGCATAGGCGTCATGGCTAAACTGTAGTGTCCGCCAGCCCATCGCCGCTTCGACCGTTCGCGCCCAACCCTCCGGCATCACTGCCCGCGCCAGCGAGAATCCCCACGGACGGGTAACGGTTTCATGGCGGTTGACGATCCCGGTCAGGCGACCGCGCCGGTCGCGCTGGAAGAACTGCTCGCCGCCATGCCGCAACCGTAGATGACTGACTTGTCCCCAGCCGTCATAGCGGACCTGATCCACCACGGGAGCGGAGAGCAGCGGCACCGGTCCGGTCAGCCAGCCGCCCAGCAGGCTGGCCAGCCGTCCTTCGCTGGCATGGATGGCGCTGACCCGGCCATCCGGGCCGTAACGATAGGCCAGATTCAGGTTGCCGCGCGTTTCAAGCCGCACGCGCCCGGCGGGATCATAAGACCAGGCCTGATGCCATTCGCGCAACCGGCCGTCGGGTCCGGGCAGCTCACGCGATTCCGCCACCGGTTCGCCGAAGGCGTTATAGCGCCAGCGGCGGCTTTCCGAACCATCCGTGCGCAGGATCGGCAAATCACCGTCGTAGCGGGTGGTGATCAGCGCGGGTTGCGCGGCCGTTCCCTCGGCTATGCGATGTCCGGCATAGTCATAGCGGTAACGCCGCACGCCGCCGTCCTCTCCGGCTTCGGCAATCCGGTTGCCGGCGCTGTCGTAGCGATAAAGGCGGATGCCCTGTCCCGGCAGGCGCTGCAGCACCATGCGGCCCCAATCATCGTAACCGGCGGCGGCCCGCAACCCGGCTTCGCCCCGCGCAACCATTCCCGGCTCGCGCTGCCGCCAGACCGCCGGCAGGTCAATGCCGAAGGCGCGCAAGCGGCTGGCCTGCCAGCGGCCCAGACCGTCATGGAGCGTGCCGCGCTCGCGCCCCAAGGCGTCCCGCGTCCAGACGGTGCGACCGTCATCCGACTGCCTTTGTTCTGCAATCAGCCCCAGACTGTCCGTCAACCGCGTCAGGTCGGCGGTATCCTCACGGCCGTATTGCCAGTCCAGCGTCTGCAAGGGTTGCGCCGCCTCCCCGGTCAGCCATTGGGCGGAAACCAGGCGGTTCTCGGTGTCACGATCGAAACGGATCACCCCGCCCTCGGGCTGCGCCAAGGTTTGCAGCCGCCCGGCAGCATCGAAGGCGAACCCGGTTTGCAGACCGGCGGCATCGGTCCGGGCCAGCAGCCGCCCCTCATCGTCATGGCGGAAATACTGGCGACGAACCGGCAGCCCCTCCCCCTCGCGGTCAAGCTGTTGCAGTTGGCCGCGGGCATCATGGTGCAGACGCCATGTTTCCCGCCGCGATCCGTTGCGCAAGGCCAGCACGGTGACACGGTCCGCGGCATCCCGTTCCCGAACCGCCAGTTGCAAACCGCCGACACCCTCAATCCGGTCCAATCGGCCTTGTGCGTCGTAGTGATAGCGGCTGATGTCGCCGCGTCCGTCCGGCAGGTTCGGCAGCGGACCGTCCTCGCTCAGCAAGCGTCCGGCGGCATCATAGGCATAGTGTCGTTCCCGCGACAGCGACTCGCCCAGCGGGCTGAAGCCGCTTTCCCGCACCGAGACCAACCGACCCTGCCGGTCATATTCATAGCGCGTTTCCGCCTGACGCCCCGGCAACACGCTGGGACGGCTGACAGCAGTCACGGTCCACGGCAGGTCCGGCCGCCCGTAGGCCACGCGCACCCATTCCGTCGTCACACCCGCCCCGCCCCGACGACTCGCCGTCAGGCGTCCCAAGGAATCATGCTCGTATTCCGCCCAGTTCAGCACCGCCCCGCCCCGGCTCAGCGTCTCTTCCCGCCGCACCTGCCCGCGCGCGTTGTAGGCGAAGCGACGATTGACCTGGCCGCAACTGGCGCACCCGGCGCCCCGGCTTTCCAGCACGCGCCAGTCCTGCCCGGCTACCTGCCAGCGGTAGCGGGTTTCCCGGCCCAGGCTGTCGGTCAACCGGGTCTGGAAAACCGGCAGGCCGTCCTCGCCGGTGGCCACGGGCTTGCTGTCAAAGCTCAGGCGGACACGCTCCACGCCATCGGCATGTTCGCTCAGCACCGCCCGGTCCTGATCGTCATAGGCCCAGGTCGCCACCCGCCGCCATTGCCGGGATGCCGCCTGCCACACCGCCTTGCCGGTCAGGTTATGGATATCGCCGCCTTGCCGGAACGGCTCGTAGTAATAGCCGTTTTGTCCGCCGTCGGGCCGTTGCACCGTCAGCAGGTTGCCGTCACCGTCGAGCCGGTAGCGGAAAGCGCCCGTCGGCCCGTCAACCCGCACCTCCGGCCAGCGATTGGCGCCGTACACCCCATGATGGAAAACCAGCGCCCGTCCCTGCCGGTCGCGGATGCTCAGCAGACTGCCGTTGATACCGTAACGCAGGGTCAGCGCCGGTTGACCGGGCAGGCGGTCATCGCGAATTTCCGTCAGGCGGCCGTAACGGCGGTCTTGGGAGGCCGGTTCGAAGCGCAATACGCGCCCGGAAGGCCAGCGCCAGATCCAGCCGGAAGCCGCAGCCTCGACCACGCCATCGCCCGGGCGCGCGCTGACACAACTTCCCCCCGCCGAGCGGGCGAAGATCAGCCGCCGACCGTCCGCCTGGATGATCTGGATCTTGTCGGCCGACGCCATCAGCGTCAGTTCATAGGCATGCCGCCAGCCGAAGCCCAGCAGCCCGCGCGTCTGGCTGCGGCTGTTATAAACACGGGAGAAAGACAGCCCCAGCGGGCCGGAAAAGGCGGGAAAATCGGTTTCCGACTGGTATTTGTTGCCGCTCATTACATCCAGCGGATTGCCCACGGCGGAAGACGGCTGGTCTCCCGGTAGCGCCGCAGGCGGCGTTTCGCAGACGCCGCTGCCGGGATCGCCCAGGTTTTGCGACAGGCACATGCCGCCGGGAACGGGATTGCTTCCCGTTTCCCAGGGGCTGGCGGGGGGCACCGGCGAGGTATTGCCGGTCGGGCTTCCAGTCGGGAAAGGGTCGGCGGCAAAGACCGGGAATTGCGGCGACAGGCCGGGCAGCAGGGCCAGCAGCAGCCAAAAGCGGGCGGACGGGTTCCGTGTCATGAAGCACTCCGTAACATCCTGTGACGGGGGAATAGGCTCTGGCAGGCGTTGTCCTGCAAGGCGCGCGCACTCTAGCATATTTTACGGCGAAGGGAAGATGCGTTGACGCTGCCGCCCGCGCCGGGATAGGCTGGCGTTCTACTTACATTTCCAACCTTCAGGGAAGAGTTTCATGTCCGACCACGAGAACCCTTATCGTTCCCCCACGGCCGCTGTTGTGGACTTCACCACAGCTACCGGCGAAATCCAGTACGCCGCACCGGCGCATCTGCTGAGTTCCGGCCACGGGACCATCTGGATCAGCAACGGCTGGCAATTATTCAAGGCGGCGCCGCTGATGTGGATCAGCGCGATGCTGCTTTATGCCGGGGTGTCATTTATCCTGAATCTGATCCCGGTGCTGGGCTCCATTGCCGGGTTGCTGCTGGCGCCGTCGATGTCGGTGGGTATCCTGGCCTTCGGGCGCGCCCATGCCCGCGAGGGAGTGACGGACCTCAGCCTGATGTTCGCGGGGTTCCGGGGTGAAAAACTGGGCTCGTTGATGATCATGGCCTTGCTTTATGCGGGGGCGATCGTGGTGACGGTGATTGTCATGGTGGTGCTGATGGCCATCGGAGTGGGCGGCATGAGCGCGCTCAGCCACATGAATGCCGACAACGCGGCGGGCCTGATCACCAGCTCCGGCGGCATGCTCCTGTTGTTGCTACTTTTGTTCCTGACCGTCATCTTCCTGATTGTGGGGGCCTACTGGTTTGCACCGGGGCTGATCTATTACGCCAACCTGCCGCCGGTGGAAGCGCTGAAGGAAAGCCTGTCGGCCTGCCTGCGCAACTGGCTGCCGCTGACGGTCTATTCGCTGGTGGCGATGGTGAT
>DASUIM010000253.1:0-1149 GCA_036279775.1 Fluviicoccus sp. | reverse complement strand
GGCAAGTCGATTTTGCTGGACGCGCTGGGCCTGTGCCTGGGCGACAAGGCTGACGGCGCGGTGGTGCGGCACGGCGCCGACAAGGCCGAACTGACCGCCCTCTTCGACGTGTCGCGGCTGAAGGACGCCTGCGACTGGCTGGCCGAGCGCGACCTCAGCAACGGCGAGGAATGCAGCCTGCGCCGCGTCATCCACAAGGAGGGCCGCTCCAAGGCCTGGATCAACGGCACGCCGGTGACGCTGGGCGAGTTGCGCACGCTGGGAGAAATGCTGATCCACATCCACGGCCAGCATGCGCCGCAAAGCTTGCTGCAACGCGCCAGCCACCGCCAGCTGATCGACAACGTCGGCGACCTGCACGCGCTCGCCGCCGCTGTCGCCCTCGCCCACCAGCACTGGCAGCAGGCCGCCCGCGCCCTGGCCGACAGCGAAGCCAACCGTGCCGCGCAGGCGGCGCGCTTGGAGCTGCTGGATTCCCATCTCGACGAATTGCAGAAGCCGGGCCTGAAGCCCGGCGAATACGAGGCGCTGGAACAGGAATATGACCGCCTCGCCAACTTTGAAAGCCTGATGCAGGACGGCCGCACCGCGCTGGACCTGCTCAGCGAGGGTGAGAGCCCGGTACTGCGCGCGCTGCAACTGGCGATGAAGACGCTGGAACCGCACCGCAACCGCGACGAGACCCTGACCAACCTTTGCGCCAGCCTGGACTCGGCGCTGATTGAAGTGAAGGAAAGCGCGGGCGAGCTGCGCCACTTCCTCGAAGACCAGGAATTGGACCCGGCGCGCCTGCAATGGCTGGAAGGCCGGATTTCCGAAGCGCACCGGCTGGCGCGCAAGCACAAGGTGCTGCCCGCCGAACTGCCGGATTTGCAGGCGCGCCTGCAGGCCGAGCACAGCCGCTGCCAGGAAGCGCAGGACGTGGACGCCCTGCAAGCCGCCGTCGCCGCCACCGCCGCGCAGTATGACGCGCAGGCGCAAGCCCTGCGCGGGCAGCGGCAACAGGTGGCCGCCGCCTTGGCCCCGGACATTGCCGGGCACCTGCGCAATCTGGGCATGCCCGACACGCAGGTGGAATTCGCCTTCATTGCGCTGGCCAAGCCCGCCGCGCACGGCCTGGACGACGTCGAGCTGCTGTTCAGCGCCAAC
>DASUIM010000252.1:0-7464 GCA_036279775.1 Fluviicoccus sp. | reverse complement strand
ATGGTCGTGCTCCTGTCAGAAATGACGTACGTCAACAAAGTGGCCGGCAATCGCCGCCGCCGCCGCCATGGCCGGGCTGACCAGGTGGGTACGTCCGCCGTTGCCCTGGCGTCCTTCGAAGTTGCGGTTGGACGTGGAGGCACAGTGCTCGCCGGACATCAGCTTGTCGGCGTTCATGGCCAGGCACATCGAGCAACCCGGTTCGCGCCACTGGAATCCGGCCGCGACAAAAATCTTGTCCAGCCCTTCGGCTTCGGCCTGCTTCTTCACCAACCCGGACCCCGGAACCACCATCGCCTGCTTCACCGAGGAAGCCACGGAGCGCCCCTTGATCACGGCGGCGGCGGCGCGCAGGTCTTCAATGCGCGAGTTGGTGCAGGAGCCGATGAACACGCGGTCGAGCTTGATCGCGGTGACCGGCGCTTCCGGGGTCAGGCCCATGTACTGGTAGGCGCGCTCCCAGGAGTTGCGTTGCACGGCGTCGGCCGCATCAGCCAGCGCGGGCAGGGTCGCGGTCACCGGCACCACCATTTCCGGGGAAGTGCCCCAGGATACTTGCGGCTCGATGGCAGCGCCGTCCATGTCGATCACGGCATCGAAATGCGCTCCTTCGTCAGAGACAAGCGTCTGCCAGTAGGCCACGGCGGCGTCCCACTGGTCCGCCTTGGGCGCGAAGGGCTTGCCACGGAAGTATTCAATGGTTTTTGTATCCACCGCTACCATGCCGACGCGCGCACCGGCCTCGATGGCCATGTTGCACACGGTCATGCGCCCTTCCATGCTCATGTCACGGAAAACCTGCCCGCCAAACTCGATGGCGTAACCGGTGCCGCCCGCCGTGCCGATCTTGCCGATGATGGCCAGCACCACGTCCTTGGCGGTCACACCCGCGCCCAATTGGCCGTTGACGCGGATCAGCATGTTCTTCGATTTCTTTTGCACCAGGCACTGCGTGGCAAGCACATGTTCCACTTCGCTGGTGCCGATGCCGTGCGCCAGGCAGGCAAAAGCGCCGTGTGTGGCGGTATGCGAGTCGCCGCAGACCACAGTCATGCCGGGCAAGGTGAGACCCTGCTCCGGGCCGACCACGTGAACGATGCCCTGACGCTCGTCAAAGATATCGAACTCGACGACGCCGAATTCCTTGCAGTTGTCATCCAGCGTCTGCACCTGGATGCGCGAGGTCTCATCCTTGATGCCGGCGATGCCGTGCGTGCGCTCTTCGGTGTCGGTGGGCACGTTGTGGTCGGGCGTGGCGATGTTGGCGTCCAGACGCCACGGTTGGCGACCGGCCAGCTTCAGGCCTTCAAAGGCCTGCGGGCTGGTCACTTCGTGCAGCAACTGGCGGTCGATGTAGATGAGGCAGGAGCCGTCGTCGCGTTGCTTGACGAGGTGGTCATCCCATAATTTGTCGTAGAGCGTCTTGGCGGTCATGGCGGTTTTCCCCTTGCTGTGCCGGGTGATGTGGGGATTTTATGATCGCCGACCCCATAACACAATTTTATAATTTTTATGTATTGGATAGAATTATGGAATCAATAGACACCTCCGGTTTCCTTCTTTCCCCCAAGCGGCAAGCGAACAGGTAGAATACCGCCCCTTCATTCCTTCTGACGCAGGCGCGACTCCATGAGCATCAACTGGTTCCCCGGCCACATGAACAAGGCGATCCGCGAGATCAAGGAATTACTGCCCAAGGTCGACCTGATCATCGAGATCGTCGATGCCCGCATCCCCTACAGCAGCTCCAATCCGGTGATCGAACAGTTTCGCGGCAAGAAGCCGTGGATCCGCCTGCTGAACAAGAGCGACCTGGCTGATCCCGACGTCACCGCGCTGTGGCAGGCACACTGGGAAAAGCAGCAAGGGGTGAAGGCGATCGCCGTGACTTCACAGCGTCCGGAACAGATCCGCAGCCTGATCGGCCTGATCAAGAACATTCTCAAGGGCAAGGAAAACGCGCTGGGTAACGTGACGGTGCTGATCACCGGCATCCCCAACGTCGGCAAGTCCACCATCATTAACATCCTGGCGGGCAAGCAGATCGCCAAGACCGGCAATGAACCGGCCATCACCAAAGGCCAGCAGTGCATCAACCTCAACAACGGCATTCTGCTGTACGACACGCCCGGCATCCTGTGGCCGAAGATCGAGAACGTGCCCAGCGGTTACCGGCTGGCCGCCACCGGCGCCATCAAGGAAACGGCGATGAGCGCGGATGATGTCGCGGTGTTCACCGTCGGCTTCCTGATGAAGGCCTATCCGGAGCAGATGAAGGAACGCTTCAAGCTGGACGTACTGCCCGAGGGCGAGGTGGACTTCCTGGAAATGATCGGCCGTCAGCGCGGCTGTCTGGGCAGCGGCGGCCATGTCGATTTCCACAAGATTTCCAATATCCTGCTGCAGGAACTGCGGAACATCGTTATCGGCCGCGTCACCATGGAAACACCGGAAATGATCGAGCAGGAACTGGTGATCGTGGAGCAGAAACGCGCTGAAAAGGCCGCCAAGGAAGCGGCGAAAAAACAGAAGCGGCTGGGTGACCAGCCGCGGCACCGCGACTAGACCGGGAAGCCGGGCGCCGCCCTAGCGCGCCCGCCTCCCCTTGCTTTCGTACATCAGCACATCCCCTTCGCGCAGAAGCGCGTCCAGCGACAGCGGATGCTCCGGGTCCACCTGAACAACCCCGGACGAAAAACGGATTTCATAGCCCCGTTCCGCTTCGCGGTTATAGGCATCCAGCCCCTCCTGCAATCGCTCGATGACCGTTGTCACCTTGTCGCGGGTGGTGTCGATGCACAGCGCCGCGAACTCGTCGCCGCCCAGCCGCGCCACCAGATCGGAAGCACGCAGGCTGCGCCGCAGGTGGGTGGCGAACACCGTCAGCGCCACATCCCCTTCCCCGTGACCGAAGCGGTCGTTGACCGGCTTCAGGCCGTCCAGATCGAAGAAGGCCAGCGTCGCGGGCGTCAGCTGTCGTTGACACAACTTCAGCACCTGCGGCGCCAGCATCATGAAACCGCGCCGGTTGTAGACCCCGGTCAGTTCATCCATCGTCGCCAGGAAGAGGATGGCCAGCTCCTGTTCAACGATGGCCGCCAGATCACGCAGGGCAGCCCGGTCATCATGACTGAACTCCCGGGCTTGCCGGTCGATCACGCACAATGTGCCCAGCAGGCTGCCGTTGGGGGCTTTCAACGGGCAACCGGCGTAAAAGCGGATAAAAGGCTCGCCCGTTACCAGCGGGTTGTCGGCAAAACGGGCATCGGCAGCGGCATCCGGAACCACCAGCAGGTCGTTGCCAAGAATGGCGTGGGCGCAGAAGGACACGTCGCGAGGCGTCTCGCGCACATCCAGTCCCTGACAGGACTTGAACCACTGCCGGTTACTGTCAATCAGGCTGACCAGGGCAATCGGTACATCGAACAAGCGCTGCGCGAGACGGGTGAGACGGTCGAAGCGTTCCTCCGGAGGTGTATCCAGAATGCTGAGCGAAGTCAGCGTGCGCAGGCGGAAGGCTTCGTCCGGCGGGAAATCGGGGGATTGCATGCATATCTCCTTGCCGCCGATTCCTGTCTGGCGGAGTAAAAGTATTCTTGCATAGTCCCCTGATCTGCCCTCGCCCGACAATAGAAAAGATTTATACTTCAATCACAATTCATAAAACTGTTGCATCCCATGAATACCGCCGACGTCCTGGCCTTCATCGAGGTCGCCCGCACCGAGTCCTTCTCGCACGCCGCCGAGCGGCTGTTCCTGACCCAGCCCGCCATCAGCAAGCGCGTCAACAATCTGGAGGAGTCTTTGGGCGTGCAGCTGTTTGACCGTGTCGGCCGCCGCGTACAGCTGACCGAGGCGGGCCGGGCCTTGCTGCCCCGCGCCCGCCAGTGGCTGCTGGACTTCGACGACATCCGCAAGAGCATTGCCGACCTCAGCGGCCCGATTACCGGCGTGCTGCGCATCGGCACTTCGCACCATATCGGTCTGCACCGCCTGCCGCCGACGTTGCGCCGCTTCTCGCAGCAATATCCGGAGGTGCGGCTGGACATCCAGTTCATCGACTCCGAGGAAGCCTACGAATCCGTGCTGAGCGGTGAACTGGAGCTGGGCATCGTCACCCTGCCGCCGGTGCCGGATGCGCGCCTGCTGGCGGAGGAGATCTGGGATGACCCCCTCGCCTTTGTCGCCGGGCGTGATCATCCGCTGGCCAGCAAACCGGGACTGGCCTTACAGGATCTGACCAGTCATCCCGCCATCCTGCCGTCGCTGAACACCTTCACCCGCCAGATTGCTGCGAAGCTGTTCCAGGAATCGCACCTGGAACTGAACGTGACCATGGCTACCAATTACCTGGAAACTATCCGCATGATGGTGTCGATCGGGCTGGGATGGAGCGTGCTGCCTGCCAGCATGGCCAACGAGGACATGGTGGTGCTGCCGCTGTCCGGGGTCGAAATGCATCGCAGTCTGGGGGTGGTGTATCATCCGCGCAGAACCCTGTCACGGGCGGCCGGCGCCATGCTGGACATGCTGCGGCAGGACCGCGATACCCGGCTTGAATGAGATGAGAAGAACAACGATGCGGCGACTTCTGCCCCTGCTTTCCGTGCTGTTGCTGGCTGGCTGCCAGTCCGTTCCCGTGCCTCCGCCGGTAGCCAAGGCCAATGCGGCCGAACTGTTGCAGGCCAGCCGTTTCCGCACCCCGCTCTATTATCTGGAAACGCCGCTGTACGACCCGGATGTGACGCAATGGATTCCGCAGCGTTTCCTGGACGAGGTACGCGGCACCATCCAGAGCACCATTGACAATCCCTTCACCGATGCCCAGTTGCAGCAGGTGTTGTCGCGCACCCTCAGCGGCGAGGACATGCAGGCGGTCATCGACTTTTATCAATCACCCACCGGACAGGCAGTGTTGCAGGCGGAAAGCAGTTTCCGGGAACGGTTGAACACCCCGGCTGCCGCCGCCAACAGCAACGACACCCTGGCTTTGTTGAAGGCGGTTCAACTGAACGATGCGCTTTCCGCCGTTTTCATGGCCAGCGCCAATGCCTTGATCGAACGTCTGGATAACTATGATTGTCTGGCGCTGATGCAGATTCCCGGATCACACATCGGGCTGAACATCGCCAAGCGCAACCGGGTGGGCTTCATGAGCCGTCAGGTACGGCGCTCGCTGGCCAACCTTTACGGCGGACTGACGGCGGAAGAGTTGCAGGGCTATCTGCAGTTCGCGCAAAGCCCCCCGGGGCAGCGATATTTCAAGGCGCGCGCCGAGGCGCTGGCGACCATCGGCACGGACTTCGGGCAGCGGGTGGCGGAAGCCATTGCCCCCGGCCTGCCCGAATGTGTCGGCAGCATCCGCACCAGCGGCGGCTGAACGCTCAGGCGTCCAGCACCACCTTGGCGGAATCGGGGTAGGACGTGCACAGGTAAACGGCCTGCCCCAAGGCATTGCCGCTCACCTTGCCTTCCTTCAGCGTCAGCTTGCAGCTGCCGCACATGCCCTTGCAGCAACCCGACTCCACCGGCACGCCATGACGGCGCGCCGCCTCCAGCAGGGTCAGCCCCTCATCCTCAGCCGTCAGTTGTACCGTCGTGTTCAGGTGGTTGAAGCGGATTTCCGGCGGCGCACTCTGGAAGTCGAGCGTTCCGCCGCCTTCCGCCCCGGCCAGCGTAAAGCGCTCGGTATGCAGGCGGCCCAGGTTGTAGCCCAGCTCCGTCAGCAGCAACACCATGCTTTCCATGAAACCGGCCGGGCCGCAGAGATAGATATCGCGGTCGCGGAAATCCGGATAGCGGGCCTCGAAGTTCTCCACGGTCAGCGGCGCGGAATAGCCATCCACCGTTTCCCGGCTCAGCGCGATATCCACCGGAAACCGGTTTTTCCAGCCGCGCAGGGTGCCGGCAAAGATCACGTCACCCGCCGTGGCGAAGCGGGCATGCAGTTGCAGGTCCGTCGTCGCGCCTGACGCCAGACGCTCGGCAATCATGGCATGACAGGGCGTAATGCCCGACCCGGCGCACAGGAACAACAGTTTGTCCTGCCCGCGATAACGGAAGCAGCCCTGCGCCTGACTCAGCTCCACCACCCCGCCCGGCCGCAGCCAGTCGTGCATCCAGCCGGAAACCTCGCCCATGCCGGTACGCTTGACGGTAATGCTGATGCTGCCATCCGCGAGCATGGTCGGGCTGTAGCAACGGGTCAGTCTCCGGCCGTCGGCGTCTACCGTCACTTCCACATACTGCCCCGCCTGCATGCCCTTCCAGTGCTGGTTCGGCATCAAGGTGAAGGTTTTCACGCCCGGTGCTTCGTCACGGACTGCGGTGACCACCGCCTTCAATTCGTAGGTCCACAGGAAGTCGTTCACGGCACGGTTCAGCACCGTCATGGTGTTGGACGCCAGATAGTCCATCCGGTCCCGTCCCAGCCACTGCAACGCCCGGACGCTGGCGCGCGCTTTCAATGCCTGCAACATGGCTCAGGCCTCCGCCTTATTGGGGAAGGAGTATTTCCACATCACCTTCACATAATTGCGGATGGCCTTGCCCCAGCTGTCGTTGAGCTTGTAGGTGATGCCGTGCTTCGCACAGACCGCCTTCACCTCCTTCGCCATGTCCGGATAGCGGTGCGAGGGAATGTCCGGGAACAGGTGATGTTCGATCTGGTAATTGAGGTGCCCCCAGAGGATGCTCATGCGGCGGCTGCCCTTGAAGTTCACCGACGAATCCAGCTGCGACAGGTACCAGCGGCCTTTGTGGTCGATGGCATCTTCCGGTTGCAACGGTTCGGTGAAATGAGTGGCCTGGATGGTCAGGCCGATCCAGTAGTTGTTGACCATGTCGGCGATGGCGTTGCCCGCCAGCACCCGCAGCGGCGAACGCCCGGTCAGCAGCGCCAGCGTCGGGAAGACGGCATATTCCTTGAACAGCACACGGTTGATGGAACGACTGTTGCGTTTCTGGCGCTCTTCCAGCGACTGGCTGCCGGTATCGACCAGCGCGTAGCCCTCGTTGCCGGTCGGGAAAGCTTCGGCGCGGTAGTCCTGCGCGAAGCCCAGGTTCTGACCGTTGAAGCGGTACAGCATGGTGGGGTAGACGCCGAACATGTACAACGGCACCTGCCAGCGGTGCGCCGGATTCCACGGCGTCTGGGCGTTGGTGCGCAGCAGGCCGTGGTTCAGGTCGGGGTCTTTCTCGTAGACATTGGTATGCACGTGGTGCATGGCGTTGTGCTCGCGCCGCCAGCCTTCCTCGTCAATCGGGGCCTTCCACTTGAAGTTGTGGGCGTGGAACTCCGGGATTTCCGGGAAGTAATCGTACTGGCCGTGCAGCACATTGTGGCCGATCTCGATGGCCTCCAGATTGCGGTGCAGCCAGACCAGCCCGGTGCCGGCGATGAAGCTGAGCGGCCCGCGACCGAACCAGAGCAGCCCGCGACCGGCCAATTCCGCCAGCCGGGAA
>DASUIM010000251.1:0-1820 GCA_036279775.1 Fluviicoccus sp. | reverse complement strand
CACGGTGTAGCCGCACATCACCGCCGTGGCGGGGTTGGTGCCGTGCGCGGTCGAGGGGATCAGCATCTCGGTGCGGGCCACATCGTTGCGCGACAGGTGATAGGCGCGGATCATCGCCACACCGGCAAACTCGCCTTGGGCGCCGGCGGCTGGCGTCAACGACACGCCCTTCATGCCGGTCACTTCCTTCAGTACTTCCTGCAGGTCGTACATGCAGGCGAGAAAACCCTGCGAGTGCGACGCCGGGGCCAGCGGATGGCGGCCGAGGAAGCCGGGCATCATCGCCGCCTTGTGCGCGCCGCGCGGGTTGTACTTCATGGTGCAGGAACCCAGCGGATAGAACTGGGTGTCGATGCTGAAATTCTTGCGCGACAGGTTGGTGTAGTGACGCACCACCTGCATTTCGGAAGCCTGCGGCAGCAGCGCGGGTTGTTTGCGGCGCAGGTTGGCGGGCAGCGCCACGGCTTCCTGACGGACCACGGGGGCCTGGGCGGTGGCGCGGCGACCGGGTTCGGAACGTTCAAAAATCAGGGTCATGGTCTTACTCCGCACGGGCCAGGGCTGTTTCGAGAACCTGCACGTACTTCTGCAGGTCAGCGGCGTTCTTGGTTTCGGTGGCGCACACCAGCAGGGCGCTGCCCAGCTCCGGGTAATACGGTGACAGGTCCAGACCACCCAGCACGCCCTGATCGGCCATCGCCGCCAGCACACCGGCGGCGGGCTTCGGCAAGGTCAGCACGCTTTCGTGGAACGTGGCCCCGGCAAAGGGACGGCCGACACCGGCGACACCGGCAGTCTGCTGCGCCAGCGCCTGCAGGTTGTTGTGGCTGGCCAGCGCTACACGCTCGATCCCTTCCGACCCCATCAGGCTGAGGTAGATGGTGGCGGCGGTCATCGCCAGACCCTGGTTGGTGCAAATGTTCGAAGTCGCCTTGGCACGACGGATATGCTGCTCGCGCGCTTGCAGCGTCAGCACGAAACCGGGCTTGCCTTCCAGATCGACGGTGCGGCCGATAATGCGGCCCGGCATCTGGCGCACATGCTCCTGCTTGCAGCAGAGGAAGCCGACATAGGGGCCGCCGGAGGACAGCGGAATGCCGAAGGGCTGACCTTCGCCGACCACAATATCCGCACCGTTTTCGCCCCACTCACCCGGCGGCGTCAGGATGGACAGCGCCATCGGGTTGACCACGGCAATGGTCAGTACCTTGTTGGCTTCCGCCCAGCGCGTCAGCGCGTCCACGTCTTCCAGCACGCCGAAGAAATTGGGGAAGGGAATGACCAGCGCGGTGAAATCCTGGCCTTCGTAGGCTTGCAGGCTGGCGGGATCAATCCTGCCCTCCTTACGGTCGTAATCCAGCTCGACCAGTTCGATACCCTGCATCTCGACAATGGCCTTCACCGCCTCGCGGTACAACGGCGACACGGTGCGCGGCATCAGGATGCGGCGGCTCTTCGACTTGCGGTGGGCGCGGACGGCCATCAGCGCCGCTTCGGCCAGGCCGGAAGCGCCGTCATAAACGGAGGCGTTGCTCACGTCCATGCCGGTCAGGTGCGCCATCATGCTCTGGAACTCGTAGATCACCTGCAAGGTGCCCTGCGAGGCTTCCGCCTGATACGGCGTATAAGCGGTCATGAACTCACCGCGCCCCACCACGTCCCAGACGGCGGCCGGAATGTGGTGCTCATACGCGCCCGCGCCCAGGAAGCACAGCGCCCCGGCGTCCTGGTTGCTGCGGTCCGTCATCCGTCGCAGTGCATCCATTTCGCTCAGGCCATCGGGGATGGCGTTCAGGGGGCGGCAGCGCAGGTGGGCCGGA
>DASUIM010000250.1:0-20827 GCA_036279775.1 Fluviicoccus sp. | reverse complement strand
CGCATGAAGGAAGGGCAGGACAAGATCTACTACATCACCGCCGACAGCTGGGCGGCCGCCAGCCAGAGCCCGCATCTGGAAGTGTTCCGCAAGAAGGGCGTGGAAGTGCTGCTGCTGAGCGACCGCCTGGACGAGTGGCTGATGAGCCATCTGACCCAGTTTGACGGCAAGTCCTTCCAGCATGTCGCCAAGGGCGATCTGGATCTGGGCAAGCTGTCCAGCGAGGAAGACAAGCAGGCCGAGGAAAAACTGCAGCAGGAAAGCCAGTCGCTGGTGGAGCGCCTGAAAAAGGTGCTGGGCGACAAGGTGGAAGCGGTGAAGGCCACCCAGCGCCTGACTGATTCGCCCGCCTGTCTGGTGCGCAGCCAGTATGACTTGGGCGCGGCGCTGCGGCAGATGCTGGAAGCCAGCGGCCAGAAGCTGCCGGAGTCGAAGCCGACGCTGGAAATCAATCCGCAGCATCCGCTGCTGGCGCGCATGGCCGGTACGGCGGATGACGGCCGCTTTGAGAACCTGGCTCTGATCGTGCTGGATCAGGCGACGCTGGCGGAAGGCAGCGTGCTGGCGGATCCGGCGGGCTATGTGAAGCGGATCAACGGGCTGTTGGGGGAGCTGGCGTAAGCCGGTTTCCAATAAAAAAGGGGACATGAATATGTCCCCTTTTTTATTGGGTGGATTCAAGCGCGTCGGGCAAGATACCCCTTCACCGTCCCCGCCTTCGTTTCCTTGAAATACTCCCAGCCCTCCGGAATCCCCAATTCCTCCCACGGCTTGTCCGCTTCCACATACACCAGGCAATCCGCCGCCAGCAGTTGGCGGGCCGCCAGTAATTCCATGACCGGTTGCCACAGGTTCAAGGCATAAGGCGGATCGAGAAAAACCAGATCAAAAGGTTCGGTAACGCGGGTCAGCAACATCAGGCTGTCACCGGTCAACACTTCCGCATTGGCCGCGCTCAGCTCCTTCAGGGTGGCCTGCAGCTGCCTGGCCTGCAGGCTGCTCTTTTCCAGAAACAGGCAGGAAGCCGCCCCTCGCGACAAGGCCTCCAGCCCCAGCGCGCCGCTGCCGGCAAAGGCATCCAGGCAACGCTTGCCCTGAATGTCGAACTGCAGCCAGTTGAAGACGGTTTCGCGCACGCGGTCGGGGGTGGGGCGCAGGTCGTCCACGGCCAGGAAGCGGACATTGCGCCGCTTCCACTGGCCACCGATGATACGCAGCGTACTGGTCGAAGGCTTGCTCATTTCTTGACGTCGACGCCCTGACCGACGGTGACATACAGCATCTTGTCCGGGTTCAGGCGGGCTTTCAGTGCTTTGCGTACCTGTTCGGTCGTGACGGCGCGAATGCGGTCGGGGAACGTCTCCAGATAGTCCAGCGGCTCGCTGTAAAAGCCCATCGAGGCGATGTAGGCCAGGATGTCGTTATTGCTGGCGGTGCTTTGCGGGAAGCTGCCGAGGATGTTGTCCTTGGCCTCCTGCACCTGCGCATCCGTGGGCCCTTGCTTGATGAACTGGCGCAGCAAGTCGCGGATCAGGTCGAGCGCCTGACCGGTCTGGTCGCCGCGCGTGGACAGGTTGATGATGAACGGCCCTTGCGAGCGCATCGGCACGAAGCTGCTGTAGACACCGTAGGTCATGCCGCGCTTCTCGCGCAGTTCCTGCATCAACACGGTATTGAAACCGCCGCCGCCCAGAATCTCGTTGCCGATGGCCAGCGCGGTATGGTCGGGGTCGCCACGCTTGATGCCGGGCTGGCCAACCATGATATGGGTTTGTTGCGACGGGAACTGCAGGTGCAGGTGCCGCGAGCGCGTCAGAGCCGGGGCGTCGGGCAACGCCGGCGCGGCCTTGCCTTCATTCAGCTGTGTGCTGATGCGTTCGGCAATCTGCTGTGCCTGCTTTTCCGTGATGTCGCCGACCAGCGCGATGACCGCGTTGGCCGCCACGAAGTACTGCTGGTGAAAGTCCCGCAGCTCCTGAACCTTGATGGTTTTCAGGGTATCCGCCGACCCGCTGGGCGGCAGCGCATAGGGATGCCAGGCATAAAGATTCTTGTAGAACAGTACGCTGGCCTGCGAGGCCGGAGACTGCTGTTTTTGCTGTTGGCCGACTTGCGCGCTGTCAAAAATGCGGGCGAAAGCCGCATCAGGAAATACGGGATGGGCCACAACATCCGTGAAAACGTCCAGCGCCGGTTCCAGATATTTACTGTCGCTGAGGACACGCATGTCGGTAATCGACATGTCCCGATAGGAGGACGCATCAAAGGAAACGCCCAGGTTTTCAAAAGCGGCGGCAATGGCGGAGGAGTCGCGGGTCGGAGTGCCTTCATCCAGCATGCGGCTGGTCAGGCTGGCCAGACCGGATTTTTCCCCGTCACGGGCCGACCCGGCATCGAAGACCAGGCGGATATCCAGCATCGGCAGGTCATGGGTTTCCACAAACATGACCTTGCTGCCCTTCACCGTTTGCCAACTTTTGACCGAGATACTGCGATTGGGCGAGGTTGAATTCCGGACCAGCCGGATGCTGTCCAGTTTATCCAGCGAGGTGAGCGGACCGGGAGTGACCATGGCACCCTCGGGCGCGGCCAGGGCCAGGGTCGGAATCAGGGCAAGCAGGAGCCGGCATTTCTTCATTGTGCATTTCCCACGTTCAACTCGGCCGGATTCAACATCAGCGTGGCCATGTTCGCCGGCGTCAGCCAGCGCTTGGCGGATTCGCGGATATCGTCAGGCGTGATGCTCTTGAGGTTGTCGGCCAGGGCGTCCATGGTTTTCCAGCCCAGTCCGACGCTTTCCAGCATGCCGATCAGGTTGGCCTGCTCCTGGATGTCATCCTGCCGGAAGACATTTTCGGCCAGAATGCCGGTATAGACCCGCTCCAGCTCTTCAGGGCTGATGCTTTCCGTCTTCAGCGCTTCCAGTTCATCAAGGATCTTTTGTTTGGCCTGCGCCAGGGTGACGCCTTCACCGGGAATGGCGGTCAGGGTAAAGAGGGTGTCGCCGCGAGCCATCATGTTATAGCTGCTGCTGACGGCGGTCAGGGCGCGCTGGGTGCGCACCAGGCGGCTTTCCAGGCGCGCGCTGAGACCGCCGTCCAGAATGCTCAGCAGCATGCGCAGGGCGTAGGCGTCTTTCGGAGAGGCCGCGGTGGTCAGGCTGGGAACATTGAACCCGATATACAGCGCCGGAACCTTGGCGGGCAGGGATAATTGCATTTCCCGTTCACCGGGCTGCTGCAGTTCGCGCGGCGGCAGGGTGATCGGGGTATTCTGGGCGGGAATCTGCCCGAAATATTGTTCGGCCTGGGTCCTGACCTGAACCGGGTCCACATCGCCCACCACCACCAGGGTGGCGTTGTTCGGGGCGTACCACAACCGGTACCAGGCAGTCAGGTCCTCAATCTTCATCGCCTCCAGATCCTGCATCCAGCCGATGGTCGGGGTCCGGTGCGGGGTGGTGAACATGGCCAGCGCCTGGAATTTTTCCAGGGCTTGCGACTGCGGGTTGTCGTCCGTGCGCTGACGCCTTTCCTCCATCACCACCCGGATTTCCTGGGCGAAGGATTCAGGGCTCAGTTTCAGGTTGACCATCCGGTCGGCTTCCAGTTCCAGCGCCAGCGGCACGCGATTGCTGCTGTATAACTGGTAATAGGCCGTGTAGTCGTCGGTGGTGAAGGCGTTATCCGAGCCGCCAAACCAGGCCACCATCCGCGAGAATTCACCGGCCGGGACCTTGTCGGTGCCCTTGAACATCATGTGTTCGAGCGCATGGGACATGCCGGTCTTGCCGGCGGGTTCATAACTGGAGCCGACGCGGTACCAGACCTGCGTCACCGCCACGGGCGCGCGGTGGTCCTCACGGACGATGACTTTCAGCCCGTTGGCCAGGGTGAACTCCTGGGTGGGGGAGGCATGAGCGGTGCAGGACAACGCCGCCAGCAGCGGATAGAGCCACGGTTTGCAGTGCATAGCGAGAGCTTTTTTATAGGGAGATTGCCGGAGGAGTGGTAGCATAGCGCAACTTTTTCGGGTGCTTTGTTAATCTTTGTGGATGACCCTATGTCTCAGCATGACAACCCGGCTGACGCCAAATCCGGCTCCAGGAGCTGGTTCTCCTGGAATAAACCGGAAAGCGGCGCGAATGCCTCCAGTGCCGATGAAACACCGATCAGTGTCCCCGATGATCCGGCCGCCGACTGGGCCTGGGAAGGCAATACCGATGTCACGCTTCCCAGCCTGCCGGCCGTGGATGTGCCGATTATCGAGAATCCGCGCACCGAAGCGCTGGTTCAGGCCGAAGCCGCTGCCGAGCATGTACCCGGCTCCGGCAGCAGTTTCTTTGCACGCATGAAATCCGGTCTTTCGCGCACGCGCGATACGTTTACCAACGGCATGGTTACCCTGCTGATCGGCGGCAAGGAAATCGATGACGAACTGCTGGAAGAAATCGAAACCCAGATGCTGCTGGCCGATATGGGCATCGATGCCACCCGCACCATCATCGGCAAGCTGACCGAGCGTGTCTCTCGCAAGGAACTGACGCACTCCAACGGCCTGTACAAGGCCTTGCAGGAAGAGTTGGTCGAATTGCTGGCCCCGCGCGTCAAGCCGCTGCATATTGATCCCGCCAAGCGTCCCTATGTCATCCTGATGGTTGGCGTGAACGGTGTCGGCAAGACCACCACCATCGGCAAGCTGGCCAAGCGCCTGCAAAAGGAAGGCAAGAAGGTGATGCTGGCTGCAGGCGATACCTTCCGCGCGGCGGCCGTCGAACAGCTGCAGGTCTGGGGCGAGCGTAACAACATTGCCGTGGTGGCCCAGGGAACCGGTGCGGATTCCGCTTCGGTTGCTTTTGACGCCCTGCAAAGCGCCAAGGCCAAGGATGTGGATGTGCTGATCATCGACACCGCCGGACGCCTGCACACCAAGTCGAACCTGATGGAAGAACTGAAGAAGGTGAAGCGCGTCATCCAGAAGCTGGATGGCGCGGCCCCGCACGAAGCCATGCTGGTGGTGGATGCGGGCACCGGCCAGAACGCCATCGCGCAAGTTCAGGAATTTGACCAGGCAGTGGGCCTGACCGGCCTGACCATCACCAAGCTGGACGGCACCGCCAAGGGCGGTGTGCTGTTCAATATCGCCAGCCGCACCCATGTGCCTATCCGTTATATCGGGGTGGGGGAGAAGATTGACGACCTGCGGCCTTTCGTGGCCAAGGAGTTCGTGGCGGCGCTGTTCCAGACGGAATAATAAGCCGTCCGCATCCGCCAATAAGAAAGGGAGGCCTGGGCCTCCCTTTCTTATTGCATCAAGCGGGACTAAGACGATTACTTGGCCTTGCCGACCATGTAATCGACGGCGCCCTTGATTTCGCCTTCCGTGCAGTTGGCGCAGGTGCCCTTCGCGGGCATCATGCGGATACCGGCCAAGGCATTCTTGTACAACGTGGGTTTGCCTTGGGCGATACGCGGAGCCCAAGCGGCCTTGTCGCCCAGCTTGGGGGCGTTCATCAGGCCCGCCGTATGGCAGGTGGTGCAGACAGCCTTGAACACAGCTTCGCCATTACGGTCAGCGGCGGCGGCAAAGCCGGAAGCCATCATCATGCCAAGGGCGGTCAGCGCAAGCAGGGACTTTTTCATGGTCATCACTCCGAGGTGGGTTAATGAGCCGATAATAACAGATAATCCTGCCGTATTTATATCATATTGTGATTGATTTGCGTCAATTTCAACACGGTTTCCGGGGTTATCTTTCCAGTGTAAAGAAACCTTACACAACCGCCATAAAACCCTTGCAATTGGGGCTGGAGCGCCTAAGCTAACGGCGGTATTATTAAAGTATCAATGTTCACTTTATCCGTAGGAGAAGCACGCATGAGCACCAGTCGCGGTCTTGTACCGGTGACGCTCGCCGCACCCGGAGCCAATCTGGGCGCGTACATTGCCAATGTCAATCAGGTCGCCATCCTCACCGTCGAGGAAGAGCGCGAACTGGCTGAGCGCTATTTCTATGAAGAAGACCTGGATGCCGCCCGCCAGCTGGTGTTGGCGCATCTGCGTTTCGTGGTGCATATCGCCCGCAGCTATGCCGGTTACGGCCTGCAGCAGGCGGATCTGATCCAGGAAGGCAACGTCGGCCTGATGAAGGCGGTGAAACGATTCGACCCGCGCATGGGTGTGCGCTTGGTTTCGTTCGCCGTGCACTGGATCAAGGCGGAAATCCACGAATACGTGATCAAGAACTGGCGCATCGTCAAGGTCGCCACCACCAAGGCCCAGCGCAAGCTGTTCTTCAACCTGCGCGGCATGAAGAAGGGCAGCCGCAGCCTGACCCAGGCCGAAGCCGAGTCGATCGCCAGCGATCTGAACGTGACGGCGGAACAGGTTCTGGAGATGGAAGGACGCCTGTCGGCTTATGATGCTTCCTTTGAAGCCAGTGTCTCGGATGATGAGGACGAGCGCGCCGCGCATGCCCCGGCCCTGTATCTGGAAGACAACCGCTACGATCCGGCGCGCATGCTGGAAGAGTCGAACTGGGAAGAGGACAGCACCGAGCGCCTGGTGGCCGCCATGGGCCGTCTGGACGAGCGTTCGCGCGATATCCTGACCCGGCGCTGGCTGGCCGATGACAAGGCGACGCTGCACGAGCTGGCGGCGGAATACAAGGTTTCCGCCGAGCGGATCCGCCAGCTGGAAAAGAATGCGATGGAAAAGATCAAGACGGCGATGCTGACAGCCTGATTCCGGCAACGCATAATACCGGCCGCGCTTTTGCGCGGCCTTTTTATTGGAGCGATCACCATGTGGGTGGCGTTGGGAAGTCTGAACCTGGCCCTGGCGGTCGCGCTGGGAGCCTTTGGCGCGCATGGCCTGAAAGCCCGCCTGACCGCCGAGCAGCTGGCCTGGTGGCATACCGGCTGTGATTACCATTTCATTCACGCACTGGGCTTGCTGGGCATCGGCGTGCTGGCGGCGGTCCGGCCCGACCTGTCGCTGAGTCGCGGCATTGGCGGCTGCCTGCTGGCGGGCATCGTGATTTTTTCCGGCTCGCTGTACGCGATGGCGCTGGGCGCGCCGCGCTGGTTCGGAGCGATTACGCCGATTGGCGGCCTGGCCTTCATCGCCGGGTGGATCTGGCTGGCGGTTGCCGCCTGGCAAAAGGGGATTTGAATGCAGATTCTGGTGAACGGCGCGCCGCAAGAACTGGCTGAGGGTTCCACGGTGCTGGAACTGTTGCAGCAGCTGGAACTGACCGGCAAGCGGCTGGCAGTGGAAGTGAATGCGGAAATTGTCTCCCGCAGCCGTCATGCCGAAACCCGGTTGCAGCCGGGCGACAAGGTTGAAATTGTCCACGCCATTGGCGGAGGTTGAACGTAATGAATGATGAGATGCTGGTGCTGGCCGGAAAGACTTATGAGTCGCGGTTGCTGGTGGGAACGGGCAAGTACCGTGATCTGGAAGAAACCCGGTTGGCCATCGAAGCCAGCGGTGCGGAAATCGTGACGGTGGCGGTGCGCCGCACCAACATCGGCCAGACGCCCGGCGAGCCGAACCTGCTGGATGTGATCAGCCCGGACAAGTACACCATCCTGCCGAACACCGCCGGTTGCTATACCGCCGACGACGCCGTGCGCACCTGCCGTCTGGCGCGTGAACTGCTGGACGGCCATTCGCTGGTGAAGCTGGAAGTGCTGGGGGATGAAAAGACCCTCTACCCGAACGTGGTGGAAACGCTGAAAGCGGCGGAAGTACTGGTCAAGGACGGCTTCCAGGTGATGGTCTACACCTCCGATGATCCCATCATCGCCAAGCAGCTGGAAGAAATGGGTTGCGTGGCGGTGATGCCGCTGGGCAGCCTGATCGGCTCCGGCCTGGGCATCATCAATCCCTACAACCTGCGCATCATCATGGAGCAGGCGACGGTGCCGATCATTGTCGATGCCGGTGTCGGTACGGCTTCCGATGCCGCCATAGCTATGGAACTGGGCTGCGCCGGGGTGCTGATGAACACCGCCATCGCCAAGGCGAAGAATCCGGTGTTGATGGCGTCAGCCATGAAGAAGGCTGTGGAGGCCGGACGCGAGGCTTTTCTGGCCGGACGCATGCCGCGCAAGCTTTACGCCTCAGCTTCCAGTCCGCTGGAAGGCCTTTTTTTCAAGTAACCTGATTGTAGTTCCGCCGCCATGACCGAACCCGTTGTCACCCCGGCCGCCGATGTTCCCGAGGAACACAAGCGGCGCATCCTGACCTTCATGAAGCGCTCGTCGGCGTTCACCACCTCGCAGAAGCAGGGGCTGGAACAGTATGGCGGCCGCTACCTGCTGAGCATGGAAGATCAGACTTTCGATCAGGAAGCCGTCTTTGGCCGCATGGCGCCGCTGACGGTGGAAATCGGCTTCGGCATGGGCTATTCGCTGGTGCAGATGGCGCAGGCCGCGCCGGAGCGGGACTTCATCGGCATCGAGATTCATCCCAACGGCATCGCGCAAATCTGCTTCGAGGCAGGCAGCGTCGATCTGCCCAACCTGCGGGTGATGGATGCCGATGCCTTGCTGGCGCTGGAACATTTCTTCCCCGATGCCTGTATCGACACGGTGCAACTGTATTTTGCCGACCCCTGGCCGAAGAAGAAGCACCACAAGCGCCGCTTCGTGCAGCCGCACATCATGCAGCTGATCCGCCGCAAGCTGAAGACGGGCGGGGTATTCCATGCCGCGACCGACTGGCAGCCCTATGCCGACTGGATGCTGGAGATTCTGGAAGTCGCGGAAGGATTCGAGAACATGGCCGGCCCCGGACAGTTTGCCGAGCGCCCGGACTTCCGGCCGTTGACCAAGTTCGAGAGCCGCGGCCAGAAGCTGGGCCACGGCGTATGGGACGTGCTTTACCGCAAGGTGGCCTGACCCTGCTCAGACGGTGATGGTCTGCATGTATTCGGCAACCTTCACCGTCATCGGCGTTTGTTCCTCGATGTATTTGCGCTGGTGATCGGCGGCGTCCGGCTCGCCATGCACCAGGTAAATGCGGGTCTGCGGCGTCAGCGCCGAGGCCTTCAGCCATTCCGTGATTTCCGCATAATCCGCGTGACCCGACAGGCCGTCGAGCAATTCGACATGCGCCGCGCAGGGCACGTACGCACCGTGAATCTTGATCGCCTCGGCTCCCCCCAGCATGTTCGCCCCCCGCGTTCCTCCCGCCTGGAAGCCGGTGAACATGATGGTATTTTTCGGGAAGGGCAGCAGCCGTTTCATGTGGTGCAGGATGCGGCCGCCGGTGGCCATGCCGCTGCCCGCGATGATGATGTGGCTGCCGTCTTCCTCGCTGAGTTGCTTGGATTGATCGACGGTGCGGGTAAAGGTGGTGGCCTGGCACAGGCTGCGGCATTCCTCCGCGCTCAGCCGGTGCAGTTCGTTGTATTCACAATAGATTTCTGAGGCATCAATGGCCATCGGGCTGTCGAGGAAAACAGGAACGCGCTTGATGCGTTGCTGATCCATCAGCCGGGTGAGCATGTGCAGCAGGATTTGCGTGCGGCCGACGGCAAAACTCGGTACGGCCAGCACGCCGCCGCGCTGGGCAGTCTCATTGACGATGGTTTCCAGTTGCTGCCAGGGATCGTTTTGCGGATGCAGGCGGTTGCCGTAAGTGGATTCCAACACCAGCAGGTCCAGCGCGGGCAACGGCGCGGGCGGGAACATGAACAGGTCGTTGGGCCGACCGACATCACCCGAAAAGCCGACCGTCTTGCCTTCCCCAACCACGATGGCGCTGCCCGCACCCAGCAGGTGGCCGACCGGGTGCAGGTGAATGGTCAGGTCGTTCACCTTGAACGGATGGTCAAAGGAAACCCCTTTCAGCAGGCGGCAACTGGCGACAGCCGTGTCGATGTCGTAGAGCGGCTCCGGCTTCTCATGCTTGCCGATCTTGTGGCGTTCGTAGAACTTGGCGTCTTCTTCCTGCAAGTGTCCGGCGTCGCGCAGCAGGATCTCGCTGAGGGCCTTGGTGGCGTGGTGACAATAGACCGGGCCGCGAAAGCCTTCCTTGTACAGCACCGGCAGGTAGCCGGTGTGGTCGATGTGGGCATGGGTGAGGATGACGGCATCCAGCGACGAGGCCTTGAAGGGCAAGGGCTCGCGGTTGCGCTGGCGCAGCCATTTGTAGCCCTGGTAAAGGCCGCAGTCGATCAGGATTTTGGTGTCGCCGGAAGTGAGCAGGTATTTGGAGCCGGTAACGGTCTGGGTGGCGCCGAGGAACTGGATTTTCATGGGGACGTCCGCTTGGAGGATGGATACGGCAGCTTTGGCAGTAACCTTATGATTTGTATGTACTATGCGGGGGCGGTGGTGTCAATGGGAGGCTTGTCGCTTGGCCGTGACGGTTCTGAGGGCCGGTCGGGCAGGTTCAAACCCCTGTTTGCCGGTGGGAATAAAGGGGCCTCATGGGAGTGGGGGTAAAGGAAATCCTGGGATGGGGGCATGAATCGTTCAAATATTGAGCGAACGATCAACAGCAAAAAGTTTTTTTGTCATGGAAATCGGAACTTTCGATGCATCTGGACAGGTCTGACACCGGGTAAGACCCTGTTGCAATGTTCCCAAAGGAACAACCGTTGGACTTGCATGGATTTAATTATCGCGATGGCAGGCACCACTTCGGCCGCCATCCGGCCCGTACAGCGCGTCAGACGAACCGGACAAGCTCGCGTCAAGGAAAATCATTAGAAAACAAGGTGTATCTTTGGTGATCTTGTGTGATTTGGCATGCGACTCAAGGGACATATCCGCAACTTTTCCTGCTTGGCGGCGGCATGATACATGCCGGTTAAATAACAGGGACTCTGCCCGCGATACTTGTGTGCGGTACCGCACATAGCACTGATTTTAAAGCACTTATTCGATTGTCCTACAAAAGACATAATGCATTGACAGCCTTTTTTTTGGCCACTAGGATGCGTCCATTGCCATGTATCAATGGCGTTCCAGGCAAATTGATCATGTTGCAGCCCGGAATTGCGGAATGGAATCATTTCAGGCGGATGCAGTGATATCAGAGCCAATTTGACGACAGGTGAGGAGGTTTATATTTATTGCAGGATTGTCGCAATGAATAATCTATTAAAGCTGCATATCATCACGGCAATATGCCATTAAGGGAGTCGGCACATGTTTGATCTTCGGATATTCCTTGAGAAAACCGGTGACAAAAAAGGAGAGGCCGCATTTGTACATTATCTTGGCAGAAAAGATATGATTTTCTCGCAGGGCGATGTGGCGGATTCGGTGTATTACATTCTTCGCGGAAAAGTCAAATTGACGGTGGTTTCCGCGTTGGGTAAGGAGGCGGTAATCGCACTTCTCCAGCGCGGGGCGTTTTTCGGGGAGGGTTGTCTGGCCGGACAGGAAATACGCATGTCGACTGCCGAGGTGCTGGAAAACGCGACGATTATCCAGATCAAGACGACCGCCATGATCGCCATGCTGCGTAAGGAGCCGGAATATTCCGAGATGTTTATGGCCCATGTGCTGGCGCGCAGTATTCGCCTGGAAGAAGATCTGGTTGATCATTTGTTCAATACCTCCGAGCAACGCCTCGCACGGTTGCTGCTGCTTCTGGCGGAGTACGGCAGTCAGGCCGAGCTGCAGCCCATTTTCCCCCGTTTTTCCCAGGAAACCATGGCCGAGATGATTGGCTCCACCCGAGCCCGCGTCAGCAGTTTCATGAATAAGTTCAGACGTCTGGGCTTGATCGATTACCGGGATGACGGCGGTCTGATTGTCCATGAGGGAATGATTGACATCATGATGCCGATCGAGCCCGGCATGACGAAGTCTGCTGGTGCGGCAGTCAGCCGTCTGCCGCCCGTGATGTCATATCCTGAACGTTGCCTGATGCGTTGAGGCGGTTCTCAGGCCGGGAGCGACCGTGTCGGCATATCGATACGGTCTGCTTCCGGATTGTGTGTGATAGCGAACCGATCGAGCGATCGGTTTCTGCTGAGATTGGCGTTGCAAAACCTTCGTCAAGGCCGGGATGCCCCGGCTTACCCGCAAGCTGGTTAATGATGGCTTGAGCTATCCAGTGATGACTATGGACCATGATGAACGCCCCCGTCAGAACGCACATCGAACCATCAAGACCCTGGCAAAACTGCACATCCTCCGCAAGCGGGTCATCAGGCTGCATCTGGCAGGAGAGCCGGTCATGAAAATCGTGAGTAAAACCGGCTTGAGCTGGCCGGCCGTCCGCAAGGCGCTGGATCTCTACGAGCATGGCGGCATGGCCGCGCTGAAACCGTGTGACCGGGGTCGCCCGCCGGGATCCGGCCGTCGTTTGACGGACCGCCAGGAAGACATCATCCGCACCCTGATATGGCGCTATCGGCCCGATGAAATCTGGATGAAAAGCGCGCTATGGAACCGGATGACAGTGATCGAGCTGGTTGAGAGGGTCACAGGCATCACCTTTTCGGTGCGGGGAATGAACAATTATCTGCAACGATGGGGATATGTCATCCAGAACCCCTTTGAGCCGCGGAAGGAGCCGTGCTCGGAGGCCATGTGCCAATGGTGGCATGAGGCCTTTCCGGAGCTTGAGCGGCTGGCTCATGCCGAAGGTGCAGAAATTCACTGGAGCTTTGAGCTGGGACTGGCAAATCTCCGGGCGCTGGATTACCGGTTGACACCGGCGGGACCGCTACCTGAGACAAGGTCCGGTGCGGAAAGCGCGGGCCGCCGGCTGATGATGGCCACGGTCAACCGCCAGGGGCAATCGCGCTGGATGGTTGCCGATGAGGCCTTGAACGCCGCCTTGCTGATCAGGTTTCTGGAGGCACTGATCCGGGATGTTCCGAAAAAGGTTTACCTGATCCTGAATAATCAGCCCGTACACCGCAGCAAGCCGGTCAGGGATTGGGTTGCAGCCCATCCGGACCGGATAGCGATGTTTTATTTGCCGCTTCATCCCTTGCGTAACAGCGGGCGGGTCGCAAGCGTCGAAGAGTCGGCGCCAGAATTTTATGAAGTGGTGTTGCGAGCGGCAGGTGCGGGCTAGGACCGATGCCTGCCTTCCCTCGAAGTCTCAGGCATCATGGCCATGCCCTTGACTTACAACTCCTGGTTCGCTTCGCGCCCGCGGCCCTTTCGGCACCATTGGTCAAAGCTGCGGTTCTGCCGGGCGGCCTCGCTGGCGGCGCCAGGCGGCGCTTGCGTAGGGGAAAGGTTTTCTTCGGTGCTGTGATGATGACGCTTGCGACCGGGTAAGCGGAGGCGCCAGGGGCCGAACCGGTCGACCATGGATTTCCATGACATGAGAAGTCTCTTCGTGGGGCGGCGGCGCTTGCAGTGGACAGCGCCGCGAAGGTTGAAATTGCGGAGTCATTCCACCGTGACGGATTTTGCGAGGTTGCGGGGCTGGTCAACGTCGGTGCCCTTGACGATGGCGACATGGTAGGCCAGCAGTTGCAAGGGCAGGCTGTAAACGATAGGCGCGATTTCTTCGGCCACCGTCGGCATGGGGAAGACCTTGATGCCCGGTTCGTTCTTCAGGCCAGACTGACGGTCGGCAAAGATATAGAGTTGGCCGCCTCGGGCCCGGACCTCCTGAAGGTTGGATTTCAGCTTGTCGATCAGGCTGTTACGCGGGGCGATCGCGACGATGGGCATGTGCTGGTCAACCAGCGCCAGCGGTCCGTGCTTCAACTCGCCGGCGGCATAGGCTTCTGCATGGATGTACGAGATTTCCTTGAGCTTGAGCGCACCTTCCTGGGCCAGCGGATACATTTCCCCCCGGCCCAGAAACAGGGTGTGTTGCCGGTCGGCGAAGTCACGGGCCATGGCGGCAATGTCATTGTCCAGGGCAAGTACGGATTCCAGGATCACCGGCAGGCTTTGCAGATGCCGGGCGATGCGTATCTCCTCCTGCAGCGTGATCGTATTTTGGGAACGACCGATGGACAGGGTCAGCAGCATCAGGGCGACCAGCTGGGTAGTGAAGGCCTTGGTGGATGCCACGCCGATTTCCGGTCCGGCGTGGGTAATGAAGTGGAAATCGGATTCGCGCACCAGACTTGAGGTCGGGACATTGCAAATGCCCAGCACGCCGAGTATGTCACTTCTGCGGGCGATCTGGATCGCCCCCAGGGTGTCGGCCGTCTCGCCGGACTGCGAGAGAGCCACCACCAGGGTGTTGGGGGGCAGGACATGCTTGCGGTAGCGGAACTCCGAGGCAACCTCCACCGAGCACGTGACACCGGTGCGTTGCTCCAGCCAGTAGCGGGCGACGGAACCGGCATGGTAGCTGGTGCCGCAGGCAATGATCTGGACATGCCGTACCTGGCTGAACATGCGCCAGGCCCCCGCGCCGAATGCCTGGGAGTGCAAATGGTTGCGGCTCAGGCGGCCTTCCAGCGTGCGCTGGATGGCGCGCGGCTGCTCGTAGATCTCCTTGAGCATGTAATGCCGGTATTGCCCCTTGTCGCCGGCGCTTTGCAGGAGATCCATCGGCGGAGTGCTCCGAACCACCTTCTGGTCCCGGTTGTCGTAAATGGTCACGCCGCGGCTGGTGATTTCGGCGATGTCGCCTTCTTCCATGAAAATGACGCTGTGAGCGATGCCTTGCAACGCCAGCAGGTCCGAGCCGACGAAGTTTTCACTGTAGCCCATGCCGATGACCAGCGGCGATCCCCGCCGCGCCGCGATCAGGCAGTCGGCATTGCCGGCGCGCAGGATGCACAGGGCACAGCTGCCCTCCAGCTTGAGCATGGCCCGCTTGACGGCGGACAACAGATCCGCACTTTCACGCAGTTCGAACTGCAGCAGATGGGCGATGACCTCGGTATCGGTCTGGGAGGTAAAGACGAAGCCTTCGTTCTCCAGGAATTCGCGCAGGCGTTCATGGTTTTCGATGATGCCGTTGTGCACGACGGCGATATCTCCCGAAACATGGGGATGCGCGTTGTCGCGGGTCGGGGCGCCGTGGGTCGCCCAGCGCGTGTGGGCGATGCCCGCCAGTCCGTTGATTCCGGAGGCGCCGGCCGCCGTTTGCAGCGCAATGACCTTGCCGGGTTGGCGTTCACGCTTGATTTCCCCGTGATCAAGGACGGCCAGCCCGGCCGAATCATAGCCCCGGTACTCCAGATGCTTGAGGCCGTTGATCAGTATATCCGTGACGTTGCGCTGGGCAACGGCGCCGACGATTCCACACATGGTTTGACTCCTTGTATAGCCGTATTTAACAGCCAGTTAATGCCATGATCAGCGGGCATGAATTGATGCCGGCCGTATTCGCAAATGAACTCTGCGCGGAGTCAAATGCGCTATTTGAAATGCTGCTTCCAGGGTTATGGAAATAACCGATACATGGCATTAAATATCAGGCCAAATATTATCGCCGCATCGCAATAGATCCAAAATAGCGGTATTGATGCCGGGTATCGGTGCGGTAACAAACGCATTATTTTTAAAATGCAAATTATAATTTTTGGATGACGGCTGATTGTCGCCCGCAGTAGCCGGGGTTAATGCAAGCCTGATGCGTGTCCTTTGCGTGGATATAATGTCAGCGGAGCGCCGCGCCATATTGATGTATTCAGGAGAAAATTCATGTCAGACGTGATATTGGTCACAGGCGGTGCGGGTTATATCGGTTCTCATGCGGTGGTGGAGCTGCTTGACGCCGGTTATGAGGTGGTGGTGGTCGACAATCTTTGCAACAGCAAGCCGGAGTCGCTGCGGCGGGTGCAGGAAATGACCGGCAAGCGCGTGCATTTTTTCCAGGCGGATATCCGGGACGGCGAGGCCCTGCGGCAAATCATGCGGCGGTTTTCCTTCACGGCGGTGCTCCATTTTGCCGGACTCAAGTCCGTGCCCGAGTCGGTCGCCGAACCCTGGCGGTATCATGACAACAATGTGCTGGGCTCGTTGCGGCTGTTTGAGGCGATGGCGGAGGCGGGAATCCGCAATCTGGTGTTCAGTTCATCGGCTACGGTCTATGGCGATCCGATCGCGGTGCCGATCCGTGAGGATGCGCCGTTGTCCGTGACCAATCCCTATGGGGCCAGCAAGCTGGCGGTGGAAAACATGCTGGGCTCCCTGTACCGGGAGAATCCGGAGGCCTGGAATATTGTCATTCTGCGCTATTTCAACCCGACAGGTGCGCATCCCGGCGGCCGGATAGGCGAGGATCCGAACGGTGTTCCCGGCAACCTGATGCCCTATATCGCCCAAGTCGCCGGCGGCAAGCGGGATAGCCTGCCGATTTATGGCATTGATTACCCGACCCCCGACGGCACCGGCGTCCGTGACTATATCCACGTGGTGGATCTGGCGCTGGGCCACCTCAAAGCGCTGGAAAAGCTGCGCGGTCAGGTCGGCTTGCTGACGGTCAATCTGGGCACCGGCATCGGTTACAGTGTGCTGGACATGGTGCGGGCCTTCGCGAAAGCCTCCGGCAAACCCGTGCCTTATACCGTGCACGAACGACGTCCCGGGGATGTGGCCGCATGCTATGCCGATCCGGGCTATGCCCGCGAGGTGCTGGGGTGGCGGGCGGTGCGTGATCAGGAGGCGATGTGCCGCGACTTGTGGCGGTGGCAGTCGCAGAATCCGGATGGTTACGGAGAGTCCTTGACGGCCCGGGAGCCGGCGGACATCTCGGGCATGGAACCGATGTCGACCGCCGCGTAATGGATGTTTCCCTCTCTCGTGAGGAGAGAGGGATTTTCAGCCGGGGATAGTTTTCCTACTGCAACATGAAGGTCTCATATTCCAGCGTCGCCAGTTTCCGGTCCAGCATCCAGAAGCCGGGCATGATGGCCAGCGCCAGCGCGGCGGCGAATCCGTAGCCGTAAAAAGTCGGCCCCAGATGCAGCGTCAGCACGGTGAGCGTCCCGTTGAGCAGCACCAGCCAGGCGGTCAGCGCCAGCACGATCCGGCGCTTGTCGAGATAGAACAGAACGCCCAGGATGCCCAGAAACACGACTTGCAGGCTGACGGCGATCAGGTTGACGAACAGCAAGGGCAGATAGAGGGGGGAGATGCCCAGCCACGGCAGCAGGGTGGCTCCGGAGATGAAAACGGCGAGCGCGGTGACGGCCTGGATATTGATGATCTGGTAAATGCCCTGACGGATCGTGTGCACCATATCGTTGCGCAGGTTTTCAATCTGCTCCAGCGAGCCGCCGCTGCGGACGGCATCATAGAACGCTTCGTAATAATCGACAAAATCGGTTTCCATCTTGACCAGCAGAACCGCCATGCCGGGGATGATTGACAGGTAGGCGAGAAAAACCGGGATGTCGTATATGGGGGAGGCGCGCAAGGGGCCGATGATGCTGATGCTGGTGTCGGCGTAAAACCAGAAGATCAGCTTGTCCAGCCAGACTCCGAGGTTATAGAGAAAGCCGATCAGGATCAGGTCCGGATAGAGGCGGTCCCGGCGCATGAACTCGAAGCTGACCAAAGCGCCGGCGGGATAGTTGCGGTGAATCAATAACAGCATGCCCATCAGCAAAAAGAACTGACCGGCCAGGAAGCCCGCCAGCATCCCTTCCAGAAAATGCGCCCGCCACAGGATCGCCAGGGCGACGGAAATACCGTAACCGACGGCGAACGTCAGCAAGATGGCTTTGTACTGCTTGATGCCGGAGAGGAACAAGGTGGCGATCCAGATATGACAGATCAGCACAAAGGTCGACATCATCAGCAACTTGTAGCGCAGGCTTTGCTCGGGAAAATACCGCCACAGGACGGCAGCGCTGAGCAAGCCGCCGCTGATGGTGACTCCCAGCAGCAATCCGTTGAGGTTGGCCCGGATGACCCGCTCGTTCTTTTCGAACAGGCGGTCGGCGGTAAAGCGTGTGAAGGCGAGTTGCGCGAAGCCGGTAAAGATCAGGCTGGCGGCGATGATGTAGGTGATGCTGACCTGGAACTGCACCATGTAGCCCCCGCTGCCGCCGACGCTCATGCCCAGCAGGCCGATCAGCAGGATGCCGAGGATGGACAAGACCCATGGTCCGGAACTGATGATCCCCGCGTAGGCATAGGCGCGAACCATGCCCAGCAGACTGTCCCGCGCCATCAGTTTGCGCAGCTCGTAACCGATACCGGCCATTCAGAGACTCCTTTCCAGCGTAGCGTGGCCGTTGACCGGACATCTGGCATTCCGGGTAATGGCTTGTGTGTAGAGCACCCCGTAGCGGCGGAACATGCTTTCCTGGGTGTAATGCCGCTCGACCCGGGCGATTCCGGCGCGGCGGGCGTCGCGCCAGCGGGCGGCATCGGTGAGCAGGGTCAGCACGGCGCCCGCCAGCGCTTGCGGGTCGGCAATGCCGACCACAATGCCGGCATTGCCGAGCGCGCGGTCTTCCGCGTCACTGCCTTCGATCAACTGCCGGCAGGAACCGACATCCGTCGCCACGCACGGCACGCCGACGGCATAGCCTTCCAGGATCACCAGCGGCAGCGCTTCCGAAATCGAGCTGAGCACCAGCACGCCGACTTGCGGCAACAAGGTGTCAATTTTCTGGAAGCCGAGGAAACGGACATGCTTCTCCAGGCCCAGTCCCTCGGCCAGGAGCCGGCAGTCCCTGGCGTAGGCGGGGTCTTCATCTTCGGGTCCGGCAATCCAGGCTTGAATGGCGGGATTGTGGTTTACCACCGTCCGCATGGCCCGAATGAACGTCTTGACATCCTTGATCGGGACAACGCGGCCGATGAAACAGACCACCTGCGGCGGTTGCGCCGGGTCGGAGGGACGCAGCCTGGCCAAACGCGGGAGATCGACTCCGTTGGGAATGCTCAGGGTTTTATCCTCAGGCGCACCGTCGTCGATCTGGCGTTGCCGGTTGGCCTCGTAAAGGGAAACGATGCGGTCGGCATTGTGATAGCACTCCCGGCCGAGCGCTTCGAAGAAACGGATCCACAGGGCGCGGAAGTAGGCGATTTCGACGCTGGTCTTTTCCAGGACGCCGCGATTGTCGCGAATCCACTGCGCCTGGAACAGGTCGATCTTGCGCTCCTTGGTGTAGATGCCATGTTCTGAAAGGAGGAGGGGATTCCCGGTCTGGCGTTTGAGCAAGGCCCCGAGAAATCCTGCGTAGCCGGTCGAAATGGTATGGAATGCCTTGACCGGAATGAAGGTTTCGGCGATGTCCATCAATTGCCACAAGGGCGCATGCATGATGCGCACCGTCCAGAAGTAGTCGATAAAGGAGGGGTCCGTGCAGCGCAGGCGGTACTGATCGCTGATGAAATTCCAGGACTCCAGGCTGTGGAGGAAGTCCTCCTTGTCGTAGCGGCCTTCACGCCGGAAATGCATCAGCGCCTGCAGCAGGTCCCCGGCCGAGCCGTGGGCGGGGCAGCGGTAGCGGTCATGCAGGGTGCGGATGTCGGCGAAGACCTCGGGGTCGCCGGGCCGGGTTCCCGGTCGCGCTGTACTTGCCGCCGGTGCATGCAAGTAATGCACGTCCAGATGGACCACGTTCTCCGGCAGTTCGTAGCGCATGCCGCCGTAATCTTCCGGGCGGCTGCCCAGAAAGCAGATGGCGAAACTCAGTTGCGGGAATCCGCGGATGATCTGGTTGACCCAGCTGGATACGCCGCCGCTGACAAAGGGGAAGGTGCCCTCCAGCAGCAGACCGATATCGGCGGATTTCTGTTTACTCAGGATATTCATATTTTCCCCAGTAGGTAACGGCGTGACGCAGTGCGGGCAGGCGTCCGTCCGGCAGATGCTGCTGCATCAGATTGCGCACGGTATGGAAGTCGCGGCGCAGGAAGGCCAATTCGGCAATATAGGGTCCGGCCCGGACCCGCAGGCAGCCATGGCGGATGGCGGCGGCCAGGGCGTCATCCGCCGCCGTGTAATCACCGTTTTGCAAATGCATGCGCCCGCAGAGCAGCCACATGCCGCCGTCGGTGGTGTTGATCGCCAGCGCTTCACGGGCGAACAAGGCGGCCTGTTCCAGCGCGAATCGGCGCATGTCCCCAAGCACCAGGTTCTGGTAGACCATTTCCCAGTACAGTTCCGTCAGTTCGCGCACCACGGCGTATTGCTCGGCGGGGCCTTGCCTGAGCTGCGCATCCCGGCGTTGCAGCGCGTGCTGTATGCGCAGCATCACGTCGCGTTCCTTGCCTTCCATCATGCCGTAGGCAAGCAGGCGAAGGTCGTCGGAAGGGTCGGACAGCGCTTCGCGCAGGACGGCGGCGGTATGGCGTGCCGGCAAGTGCCGGATGGCCAGCAGGGCTTTCATGCGCAGGTCACTGCCGGACTGTCCGTTTGACAGCTGCTCGCGGATCCGTCCGGCAGGCAGGGCGGGTTCGGCAGGGAGTTGCACCGGCCGGTACTCCGGCGGTTTCATGATGGTGAAGCGTTGCACGGGAAGCGCAGCCGGCATCCAGATCGCGGCCAGCATGCACAGCAGCAGGCCGGTCATGCCCAGCACCGGCAGGAAGAGAGCGACAGCAAAGGGTAACAGCCACGCTCCCAAAGCCGGCCGTCGCTGGGCCTGCGGCAGCATGCGCCATATTCCGGTCGCCATCAGCACGGCCGCCGGAATATGGAATGAAAGCCAGCTGTTCATTAGCCCGGAGTCTGTCTGCGCGATCATCAGCGTCGCCAGAGACAGCGCTTCCAGGGTACAGGCGGTCAGGACAAGCAGGCCGTCAGCACGCATGACATTGATCCAGCAGGCCGGTGATCAGGACCGCGGCGGGTTGCTGCCCCAATTGCGCGCTGCGATGGCGAATCCCGGATTCGGCCAGGCTGCCGCCGCCGAACTGCGCCTGCAGTTGCTTTTCGATGCGGCCGAGGTAGCCCGGAACAGCATT
>DASUIM010000249.1:0-6833 GCA_036279775.1 Fluviicoccus sp. | reverse complement strand
TTCAACTGACCGGCCTGACCAATGCTGGCTTCGTCATAGTCAAAAACGATGTCGGCTCCGTAGCTCTTTCCGATCCAGTTGCGCTGCATGGTCTTGACCTGTTCCGGCCAGCCGTCCAGCTGGTCGAGGTCGTTCAGCAGTTGCTCGGCATACTGGGTGATGCCGAAGTAATACATCGGGATTTCGCGCTTCTCGACCACCGCGCCGGAGCGCCAGCCCTTGCCGTCGATGACCTGTTCGTTGGCGAGTACGGTGTTGTCTACCGGGTCCCAGTTGACCACGCCGCTCTTCTTGTAGATCACGCCTTTCTTGTAAAGGCGGGTGAACAGCCACTGTTCCCAGCGATAGTATTCCGGTTTGCAGGTGGTGACTTCGCGCGACCAGTCGATGGCCAGGCCCAGCGACTTCAGCTGCTGCTTCATGTAGTCGATGTTGCTGTAGGTCCAGGCGGCCGGGGCGACGTTGTTCTTCATGGCCGCATTTTCGGCGGGCAGGCCGAAGGCATCCCAACCCATCGGTTGCAGCACGTTGAAGCCTTGCATGCGCTTGAAGCGAGACAGCACGTCGCCGATGGTGTAATTGCGCACGTGCCCCATGTGCAGCTTGCCGGACGGGTAGGGGAACATCGACAGGCAGTAGTATTTCGGCTTGTCGCTGCCGTCAACGGCGGCAAAGGCCTGACGGCTGTTCCAGTCGGACTGGGCCTGGGGTTCGATTTCGTGCGGGGAATACTGTTCTTGCATGGCCGTGGCAGTTGTCATATCTGGGAAAAATGAAGTCGGATAGAATAGCGCAGCGGGGGGATGGTCGTCATGTCCCGCGTCCGACCGGATGACCTTTATTGATGAAAGTTTTCTTCACGCTGCCGTTTTTGCTGATTTACGGGCTGTTGCTGACGGCATGGCTGGCGCGATCAGGCCGGGTTCGCTTGGCGGCAGCGGTGTCGGGGACAATGGCGGTCGGACTTTATTTACTGTGCACCTCTGCCCTGACACACGGACTGATGCACCTGACCGGTGAATTCGCCCCGGAGAACAATCCCCAGACCTTGCAGGCGCGGGGGGCGCAGGCGCTGGTGGTGTTGGGCGGCGGGGTTTACCGTCATGAGGAAACCGGCGGCGGCCCGGTGGCTGGCGGCTATTCGCTGGAAAGGCTGCGCTATGCGGCCCGGCTGGCGCGAATATCGGGGTTGCCCGTGGCCGTGGCCGGGGCGAAAACGGAGGCGGAGGGTATGGTGCGGACCCTGCGCGAGGATTACGGGCTGGAAGTCCGGTGGGTGGAGGACAAAAGCCGCACCACGGCGCAGAATGCCCTGTTTTCCGCGCGCCTGCTGCAACCGGCCGGAGTCCGGCGGATTGTGCTGGTGACGCATGCCTGGCACATGGGCCGCGCCGTTTCGGTATTCCGGCAGGCGGGTTTTGAGGTGCTGCCCGCGCCGACCGCATTCCCGCTGGCGACGCTCGATCCGCAGCCGGCCTGGTGGATGCCCCGCGCCGAGCTGTTCCTGACCAACATCTTCGGTCTCAGCGAAGTATTGGGCCGGATCAAATACCGCCTCAGTGACCGGCCCCCAATTCCAGTTCCAGCGACTTCCGCAGCGACGGCGCCCGGAAGCGGAAACCCGCATTGAGCAGGCGGCTGGGCAGCACCCGTTGCCCGCCCAGCATCAGCACCGACATTTCCCCCATCAGCATGCGCAGCACCGATCCAGGCACATGCAGGAAGGCCTTGCGGCCCAATGCCTCGGCCAGTTGTTCGGTGAAGTCGGCGTTGGTGACCGGCTGCGGCGAAGTCAGGTTGAACACGCCCTCATGACGGTCGTCGGCCAGCAGGAACAGTACCGCCGCCAGCCAGTCCTGCAGACTTATCCACGACATCCATTGCCGTCCGTCGCCCATGCGTCCGCCCAGGCTGAGGCCGAACACCGGCAGCAACCGGCGCAGCATGCCGCCGGCCCGGCCCAACACCACCCCGGTGCGCAGCAGGCAGACGCGAACGCCGGTCTTGCGGGCCTCCAGCGCGGCCTTTTCCCAGTCGCGGGTCAGGTGATGGGTGAACTCGTCGTGGAAAGCGGAGTCCTCATCCAGCAGCGCGTCGCCTTGATCGCCGTACCAGCCGACGGCGGAGCCGGACAGCAGCACCTTCGGCGGCTTGACGGCGCGGCGCATCCAGTCCACCAGCTCCTCGGTGAAATTGACGCGGCTGGTGTACAGCGCCAGCTTGCGCGGATGCGTCCACGGCTTGTCGGCGATACCTTCGCCGGAGAGGTTGATCACGGCGTCAAAGTGGTCGTTGACGGTCAGGTCGGTCAGGCGGCGCAGCGCGCGCACCATGCCGTCGTAACGGGTGAAGACCTTCATGGGCTGGCGGGTCACGATGGTGACATGGTGGCCTTCCTTGAGCAGCAAGGGAGTCAGGTGGCTGCCCAGGAAGCCGGTGCCGCCGGTGAGGAGGATGCGCATGGTTCAGGCCCGGTGTTAGCGAATGGGGCGGAGTGTAGCGGGTGAGGGCGGTGGCTGGCTATTGGACGGCGGCTTTACGCGCCTCCTGGGTTTGCCCCGATCCGGCATCCGTGGAACAATCCCGTTCCGACATTTCTTCTCCGGCCACGGTCATGCAACCCATCCTGCAAGCCATTCCCGCCAATATCATCACCGGCTTCCTCGGCGCGGGCAAAACCACCCTGATCCGCAGCCTGCTGCAGCGTCGCCCCGCCGGTGAACGCTGGGCGGTGCTGGTCAACGAGTTCGGCCAGATCGGTATTGACGGCAGCCTGATCGAAAACAGCGCTGAGGGCATTCACATCAAGGAAGTGGCGGGCGGCTGCATCTGCTGCGCCAATTTCCTGCCGATGCAGGTGGCGCTGTCGCAACTGCTGGCCAAGGCGCGGCCGCACCGCTTGCTGATTGAGCCGACCGGGTTGGGGCATCCGCGCCAGATCGTGGAGAACCTGACCGAAGATCACTGGCGTTCTACACTCGATCTGCGCGCCACCCTCTGCGTGGTGGATGCCCGGCAACTGGACGATTCGCGCGTCACGACCCACGAAACTTTTTTGGCGCAGGCCGACATTGCCGATGTGCTGGTGTTCAGCAAGGACGACCTGCTGGATGATGCGCAGCGGCAACTGGCCCGGGATTTTGCCGCGCAACTGCCGCCGCCGGTGCGGGAAGCGGCGTTCAGCGCCCGGGGCGATGTCCCGTTGGCGTTGCTGGATATCCCCCGGCGTCATGCCCGCCTGGTGAAGCGGTCGCTGCTGCATGTGCGGCAAGCCATGACGGCCGCGGAGTCGCCGGTTTCCCCGCAAACGCCGCCTTATCATTATCATCAACAGGCCCTCGATCGCGAGGTGGGCGGCTGGGTCTTTCCGGCGGGCTGGCGCTTTCGTCACCATGATCTGCTCAACCTGCTGTTTGCGTGCCGCGCCGACCGGATCAAGGGTGTGTTCCATACCGACCAAGGCTGGCTGGAAGTGAATCTGACCGGGCTGGATGCCGGATTGCATTCACGGCGTCCCTCCGGTGACAGCCGCATCGAGTTGATCGTGTCCGGCGGAACGGACTGGGAAGCGATGGAAAAACAGTTCCTGGCGATGCGGCTGCCAGAGCAGAATCATCCAAATGTGAGATGATGGGCAACGGTTTTTTAACAGCAAAGGACAGAGCAATGATCTTGTTGACGGGCGGAGCCGGATATATTGGCTCGCATGCGGCTATTGAGTTCGTGCAGGCGGGGTACGAAGTGCTGGTGCTGGATAATTTCAGCAACAGCAAGCCGGAGGCGGTGCGCCGGACCCGGGAGCTGGCAGGCAAGGATTTTCCGCTGGTGGAAGGCGATATCCGCGATCGGGCGCTGCTGGATCGGATATTCGCGGAATTCCCGATCACCGCCGTGGTCCATTTTGCCGGTTTGAAGGCGGTGGGCGAGTCAGTACAGCAACCACTCCGTTATTACGACAACAATGTCTGCGGCACCGTCAACCTGTTGCAGGCCATGGCGGCAGCCAATGTCCGCTGCATCGTCTTCAGCTCGTCGGCCACGGTCTACGGCGATCCGCATGCCGTGCCCATCCGTGAAGACTTTCCGCTTTCCGCCACCAATCCCTATGGCGGCAGCAAGTTGATGATCGAGGATATCCTGCGCGATCTGGTGCATGCGCACCCGGATTGGCGCATCGCCTTGCTGCGCTATTTCAATCCGGCCGGGGCGCATCCCAGCGGCCGCATTGGTGAAGACCCCAACGGCATTCCCAACAACCTGATGCCGTATGTGGCGCAGGTGGCGACCGGCAAGCTGTCCCGGCTGCGGGTGTTTGGCAGTGATTATCCCACCCATGACGGCACCGGGGTACGGGACTACATACATGTCGTCGATCTGGTGCGCGGTCACGTCAAGGCCATGCAATATCTGGAATCGCATCCGGGACTGGTCACCGTCAATCTGGGCACCGGCCGCGGTTACTCCGTACTGGACATGGTCAAAGCTTTCGAAATCGCCTCCGGCAAGCCCGTGGCTTACGAACTGGTGGACCGTCGCCCCGGGGATGTGGCGGCTTGCTATGCCGATCCCGCCCTGGCGCAAACCCTGTTTGGCTGGACGGCGGAATTTGACCAGGAAGCCATGTGCCGGGATGCCTGGAACTGGCAGCGGCAGAATCCGGCCGGTTATCCGTCCACCTGATTCCGGCCCCGCAAAAACGGGTGGCCACGCTCCGGGGATGCCGCTATTCTCAGGGCTGGCCACCCCGGTGGCCGCCGGCTCCCGGTTTTAGAGTAAAGACTCTGGAAATCGACAAATAACTCTTTGAAATACAACAAAAATTAGAGCAGTTGCACCAGTTGTGAATGCTAAACATTCTGATTACACTTGCACAACAATTGCTCACGGGGGGATGTCATGAAGAAAAAAACATTGGGAATTGCCGCGCTGGCGGTCGTGGGAGTCACAGCGGGTGTCCACTTCCTGACCTTGCCGCCGCCGCCGCCGGAAGTTCCCCCGGTTCCGGCCAATATTCCGGTCCCCGTGGTTCCTGCCCTCACCCCCTATGATCTGCCCGCCGGACATGTGCCGGTGTCGGCCGAACCTTACCGCTCCACCAACCGCAGCGTTTCCATTGAAGATCTGGTCAGCCGCGACCTGGCGACTGGCGTCTATACCGGCACCCCGTACTGGAAGCAGCGCGAGCAATGGTTCAAGGATCATTTCTATGACACCCTGGCCGCCCGCAAGGTCTGGCCGGAAGGCAAGTCGCCCGATACCCACAAGCGCGGCGATCCCGTGACCTGGTCCTTCGAGGCCATCCCCCAATACGTCCCGCCGCCGTGCAGCCAGCCGCAACCCACCGGTTACGATGCCGAGGGCTGCCGTTATGTCTCCGGCCTGTTCAAGGATGTTGAAGCGAAGGACCCGGCCAAGGCCGAAGCCATGCGTGAGCAGGCCCGTCGCGGTCGCGATGTCTGGTTCAAGGGCACTTTCGGCAATCAGGACGAAAACTATTTGCACCAGACCCGCGTGGTCGGCAAGGAGCAGATGTATTACCCGTGGCTGGACACCCGCACCCGCAGCCAGCGCTTCACCAAGTGGGGCCTGATCAACGATCCGGACTGCGTACAGGGCGATGCCTCCACCAACTGGTATGACAAGTGCCAGGACCCGCATTCCTCCGGTGTGCTCGGCTATCGCAAGTATTACGCCGACCCGGTGAAGGACGGCAGCGGCAAGGTGGTTTACGACCCGCGCACCGCCGCCTACGACGCCAATGAAGTCAAGCAGAACAAGCGTTATGTGATCGGTCATCCCTGCGTGCAGTGCCACGTCGGCTTTGACCCGACCAACCCGCCGGCAGACCCGAACCAGCCGAAGTGGGAAAACCTGAGCGCCACCATCGGCAACCAGCATACCCGCCAGCCGCTGGCCTTCTTCCAGGGCGCGCCGTCGGCGTCTCCGGCCAACCAGATCGTCATGGGCGGCCGCCTCGGCACCATCGATACCTCGCTGGTGGCGTCGGACTGGATGCACAACCCCGGCACCCAGAACAACATCATGGATTTCTCGAACAAGCGCATGTTCACCGAAGACATGAAGGACCCCGTCACCGGCAAGATCAGCACCGCCCATACCCGCCACGTGTTGAAGGGTGGTGAAGACAGTGTCGGCGAACATCTGGCACTGATCCGTGTGTATGTGAACATCGGCATGTGCACCGAGGAATGCTGGGTGCCCAATTTTCCGTATCCCGGCCAGCTGATCGGTCGCGGCACCAAGCAGAGCCCGATGCGCATCATGCAGTGCGCCGCCAAGTGCGATCCGTGGAACTACGCCGATGCCAAGATGGACGATCTGGCCGCGTTCCTGATTACCGGCGGCCCCACCTATCTGATGGCCGCCAAGGATAACGCCGGCAAGGCCGGTCCGCAGTTTGTCGACACCAAGGTGGTGCCGCAGGGGCGCAAGATCTTTGCTGCTGAATGCGCCGGCTGCCATAGCTCCAAGATGGCTCCGGAAAACATCCGCGCCGACAAGAAGGCGTTGGCCAAGTTCTATGACGGCCATGTCTTCGGCAAGGAAGACTACTGGCAATACGAGTTCACCGACGCTGAACGCAATGCGCCGGACTTCATCGCCAAGTACCTGAAAAAGGATGACAGCGGCAAGCTGCGCCCGGTGCAGTTCGCCGAGAAGGGCATCTTCGGTCAGGACTGGCTGGGCAATGATGAACGCACCCCGTACAACATCATCGGCACCAACAAGTGCCGCGCCCTGCACGACAACCACAGCAAGGGTCACATCTGGGAAGAATTCTCGTCCGAAACCTACAAGAATTCCCCGGCGGT
>DASUIM010000248.1:0-3094 GCA_036279775.1 Fluviicoccus sp. | reverse complement strand
GCGGTCGTCGCGGGTGGCCTGCAATCGGGAAACGGCGAGCAAGATCGGGAAGCTCCGGCGGGAATGGTTCAGCCTTGAATTATAACCTGATTCCCGACGGGAAAAGGCAAGGAAAAAGGACGGGTTAAGGCGGGGTTAAGGAAGGGGGCTGCGCCCCTAAAAAAAGGCCGCACCCAAGGTGGATGCGGCCTTCAAAACGTGAATCGGTGAATCGTATTGCGCCGAAGCTTAGAGGCCAGACAGCTTCAGACGGTTGGCGTGCTCGCGGTACACCGACTTCGGATCGGTGGAGAAAATGTCGCGCAGACCGAACATCAGGTTCACTTCGTCCAGATGGTTCATGTAGTAGTTGTCGCGCAGCACCACGCCCAGGTGGCTGCTGCACTGGCTGACCAGGCCGTCGTTGGCGCCGGGGATGAACAGGCCGGTCAGGCCCAGCAAGGCATCGGTCGGATCGAGCACGTTGGTCAAACGGCTGGTGCCGCCCCAAGAATAGTACTTGATGCCGTTGACGACCGAAGCGCCGCTGCCGCAGCTGGTGGTAGGCACCCCGGCCGGATGACGGCTGGTGAAAGCGGCAGAGCCCGAGGTGGACAGCGAAGCGATGCTGTTCTTGGCGCTTTGGTTGAAGCTGCCCGCGCCGTTGAACATTTCAATAATTCCGGCCAGTGCATTCAGCGCACCGTAGGCGACCGGGCTCAGCGGACCGGTGCTTTGCACCAGATCGGCAACCGGCGAACCCTTAACCGGGCTGCCGATGGCAGTGACGGAAGCCACGCGGCTGGGAATGGCGTCGGCCACATAACGGATGGAATGACCGCCGTGGCTGTGGCCCATCAGGTTGACTTTGGCCGCACCGGTAATGGCCAGGATGTTCTTCACCTGGGTCAGCAGCTGCTCACCGCGCACTTCGGAACTTTCCAGCGCCGCCACTTGGGTCACATAGACTTTCGCACCGTTGGATTGCAGGTCGGACGGAATCTGGTACCAGTAATCAATGGCGCCGCCCAGCAACGACTTGAAGCCGAACATGCCGTGGGCCAGCACGATGGGATACTTGGTCTGGGAATAGGTGCCGGCGGTGGCAACGGTGGAGACAGTGGCAGTCGCGGCAACGAGGGCCGAAATGAGCAGCTTGCGCATGGGGTGTGTCCTTTGGTCAATTCTTGTTTTGGCGCCAACCCGTCGTGGGGAAAGCGCTTATAGTTTTTGTCGCGACCGAGCAAGTGTCCGGGCGACAAATGAATACTAACTGACCAATAAGACGACGAAAAGCCGATTTAGGCGGATAAACGGCGTTTTCCGACGAACGGCTAGCAAGCAGACGCTTTCCGTATTGCAGGAAAACGACTGATTTTTGCGAATTGATGCCACTGAAAAATGGCTAACGGCTGGTTTTTACAGCACTTTCAATACAATGTCGGGCGATATCTGTACCTTTCTGAAAGGATTCCGGGCGCAACAGCCCTCGGGTTGGGGCGATTATATGCACAGCCGTATAATTGACTCCTGTTAATTCCGGCCATTCTTTGTGCAATTTCGGACAGTATTCGCATTTTCGGCCAAGCGCTCCGGTTGCATAACGACAACCTGTGGCCGGTGGCCGCATCGGGGATGAATTTGCTAGCATCGCCCATCATTTTCCCCGCCAAGCCTGACATCATGTTCCTCATCGACTTCATTTTGCACATCGACCAGCATCTGGCCGAATTCGTTGCCAACTACGGCCTGTGGGTCTATGCCATCCTCTTCCTGATTGTCTTTACCGAAACCGGGCTGGTGGTCATGCCGCTATTGCCCGGCGACAGCCTGCTCTTCGCCGCCGGCGCCCTGGCCGCGATCGGCTCGATGAATCCGTGGCTGGTGGGGCTGGTGCTGTGCATAGCCGCCATCAGCGGCGATTCCAGCAATTACTGGATTGGCAACAAGCTGGGGCGACGGCTGATCACCAAGACCAAACTGATCCGCATGGATCACCTGCACAAGACCGAGGCCTACTTTGCCGAGCATGGTGGCAAGACCGTAATCTTCGCCCGCTTCGTGCCGATCGTGCGCACCTTTGCGCCGTTCGTGGCGGGCATGGGCGCGATGGTCTACCGCCGCTTCCTGACCTTCAGCGTGGTCGGCACCTTGTGCTGGGTCAGCCTGTTTGTGGGCTTGGGCTATTTCTTCGGGAATCTGCCGGTGGTGCGCAAGAATTTCACGCTGGTGATCTTCGCCATTATCGGCATCAGCTTCATGCCGATGGTGATCCAGGCGGTGAAAGGCAAGCTGGCCGCCCGGCAGGCAGGCTGAGCCTTCCCGGCAAAAGAAAAGGCCTCCGCAGGGAGGCCTTTTTCATGGGCGACGCTTCAATCAGCCGGGAAATTCATAGGTTCTTTCCAGATAGGCCAGAATGTCCTTCGACTCGAACATCTCCACACCATGATTGGGATCGATCAGAAACGGTACCTGCACCCGCCCTTTTTCCGCCAGCATGCGCGAACGCTTGGTATTCGGCAGCGGCTTGTATTCACCCAAGTGCAGCCGCTGTTTGGCCGGACCGACATCCGCCAGTTGCTGCTTGCCCAGATTGACCAGCGTATAAGGAAGTTCCAACTCGCACAGCTTCTCACGCACGGGACGGGAATACGGGCTGGACTCGAAACTGTACAGCGTCAGTGACTGTTCCGGGTTCACCGACGGCTGCGCCAGAATGCGGCGGCCGCGCGAGGCGCTGGCCAGCTTGGAACTGAGCAGGCTCAAACCGCCCACCAGCAAATGGCGCGGCGCGGGCTTCTGGCGGTATTGCCGGAACAGGTAATCGTTGATGCTCTGCGCCCCGCTGCGCTGCTCGCCGGTATTGGGGTCAATCAGGAATGGCAGACGGTTTTCGCCGGAAAGCTCGGTCAGCTTGCGGATAAAACGGCTGCCGGACAACGGGCAGGGATAAATCATCACATCCAGGTTCAGTTCGGTCAGCGCCTCGCGCACCAGACGGCATTCGGGGTCATCTTCCCGGTCGAACAGTTGCAGCAGCTGTGGCGGCTGCGCCACCTGCTTGCTGCCGGCGGAACCGTGCCAGCCGCGCAAGGTTGAGGCTACCACTGAAGAA
>DASUIM010000247.1:0-6054 GCA_036279775.1 Fluviicoccus sp. | reverse complement strand
GCGCTGCCGACGGCGGGCAGGGTGCCGACGGTTTCAAAGGGGTTGCCTTGCAGGGTGACGGTGGCCATGGGTGGAGTCCTTTTTCGGGTTTGAGGGTGGAGGGATAGTGCGGCGGGGCGGGGGAAAGATCAACGGAGCGGGAGTGTGGGTATTCAATCGTGCATAATGGCGGCTGACTCACAGAATAAGGCATCACCCCTTCGCCATCTGCATCTCCCTTTCCAGATAATGCCCGATCATGTTCGCCAGCCCGTCAATCAGCTCCTCAAACGAAATCACCGGATTGCGCTCGTTCATGTGGTGGATGAAGGCGTGCATCCCGCCATGGATGAAAATGTAGATACTGATCGACGGATTGCTCTTCGTCTTCAGGTACGCCGGATGCTGCAACAGGTACTGCAGCGCCAGATCCCGTAACTCCCGTTCAATCGGCTCGCGGTCGATGGCGATATCCGAGCGCATGGCGTGCTGGGCGCAGCGCAGGTAATTGCCGTTATCCCGCCGCAGCATCTCGCCCACCCGCATCAGCATCACCCGGATCGCGTCCCGCACCGGCAACTTCACCATCGCCGGCGTCAGCTCGCGGATGATCTGAACCGTATCGTCGCGCAAGCGTTTGAAAATCTCCTCGAACACCGCCTCCTTATTCGGGAAATACTCATAGAACGAGCCGATGCCCACCCCGGCCTTGTCGGCAATGTGCTGTGCCGTGGTGTTTTGAAAACCGCGTTCCGCCACTTCGCTGAAGGCGGCTTCGATAATGGCCTCGACGGTGGCCTTGGCCCGTTCCTGGCGGGGTTGGCGCGGGGGACGCTTGCTCATGACGGCTATCCGAGTTGTATCCGAGTAAATCCTCGGATTACAGTGAACTTATCCGGTCATCCCGTCAAGCGCCTCGGCGCACAAGCTTCCCGAGAGTCCCGCCATGACAGCGAAACATCCCTCCCGCCACAGCAGCGCCGTTGTCACCGGTGCGGGCAGCGGCATCGGCCGCGCCTTTGCGCTGGAGCTCGCCGCACGCGGCGGCCGCGTCATCTGTTCCGACATCAACCTCAACACCGCGCAGGAAACCGTGCAGCTGATTCAGGCCAAGGGCGGCCAGGCGCTGGCGGTGAAAACCGATGTGGCGCAGATCGCCGAGGTGGAAAGCCTGGCTGCCGAAGCCGAGGCCTGGCTGGGCGGCCCGGTGACGCTGGTGGTGAACAATGCCGGAGTCGGGGTCGGCGGCAAGCCGGTGGGCGAGATTCCGCTGGCCGACTGGCAGTGGGCGCTGGGCATCAACCTGTGGGGCGTGGTGCACGGCTGCCATGTCTTTGCGCCGAAACTGCGAGCGCTGGGGCAGGGCGGCATCATCAATGTCTGCTCCACCGCCAGCTTTGCCGCCGCGCCGGGCATGTCGCCCTACAACGTCTCCAAGGCCGCGGCACTGGCGCTGTCGGAAACGCTGGCGGCTGAATTCGCCGGCACCGGCGTCGCCGTCACCGCGCTCTGTCCCACCTGGGTGAAGACCAACATCGTGCAGGGCGGTCGCATCGCCGCCAATGCCTCCGGGCTGGCGGGCAAGCTGATCAACCGCGGCATGTCGCCGGAGCGGGTGGTGCGTGAAGCCCTGGATGCGCTCGACGCTGGCCGCCTGTATGTGATGCCGCAACTCGATGCCCGCATGATCTGGCGTTTCAAGCGGCTGATGCCGGACAGCTACCGTTTCGGCGCGGGCCTGATTGCCCGCTATGCCCTCAAGGCCTGACCCCCTTTCCACCCCGTCACCGGAGAACCGTCATGGCGACGATCGACCTGAACCAGATGCTGACCAAGATCCGCGCCACGCAGTGGGCGCTGGATGAATTCGACTGGGAACGCCCCGGCGCTGAACGCATCACCGCCGAACAATGGCCGAAACTGAAATCCTTCATGGCCGACCTGGTGTGGATCGAACACATCGGCGCGCGAGGCTTTGCAGCGCTGGCCAAGATGGCCCCGAACGACACCCTGCGAGAGATTTACACCTACTTCCATGCCGAGGAGCAGCGTCACGCCAACGCCGAAATGGCGCTGATGAAGCGCTGGGGCATGCTCGACGGCGACGAATTGCCGATGCCGAACGTCAATATCCGCCTCGCCATCGAATGGCTGGACCGCTATGCCGACGACATGCCGCTGAACACGCTGGGTTCGGTGATCCCGATGCTGGAAGTGGCGCTGGACGGCGCGCTGTGCAAGTTCCTGCTCGACACTGTCGATGACCCGCTCTGTCACGACGTCTTCGCCCGCATCAACGATGACGAAGCCCGTCACCTCGGCGTCGGCTTCACCGTGCTGGAAATGCAGGGCAGTTCGCCACGGTTCGGGCAGCTGCTGCGCTTCACCGGCACCATGGTCGACCCGCGCCTGCTGCTGGGCGTCTTCGCCTACCTCCCGCTGCTCAACCGCATGCGCGACAACCTGGTGAAGCTGGGGTTGCCGGAAGACAAGCTCTACGCCGCCATCAACCGCTTCGAGAAGATCGGCGGACGGACGGAAGACGGCCGCCGCAACCCGTGGTTCCACTTCATCAGCGCCCACGGCAAGGTGATGGTGAACCGCCGCAACCGCTGGTATCACGCACCCGTCGATGCCCTGGTGGAGGCGACCAATCACATTCCCGAACCCTGGATGCCGACGGTGCCCAGCTGGGTGAAGGAACTCAATCCGCGTCCGATCGTGTGAGGAAACAGACCATGACCATCCATGAAAAAAGCCCCGACACGACCCGCCTGACGGACACCGCCGTGCATGAGGTGCTGGTGATCGGCGCCGGATTTTCCGGGCTCGGCGTCACCCACCGCCTGCGCGAAGCGGGGGTGCGCGACATCGTCATCCTCGAACGGGCGCAGGATGTCGGCGGCACCTGGCGCGACAACCGCTATCCCGGTGCGGCCTGCGACATTCCGTCCAACCTGTATTCCTGGTCCTTTGCACCGAATCCGGACTGGTCGCGCAGCTATCCCTCCGCGCCGGAAATCCATGACTACATCCGCCACACCGCCGAACGGCTGGACCTGCTGCGCTACGTGCGTTTCGGCCACAACGTCACGGCGGTGCATTTCCAGGACGACCACTGGCGGGTGGATACCACCGACCACGGCAGCTTCCGGGCGCGGGCGCTGGTGATGGCCTCGGGGCCGCTCGCCAACGCCAGTTATCCGGCCATTCCCGGCATCGAAACATTTGGCGGCAAGAAGATCCACAGCGCGCGCTGGGACGCGGATTATGACCTCCGGGGCAAGCGGGTGGCGGTGATCGGCACCGGGGCCAGCGCCATCCAGCTGGTGCCGGAACTGGTGAAGCAGGCGGAACACGTCAAGGTTTTCCAGCGCACCCCGGCATGGGTGCTGCCGCGCGCCGACTTCGCCACGCCGGAGTCGCACAAGCGATTGTTCCATCGGTTGCCGTTGGCGCAGCAGGTGATGCGCGAGGCCTTGTTTTACGGGCATGAGGTGATGGCGACGGCGTTGATCTGGCGCTCGCCGTTGTCGTCGGTGGTGGAAAGCGTGGCGCGGGCGCATCTGCACCGGCAGGTGCCGGACCGCTGGCTGCGGCGGCAGCTGACGCCGGAATACCGCATCGGTTGCAAGCGGGTGCTGATCTCTAATGACTGGTATCCGGCGCTGCAACAGCCGAACGCCAAGCTGGTGACCTGGCCGATTGTGCAGTTGCGGGAAGAGGGCATCCAGACGGCGGAAGGCGCGGTGCATGCGGTGGACTGCGTGGTGTTCGCCACCGGTTTCGAGGTGGGCAAGGCGGGCACGCCGTTCCCGGTGTACGGTACAGGCGGGGCGGAGCTGGGTGCGCTGTGGAAGCGCGGCGCGTCGGCCTACAAGAGCATCAGCGTGGCGGGTTTTCCCAACCTGTTCATGATGCCGGGGCCGAACTCGGGGCCGGGGCACAATTCCTATCTGTACTACATGGAAGCGCAGTTTGATTACACGGTGCAGGGGGTGAAGGCGATCCTGGACGGCAACCTGGCGCAGCTGGATGTGCGGCCGGGGGTGCAGGCGGCGTTCAATCGCGATATGCAGAAACGGCTGGCGGGGACGAACTGGAATTCGGGCTGCAAGAGCTGGTATCTGACGGAAGACGGCTTCAATGCGACGATGTTTCCGGGGTTTGCGACGCAGTATGCGAAGCAGATGCGGGGGTTCAGCGTGGGGGATTATGTGAGTATGCGGCGTACGATGACGGTCGCGATGTAAGCCGGGAATGCTGTTCAGGAAAACCGGGGATATCCCCGGTTTTCTCGTTTAGACTGTCCGGTATTGGTTCTTTCCGGCTTGATTCGATGTCTCTTCCGCCCATGAAGCCGCCTGCTCTGCCGGTCATCGACTCCGACCGTTGCACCGGTTGCGGCCGTTGTGTGGCTGCCTGCCCGCCGCATGTGTTGTGGCTGGAGGCGGAGCGGCCAAACGGGTGGGGGAGGAAGACGGCGGTGCTGCATGATGCGGAGGGTTGCACCGGGTGCGCGAAGTGTTATGCGGTTTGTCCGTTTGAGGCAATCACGATGGTGAGAGGGTCAACGGAGTGAGGGCAGCCCGCGCTATTTCTGGCCTTCAACATGTCGCGCGAAGTTGTCGAGAATGGCTTGCCAGCCTTCCTGTTGCTGTTCAATGGAATGGATTTCCTCGGCATCAAAAGTAACGCGCACATTGACGCCGTCCGGGGCTTCGAGGAATTCCACTTTCGCCGACCTGTCGCCAAACGAATACTCCAGCAGTTGCTGAGGGATGACTTGGGTATAGGTGCCTGCGAAGTCAAAGCCGAAGCTGCCGTCCTTGGCTTCCATCCGTGATGAGAATTCGCCGCCTACGCGCAGGTCAACGCTCGAGCAGGTGGTGTGCCAGTCTTCCGAGGCGGCGTTCCATTGTACGATGTCTTCCGGGGTGGTGTAGGCCAGCCAGACTTTCTCGAGGGGTGCGCGGACGAGTTTTTCGACGGTGATTTTCATGGGGGCTCCGGGATTTTTAGGGGGATGACGTGAATTAGGTGGCGGGTAGCCGAAGCTGGATCGTACCGAGTTTAGGCATCAGTCGGGGTAGGGCGCATTGGAAATGCGCCCGATGTTACGCCCAAGCAAACTGCCCAACGGAAACGTAGCGAGAAAGGATAAGGGAAAACACCAGAAATAAGGCATTGATCCGCGCCAACTGTCTTGCCATAGATGTACGGCCAGAATTGCTGCGGCAAGAAAGCCCATCGCTGCTGCGAATAGAACTTTTCGGCATGGCGCGATTGCGCTGCTAATAAAGCCACCGACAACACCGCCGATGAAGGGCGGAATCAAACCAGTGCTTGTAGGGCTTCCAAAAACAGAATGCATGTTGCTGATAAAACTCCATGCCAAAAGTGCAGCTGCGAGCCCTAGTACTCCGCCTGTCACAAAGCGAAAAATGATCATTCTGCCTAACTATAATTCCGGCGACAGAGCCCGCATAGCAACCCGTTCGCCTAAACAGGTTAAGTCCCATAAATTCTGTTTTAAAAACAGAAGCTTGAAAGTTCACCTCACCTTGCCAGGCGAACTAAACCCATGAGACGGAATGCCTGAACGCTAGCAGCCCCCGCCAACCCGGTCAACCTCATCCCACCGCAATCCCGTAGGGGCGCACTGCGTGCGCCCTTCGTCGCCGAACAGGACGTGATTTTCGGCGAAACCACCCTGTTCGTATCAGAGGGCGCACGCAGTGCGCCCCTACGATCATCATTCCAAAATCCCCCCGTTCCCCTTTGTCCACTTCCCCTCAACCGCCATTCCGGATGAGCTACTCCCATCTTCACCCGGACCACCGCCATGCACCTTAAACCCCACCTTCCCAGCAAACCCTGCGCCGCTTGCGGCCGCCCCTTCGCCTGGCGCAAGAAATGGGAAAAGGTCTGGGGCGAAGTGCGCTACTGCTCCGACCGCTGCCGCCGCCAGCGGAGCCGCCCGGCATGACCACCCTGCGCCTCATCCTCGGCGACCAGCTCAACCCCCGCCACCGCTGGTTTGCCGAAGTCCGTCCCGACGTCATCTACCTGCTG
>DASUIM010000246.1:0-3073 GCA_036279775.1 Fluviicoccus sp. | reverse complement strand
CTCCAGCCCGCCAGACCGCCATCCGTGAGCGTCGCCAGCAGGTGCTCGACAAACGGCAGCAAGTCGGGCCGAAGCAGGGCGCTGACCACGGTCTGCTCCCCGCCGCAGATCATGCCGGAGGTGTCCTCTGCTAGCGGGCGGTGGCTGCGCCGCACCCGCTGCGGGGCGAAAGTTCCGACCCGCAAATCCGACATCGCGGCCGTCACCCGTTCCGCCTCGATCCTGCCGCCGCCGATGGTGCCCGCCAGCGGGCCGTCCGCCGACACCGCCATCAGCGCGCCGGTCTTGCCGGGCGAACTGCCGTGACTGTCAGCCACCGCCAGCAACGCGCAGTCGCCGCCCGCCGCCAGTTGCTCGCGGATGGCTCGCCACACTTCGATTTCAGCCAAACCACACCTCGCTCAGTGCATAGTAGACCGCCATCAGCGCTGAAAACGCCGCACTGGCGGTCACCCTCCAGCGTAACGGCACGCGGTTCTGGATCAGGAAATTGGCGGTCAGCGCCACCGGCATGTTCACCGCAAAGGACAGGAGGCCGGTGTGCAGCAAGGCCGGCGAAATCTCGGTGATACGGCCGCTGAACAGGCGGATGAAGAGGGCGTGACGGGCTATCCACAGGGGGTTGAACCACAGCCAGGCCAGCACGGCGCGGCGCACCTGCCGCCCGGCATCCAGCGGCGGCGGGAAATGCTGTTCCAGCCGCATGAAGTACCAGCGGATTTCCGGGGCGTAAATCAGGGCGCCGACCGCCAGCATGCCCAGGCTGCGTAGCGGGTTGAACTGGCCGGTCAGCAGCGTGGCGGCCAGGTCACCGCCGCCATAGATCAGCCCGGCGTGCAGCATCCCGGTTTTCACGAATCCTTATCCGAATGCAGCCACATGAAAATGCTCTCCGGTGACATCGGCGTGCGGTATTCCGGCGCGGTGTCGGGCCGCCAGCTTTGCATGGCGTCCTGCAAGGCAAACCAGGCCCCCAGCCCGTAAACCAGCGGCGGCTCGCCCACCGCCTTGCTGTTCATCACGCCACCGGGATGGCCGTCATCCTCCAGCAGTTGCACTTCCACCGGCGGAGCGGAGTTCAGGTCGGGAATCTTGTAGCTGGCCAGCGTGTCGGTCAGCAAACGCCCGGTTTCATCGTGGCGCAGGTCTTCGGAGGTCATCCAGCCCACGCCCTGGATCACCGCGCCTTCAATCTGGCCTAGGTCGGTTTGCGGGTCCAGGCTGCGGCCGCCGTCGTGCACCACGCTGACCCGGTCAATGCGGCCGACCCCGCGCAGGATGTCGATGGTGCTTTCCACCATCGCCACACCGCAAACGTGATAGGCGAACGGGTGGCCGGTATTGGTCTCGCGGTCGAAACTGAGGCCGGGCGTGGCGTAATGCGCCAGCGCGGACAGTGTCACGCGGCGGGCATAGGCTTCTGCGACCAGCGCCTCCCAGGAAATTGTCAGCACCACGCCGGGCGCAGCGGCCTCGCCATCATGCAGGATGACTGCCGACACTTCCGCGCCCAGACAAGCGGCAGCCACCTCCAGCAGGCCGCGCCGGATGATCAGGCAGGCCTGTCGTGCCGCTTCGCCGTTCAGATCCGCACCGGTGCTGGCGGCCGTCGGCGAGACGTTCGCCACCCGGGATGTACTGGTACTCTCGATATGGATACGGCTTTCCGGCACGCCCAGCGTCAGCGCCGCGACCCGACGGATCTTGTCATGCACCCCCTGACCCATGTCGACCGCGCCGGTGGTGATGCTGACCGAACCATCCAGATAGACATGCACCAGCGCTTCGGCCTGATTCAGCAGCGTGGCGGTGAAACCGATGCCGAAACACACCGGCATCACGGACAATCCCTGCCGGAAGCGCCCGTTCCCGGCATTGACCGCCGACTGCTGCCGCCGCTTATTTACCGTATCGAAGCGCTCCTCCAGTTGCCGCCAGCATTCGCGCAGCCGCACCCGTTCCAGCCGCATGCCATAGGGCAGGGTATCGCCGTCCTGCAACAGGTTCAGGCGCTGCAGGGACTCCGGCGTGCAGCCTCGCTGGCGGGCAGCCTCGCGGATGGCGGACTCGATCACAAACATTGCCTGCGGCGCGCCAAAGCCGCGAAAGGCGGTGTTGGAGGGCAGGTGGGTACGGCAACTGGCGGCGGTGACGCGCACGTTTGGCAGGAAATAAGCATTGGTGGCGTGAAACAGGGAGCGTTCGAGGATCGCCATTGAAAGGTCGGTGCTGCACCCGGCGTTCTGGTAGAGAAACGCCTCGTAGGCCAGGAAGCGGCCGTCGGCATCCAGTCCCAGGCGGTAATCCGCGGAATAGGGATGGCGCTTGCCGGTAATGCGCATATCGTCGCGACGATCCAGCCGGATGAAAACCGGACGCCGCATCCGCACTGCCGCCATGGCCGCCAGACAGGCCCATAGCGTCGCCTGATCCTCCTTACCGCCGAAGCCGCCGCCCAAGCGGGCCACTTCAACCTCGACCAAGTGCATGGGCAGCCGGCAGACAGCAGCCACAGCCTTTTGCACCACGCCGGGCGACTGGGTGGCGGAATGGACATGCAAACCGCCGTCATCGCGCGGCACTGCCAGCGCGCACTGGGTTTCCATATAGACATGTTCCGCCGAGCCGATATCGACCCGGCCGCTGACGATCGTGGCGCATTGTTCCCACGCGGCATCGACATCGCCCGTCAGGAAGGTGCGCGGCGGCTGGATCAGCATGCCCGCCCGGTAAGCCTCGCGGGCATCAAACACGGCGGGCAGGGGATTCCAGTCGGCTGACACCGCCTGCGCCCCGCGCCAGGCGGCATCAGCGTTCACCCCCAGCACCAGTGCATAGGGCTGCCCGACACAATGCACGGCCGACTCTGCCAGCATCGGCTCGTCATGCACAACATTGCCGATGTCGTTCAGGCCCGGGATGTCCGCCGCCGTGAGCACACACTCGACGCCGGGTTCTTCCAGCGCTTCACGACTGTCAATGTGTGTAAATCCCGCATGCGGGTGCGGCGAAACCGCCACCATCGCATGCAGTGTCCCGGCGGGCAGGGGCAGGTCGGCCGTGAAGCGGGCGG
>DASUIM010000245.1:0-1488 GCA_036279775.1 Fluviicoccus sp. | reverse complement strand
AAGTACGTGATTCCCACGCATGTGCATCTGGATCACGCCGGGGGTGTGGGCGGGTTGATGCAGTCCCTGCCGGAGGCGACGCTGCTGGTGCATCCCAAGGGCGCGCGGCATCTGATCGAGCCGGGCAAGCTGAAGGCGGGGGCCATTGCCGTGTATGGCGAGGCGGAATTCGCGAAGGTGTATGGTGACATCATTCCGGTGGCGGCATCGCGGGTGCGCAGCATGGAGGATGGCAGCGAGGCGATGCTGGGCGAGCGCAAGCTGGTGTTCCTGGATACGCCGGGGCATGCGCGGCATCACTTCTGTGTGTTTGATGCGGCGTCGAAGGGGGTGTTTACCGGGGATACGTTCGGGTTGGCTTATCCGGCGCTGACCACGGCCAAGGGGCCGTTCATCATCCCGACGACGACGCCGGTGCAGTTTGAGCCGGAGGCTTTGAAGGCGTCGATCAAGCGGTTGATGGCGTTGCAGCCGGAGCGGATGTACCTGACGCATTACGGGATGGTGGGGAATCCGCAGGGGCTGGGGGAGCGGTTGCTGGGGATGGTGGATGATTATGTGGCGCTGGCCTTGGCGGCTAAGGATGACGGCGGTGCTGGGGATCTGGAAGCGAGGCTGGTGGCGGGGATGCGGGGGTATCTTTTTGGCAAGGCGCGGGAGCATGGGTGCCAGCACAGTGATGAGGAGCTGGAACGGTTGTTGGGCATGGATTTGAGGTTGAATGCTCAGGGGTTGGGGGTTTGGCTTGCGGGGCTGACGGCAGCAGCCTAAAATGCAGGCAATGCATGCGTTTTTTTGTTGGTGATATCATGTCAATGTTGACGGTTCGCAATTTGCCCGAAGAGGTTCACCGCGCACTGCGAGTGCGTGCGGCCCAGCATGGGCGCAGTACCGAGGCGGAAGTACGGGAGATTCTGGCGGCGGCGGTAAAGCCCGAATCACGTGTCCGTATGGGTGACGCGCTGGCGGTCTTGGGCCGTGATATCGGGCTGACCAATGAGGACTTCGAGGTGTTTGATCGAGTCCGTGACAAACAGCCTGCCGTGCCGATGAGCTTCGAATGATTCTGCTGGATACCAATGTCGTTTCTGAGGCGATGAAGCCTGCGCCCGATGCTGCCGTTCAGGCTTGGTTGAACAATCAGGTTGCTGAAACCCTGTTTATTTCCAGCGTGACCGTCGCGGAGTTGCTGTTTGGCATTGGCGCACTGCCGGAGGGAAGGCGTAAGGTGATGCTGGCCAAGGCGGTGGATGGATTGATGACGCTGTTCCAGGGCCGGGTGCTGCCTTTTGATACCGAGGCCGCGATTTGTTATGCGGAAATGGCGGTGAAGGCACGGGCCAATGGGCGGGGGTTTCCGACGCCGGATGGGTATATTGCGGCGATTGCGGTTTCGCGGGGGTTCTTGGTGGCGTCGCGGGATGCGGCGCCGTTTGAGGCGGGTGGGGTGGGGGTGATTAATCCGTGGGGGAGGTAAGCGTGTCTGAG
>DASUIM010000244.1:0-2875 GCA_036279775.1 Fluviicoccus sp. | reverse complement strand
ACGCCGGTATCCTCGCTGTCCTCAAAATCCTCCTCCCCCGCCGCCGCAAACAAGGCCTGCAACTCCGCCAGCCGCGCGTGCTGCTGCTCCAGCTCCGCCAGCACCTGCGGAAACTGGCTAAGCAGAATGTCCTCGTCCGGAATCAGCTCCGGCCCCCAGCCGCTGGCCGCAATCGACTTGAAGTCCGCCGCCAGCAACTGATAAAAATTGGCAAAGGCCCCGCGCACCTGATAACGGTTCAGCAGCGATTGCCCGGCAAAGGTGCGCTCGATGCTGTCCAGCAGGGTGGCGCGCATCCGGTACACATTGTTCGCCTTGCCTTGCAGGTTCAGCGCATCGGGGGCCAGCGCCTCCACCACCGGTAAATGCTGCCGCCACCATTGCGCCAGCGTGTCCATGAACCCGGCCTGCCGCTGTATCACGCCCGCATGCGTGTTGACCAACCCGGCAATGGCGCGCTTGTCCCGCACCCCGGCGGCAAAATCCGCATAGCGGGCATCCTGCGCGCGCGGTGTGAACAGGCTGTCGCGCAAGCCGTCGTAGTTACGCCAATAATGGTGCAGCGCGTCCACCTCCGCCACCGGAACGCCGCCGTGCAGATGGGCGCGCACATCATGCGGCTCGGGCGGCGGCGCGTTGTCCACATAGCGGCGGATGTTGCAGTTGTAGTCCTCGGCGGCAATCTCGCTGACCGGCACCCGGCGCGCATAGGCGGGAATATCCTGTCCGTCGCGATAGGCATGCACAATCTTGTCGATGTCCTCCGGCCGCAGGTGGTTTTGCGCCTTGCCCTCGCGGTATTCGCGGTCGGCGTTGATGAACAGCACGTGCTTGCGTTCCGCCGCACCGGCCTTGTTCAGCACCAGAATACAGGCGGGAATGCCGGTACCGTAGAACAGGTTGCCGGGCAGGCCGATCACCGCTTCCAGATAACCTTTCTCGATGAAATACTGCCGCGCCTCGCGCTCTTCACCGCCCCGGAACAGCACGCCGTGCGGCATCACCGTCGCCAGACGGCCATTGCTCTTCAGCACCGACAGCATATGCTGCACGAACATCAGGTCGGCTTTCTTGCCTTTCTCGGGCATCCACACCGGAAAGCGGCCGGGAAACTTGATGTCTTTCTTGATGTAGTTCTGGCTGAACGGCGGATTGGCCAGCACGCGGTCAAAGCGCATCAGGTTGCCGTCGTCAGCCATGTGCTGCGGTTCGCGCAGGGTGTCCTGGTTGCGGATCACCGCGTGGGAAATACCGTGCAGCAGCATGTTCATCTTGCAGATGGACCAGGTGGTGCCGATTTTCTCCTGCCCGTACAACGCCAGTTCCTGGGCGTCGGCACCGCATTCGCGCAGGTAATCACGCGCCTGGATCAGCATGCCGCCGGACCCGACGGTGGGGTCATAAACGCTCATGCCCTCGCGCGGGTCGCAGATTTCCACGCAAATCCGCACCACCTCGGCGGGGGTATAGAATTCCCCGGCTTTCTTGCCCGCCGAATCGGCAAAGTGCTTGATCAGCCATTCATAGGCCGCGCCCAGCAGGTCGGGGAATTCAAAATCCCCGTCCTTCAGCGGAATCTTTTCAAAGTTCTGGATGAAGTTGACCAGCGTGTCATCGTCCAGCGCGTTCTGGCCGATCTTCTTGTTGAAGTTGATATGCTTGAGCACATCCTGCAAGGCATCGGGATTGGCTTCTTCCAGCAGTTCCAGCGCCTTGTTCAGGCGGGTGCCGACGTTTTCCTTGACGTGCTTCAGGGCGGGCTGCAACTGGCCGTTCGGGTCTGTCCAAGGCTCGTTCCAGCGCGCGCGCGGCGGTACAAAGAAATACTTGCCGGAATACTGGTCGGGATCGCGCAGGTTGTCTTCGATATCCGCCTTGTCCAGACCGGCGGCCTCCCCTTCCCGGCGTATCTCCTCGCGGCGCTGATCGAACAGGTCACTGGCCCGTTTCAGGAACAGCATGCCGAAGATATATTCCTTGTATTCACTGGCGTCCATATTGCCGCGCAGGTCGTCGCAGGCGGTCAGCAGCAGGCTTTCAAGGCGGGAAAGGGTCAGCTTGGCGGTGGCCATACAGGGGTGGTTTCCGGTTTATCGATAGAGGGATAAGGATGTCTGGGAAAGCATACACGAGCCGGGGAGACAAGGCAGCCGGGAGGCCTTCGGTCGAGGGGTTGCAAACATCAGGATCAATCTACTTAGCGCACGATCGGCAGCGGATTGCTCAATGGCGAGCGGCTTTGATGTGCCTTTTATTGTCTTGAGATATCGCTTTTCTGTGACGGTCACAAATCCAGAATGCGAATTCCTTCAACCAACGGGATATACCGTCATGAAACACGCAGACCGCAACCACAAGTCCAACCAGGGCAACCCCAATAACCCGGCGCATCAGCAGGTCAACGACAACCGCTCGAATCAGGGAAATCCCAATAACCCTGATTACCACAGCAGCCGCAGCCAGCCGACCGGCCCCAAGAAACCATAATTGATGCTGAGGCCGGGAAACACCCCGGCCTCAGCCGGAGAATCCCGATGAGCCGAACAAAATCCTCCACTGGTGTTCAAGCCACTTTGGAACGCCTGACCAACCGCAAACCTTGCCCGGAGTATCTGCGCCACACTGCCAACAAGTATTTGCGTTCAAATCAGTTTCCCAACAACCCCAAACAACCCAACAAATGGAGCGCAAAACTTGAAAGCCAGGAAGGCCAGATACTGCTGATCAATGCACTTTCGCTGGACGAAGCTCTCCGTGGTGCAACTCATGGTTCACCGGATGAGATTTTAGCGATCATCCAAGGTACAAAGAACAAAGTCCAACTGGCAAAGGATCTCGAAGATGCGCAACAGGAAATTCAGCGCCGCTTCGAAGT
>DASUIM010000243.1:0-7438 GCA_036279775.1 Fluviicoccus sp. | reverse complement strand
CAGGCCGATTTGGCCTCCCACCACTGCATCGTGGCAGGGCTGAAGGCGCTGGACCCGGCCATTCCGGTGCTGTCCGAAGAGTCCGCCGCGACGGATTACGCGCAGCGCATGTCCTGGAACACCTACTGGTTGATCGACCCGCTGGATGGAACCAAGGAGTTCCTGAAAAAGAATGGCGAGTTCACCGTCAACATTGCCCTGATCCGCAATGGCGAACCTGTGGCGGGGGTGGTGCATGCCCCGGCCCTGAACGTGACCTATTGGGGAGACGCGGCGGGCGCATTCAAGCAGATCGGCGACAATGCGCCCAGCCGGATCCGGGTGTCCAGCCTGCCGGCATCGAATCAGGGCTGGCGCGTGGTGGGCAGCCGTTCGCACCAGACGCCCGAATTTTCAACCTTCATGGCGGCGCTTCCCGAAGCCGATATCGTGCCGATGGGTAGCTCCCTGAAGCTGTGCCTGGTCGCGGAAGGCGCGGCAGACCTCTATCCCCGTCTCGGCCCCACCAGCGAGTGGGATACGGCGGCGGCGCAGGCAGTGGTGACCGCTGCCGGCGGCAAGGTGCTGGAGCTGGCTACCCTGACCCCGCTGCGTTGCAATACCCGTTCCGATTCACTGCTGAATCCGGACTTTGTGGTCTGTGCGGATATCAGCCCCTTCTGGGCGAAGCGCGAGGCGGGTCAGCCGGTGGCGGCAACCTACGAATTCAAGGCGCACGACAGCAAGGCGGATGTGGTCTGGCATCACACCAGCGTCACCCCGGCGCTGCGGGCCGAACTCAATCGTCAGCAGCCGAAGTGCATTTGGCTGACCGGATACTCGGGCTCGGGCAAGTCGACCATTGCCAATGCCTTGGAACTGGAGCTGCATGGCCGCGGCTTTCATACCTTCCTGCTGGATGGCGATAATGTCCGGCACGGCTTGTGCAAGGATTTGGGCATGACTGATGCCGCCCGCACCGAAAACATCCGTCGCGTCGGTGAGGTGGCCAAGTTGATGGTGGAGGCCGGGCTGGTGGTGATTACCGCCTTTATTTCACCCTTCCGCAAGGACCGCGATGCGGTTCGCGCCTTGTTCGCCGAAGGGGATTTTGTGGAAACGTTTGTCAATACCCCGCTGGAAGTGTGCATGGCCCGCGACCCCAAGGGGCTGTACAAGAAGGCGCTGAAAGGCGAAATCAAGGACTTTACCGGCGTCGACTCCGCCTACGAGCCGCCGTTGCAGGCGGATATTGACATCAATACGGATGGCCAGACCGTGGCGGAGACAGTGGAGGCCATCATCAAGCAACTGGGTATGAACCGATGAAAAAGGTGAATTTCTTTCTGCTGGGCGCTCCCAAATGCGGCACCACATCCATGGCCAATTATTTGGGGCAGCACCCCGAATTTTTCATGCCGCCCATGAAGGAAATTCATTATTTCAGCACCGACCTGCCCAAGATGGCGCGAGTCACCAAGCCGGGCGAGTACGACGCCCTGTATCCTTTCACGGATGCCCGTTACCAGTATTTTGGGGATGCATCGGTCTATTACCTCTATTCGCAAGAGGCAATCCCGCGCATCGTCCAGTACAATCCGGCGGCAAAATTTCTGGTGATTGCGCGCAAGCCGCAGGCGATGGTGCCGTCCTTGCACTCGCAATATGTCTCCTCGGGTCGGGAAAACATCCCCGATTTCCGGGAGGCGTGGAACGCCCGTTTCGATCGCAAGAACGGCTTGCGGTTGTCCCGCAATGCCGGTGATCAATCCATGATCTATTACGACGAAATTGCCAAATATGGCGAGCAAATGGAGCGGGCCTTGCGCCACATTGCCCCCGAAAATCTCCTGTTCATGGATTTCGATGACTTCAAGCAGGACTCGGAGGGGGCTACGCGGCAGGTGTTCCGCTTCCTGGGCATCGACCCGGATGTACCTCTGGTGATGGAGGTGGCCAACGCAAATCATCGGCCCAAGTACCCCCGGCTGATGCATTTTCTGTGGTATCCCCCGTTTCCGCTGAACCTGATCAAGCGCGGGCTGAAAAGCTTCATGTTCATCCGGAAGAAGATGCTGTTACAGGGTTTCTACAAACGCCTGACCGTGTATGAAAACCGGGTGGGGACACCGCCGGATCTGGAACGGGAAATTCTTGAGGTTTATCAAGAGGATATTTCGCTTCTGGAAAAAGTGACGGGTCAGGACTTTTCACACTGGCGCAGGCTCTGAGTTGCCGTCTGCAAGCCCTGCATGACACAATCCGCGATCGCGGCGGATGGGTCCGGCCAGCCGGGCGGCAGCCCGGCGCCGGTTTGACGGTGCCACGCCATTGAATGCGCATGAATGGATTGGGATGATGAAGATATTTGTGGTTGGCGGTGCGGGATTTATCGGTTCGGCCGTGGTCAGGAAACTGATTAACGAGACCGGACATTCGGTCGTGAACATTGATGCCCTGACCTACGCGGGCAATCTCGAATCGGTGGCGTCGGTGGCGGACAACCCGCGCTATGCATTCGAGCAGGTGGATATTGTCAACCGCCAGGCGCTGGATGAGGTGTTTGCCCGTCATCAGCCGGACGCGGTCATGCACCTGGCGGCGGAAAGTCACGTGGACCGTTCCATCGAGGGGCCGGCGGTATTCATCCAGACCAATATTGTCGGCACTTTCGAACTGCTGCAGGCCAGCCTGGCGTACTGGAGCACATTACCGGCGGAGCGGCGCCAGGGCTTTCGTTTCCATCATGTCTCCACCGATGAGGTCTATGGCGATCTGCACGGTGTTGATGACCTGTTCACCGAAACCACACCCTATGCGCCCAGTTCCCCGTATTCGGCCAGCAAGGCCGCCAGTGACCATCTGGTCCGGGCCTGGAACCGAACCTATGGCCTGCCGGTGGTGCTGACCAACTGTTCCAACAATTACGGCCCGTATCATTTCCCGGAGAAGCTGATCCCGCACATGATTCTCAATGCCTTGGCCGGGAAGCCCTTGCCGGTATACGGCAATGGCCTGCAAATCCGGGACTGGCTCTTTGTGGAAGATCATGCCACGGCGCTGATTGAAGTGATCACCAAAGCCGAAATCGGGGAGACCTACAACATCGGCGGTCACAACGAGCAGAAAAATATTGACGTGGTTTACGGCATCTGCGACTTGCTGGAGAAGCTGCACCCGGAAAAGCCGGCGGGGATCGCCCATTATCGGGAACTGGTCACTTTCGTACCGGATCGCCCCGGTCATGATGTCCGTTACGCGATTGATGCCGGAAAGATCCAGCGTGAACTGGGATGGGTGCCGCGGGAAACCTTTGCGTCCGGGCTTGAAAAGACGGTCAAGTGGTACCTGGAGCATCGGGAGTGGTGGGAGCGGGTGCTGAGCGGCGCCTACCGGCTGGAAAGGCGCGGGCTGCATTGACCCCCGTTGACGGCATTCGCGGCCTGTGAGACCGGGCCGGTCAAGACCTGTTGCTGGCATGCATGCCTCAGCAGTGATGTTTTTAATCCGGATTAAGTGGAATGGAGAGTGAATCATGGCGCGTAAGGGGATAATTCTGGCGGGGGGATCGGGTACCCGGCTCTATCCGCTGACTATTTCGATCAGCAAGCAGTTGATGCCGGTTTATGACAAGCCGATGATTTACTATCCGCTCGGTACGCTGATGCTGGCCGGCATTCGTGACATTCTGATCATTACCACTCCCCGCGACAAGGAAGCGTTTTATCAGCTGCTGGGCGATGGCAGCCAATGGGGGCTGAACCTGTCCTATGCCGTCCAGCCCAGCCCGGACGGCTTGGCCCAGGCCTTCATTATCGGTGAGCGGTTTATCGGCAACGATCCGGTATCCCTGGTGTTGGGCGATAACGTCTATTATGGCCATGGCCTGCAGGATCTGCTGAAGAGTGCTGCCTCGCATGATCAGGGCGCCACTGTGTTCGGCTATTACGTCAGCGACCCCGAGCGTTATGGGGTGGTGGCCTTCGACGGCGATGGCAAGGCCATTGATCTGGAAGAAAAGCCGAAGAAGCCCAAGTCCAACTATGCGGTCACCGGTTTGTATTTCTATGACAATGACGTGGTGTCCATTGCCAAGGAAGTCAAGCCGTCGGATCGCGGCGAACTGGAAATCACCGATGTCAACAAGGCCTACCTGGCCAAGGGGCAGCTGCGGGTGGAGTTGATGGGGCGTGGTTATGCCTGGCTGGATACCGGAACTTACGGGTCATTGCTGGATGCGGCCAACTTTATCCAGGTCATGCAGGCCCGTCAGGGACTGCAAATCTCGTGTCCGGAAGAAATCGCCTATCGCATGGGCTGGATTTCCGCGGAACAGGTCGAGGTGATTGCGCGGCCATTGTCCAAGAACAGTTACGGTCAATACCTGCTGGATATGGTCAAGCGGGGAGTGGCGCCGTGAATGTCATTGAAACGTCACTGCCCGGTGTCCTGATTTTCGAGCCGAAAGTGTTTGGCGATGAACGCGGATTCTTTACCGAAACATTTCGTGAATCGGTCTTTCAGCAACATTGCCCGGATGTCCGCTTTGTGCAGGATAACCAGTCCCGTTCACGGAAGGGCGTGCTGAGAGGGCTGCATTACCAGTACCACAATCCCCAGGGGAAGTTGGTGCGGGTGTCGCGTGGGGTCGTTTTCGATGTCGCGGTCGATATTCGCGCCGGTTCCCCCCATTACGGTCAGTGGACCGGTGTGGTGCTGGATGATGTCAGTCACCGCCAACTCTGGATTCCGCCGGGTTTCGCGCATGGCTTTTGCGTGATCTCCGACGAAGCGGATTTTGTCTATAAATGCACCAGTTACTACGATGCGGCCAGCGATTCCGGCATCGCCTGGAACGATCCGGATGTCGGCATCGCCTGGCCCGAACTGGGCGTGGATTTCAGTTTGTCGCCCAAGGATCTGGTCTTGCCGCGCTTGAAGGATCTGGCTCGCGAACGCATGACGTTTTACAGGTAAGCACGCATGACTATTTTGGTGACAGGGGCGGGCGGCCAGGTGGGCAGCGCCCTGGCGCGTGCCGCCGGGGATTTGCAGGTCGTCGCCCTCGACCGGGCGGCGCTGGATATTACCGACGCGGCGGCGGTGCGCGCGGCCGTGGTGCAACATCAGGCCAAACTGGTGATCAATGCCGCCGCCTACACGGCGGTGGATCGCGCCGAGCAAGAAGCCGGGCAGGCGTTCAGCATCAATCGCGATGGACCGGCCGTACTGGCGCGGGTTTGTGCGGAATGCGGGATACCGCTGTTTCATCTTTCGACCGATTATGTCTTTGATGGCGAGAAAAGCACTGCTTATACCGAGGAAGACGCCATCAGCCCGGTCGGGGTTTATGCGCGGAGCAAGGCGGAAGGCGAGCAGGTGGTTCGCGACGCGCTGGACCGGGCGTTGATTCTGCGGGTTTCCTGGGTGTTTGGGGTTCAGGGCAATAACTTCGTCAAGACCATGATCCGCTTGGCCCGGCAACGCGACACCTTGAGAGTGGTGGCGGACCAACACGGCAATCCCACTTCCGCCGAGTCCATCGCCCGGGCGTTGCTGTTGTTGGCCCGGCGATATCTGAATGGTGACTCGATGCTGTGGGGGACTTATCATTTCTCCGGAAGCCCTTCAACAACCTGGTACGATTTTGCCTGCCGCATCATGGAGGTGGCGCATCAGCGCGGCCTGATTGCCCGCATACCCGAGATGCAAAGGATTACCACACAGGAGTTCCCGACCCCGGTCAAGCGGCCGGCCAATTCCCGTCTGGATTGTCGGAAAATGGAACAGGTCTTTGGCATCGCCCAGGACTCCTGGGCGGCGGAGCTGGACTGGCAGCTGCAGCAATTACAGCAGCAAGGATTCTGAGGTTCCGGGCCTGTGTGTGTCAGGTGAATTGAAATGCGTGGCCTGAGGCGGGTATTGGAGGCGGCGATGTTGTGTCTGGTCCAGTCCGCCTGGGCTGCCGGCAAAACTTCCGCCCTGCTCTATGGTTGGGATCCGGGCCTGAGGCGGCAATGCATTTCCTCTCCCGACCCCCATGGCAACGGACCAGAGTCCCGGTTCTTCTACACCGATAGGCGTGACTGTCGTTCATCCCGGCATTGGACCGTGGCGGTACAGTCGGAAAAGGGGCTGGATCAATCCTGCCCGGGGCCGCGCAATCAATCCTTTGCCATCAATGGCCCGGATAGCCCGGTCAAATTGACGTGGCTGCCGAACGGGCGTCATCGTAAAACCCTCAAGCTGACGACGGACTTTATCGGTTTCCCCCATCCCTGTGGTGGCGGCTATTTCACCAATTATGTCATCAAGGAACAGTTGGAGCATGGGGGAGGGCCGTTCCCCCTGGTGCATGACGCCTTGTTTTCCGTGGAGGTCAAGCATGTTAACAGCCTGAATGACCCTCGGAGTGCCAGTCGGGTATTCGTGGGGATCGAGGCCTGGTGGAAAGTCAGCAAGAAAGGCAAAGGTAAAAAATTCACCATTGAAATCAATACGCAGGAAAACTGGGGCGATAAGCTGGACGGGCCTGCCATGGATAAGATCGGTGACGGTTTCCTGGCCATTGATGGCAAATATCCGGAAATCGGTATTTATATGGACTCCGGGAAGTACAGTCGCGTTGTTGTGGATGTGGAAAGGATATTCAAATGGGCGGTGGCGGCGGGATATTTCGAATCCCCGGTTGGGGGAAACTGGCGCAATATAAAATTATCCAGTGTCTTTGTCGGCAGTGAAACCTATAACAAGACAGATGTAAATGCGTTAAAAACAGAAGTATGGCTAAGAAACTGGAAGTTGATTGGAAAGTAAATAAATACATAAATCTAATGATGATATGGTATCGAAATATGTTGGTGTTGGGTGCGTAAAGACACTGATTTCACTATGGGTATGACTCGAATATCATTGAGCGGCAGGACCTTGTTGCTTATGCCGTTGAGATTTTTCATGAATTTTCATATAATGGGAGGCTTTTTAAAGTCTTTTGGCTGTGTGCGCGTCATTGATGGTGTGATATGAATTACATGATTGCAATTGTGGATTACAATAAGCGAAAGTCAGTGGAGGCATTGATTGCGCAACTGGTGGCCCAAAGCCTGCCTCCTTCCGGTATCCGTGTTGTCGATAACGCGGCGCAGGATATTCCCGGGCGCTATCATTCCGTCAAGGACGGCGATCGTATTGGAAATACGGCTGTTTCCATCATTATTCCTGATAAAAATCTTGGTTATTCAAAGGGTTGCAATCTGGCGGCTGCCGGGTTGGCGGGTGAGGAGTTTGTGGTCTTCCTGAGTCCGGATATCGAGGTGCGTGACCCTGCATTTTTTGAATCCTTTTTTGCGGGGATTGGCGGTTTGGAGCGCGTCGGTTGCATCGGGGTGGCCCAGCGCAATCCGGACGGCAGTTACGAACAGGTGCCCCGGAAGTTGCCAACATTGGTTGGGATGATGGG
>DASUIM010000242.1:0-1413 GCA_036279775.1 Fluviicoccus sp. | reverse complement strand
ACGGTTCCTGACGACGCGGCTCCGGCTCGGCGGGTTTCGCCGGCTCAGCCTTCACCGCTTCAAGCGGTCTGGAGGTTTCCGAGGACTTGGCAGGCTGGGCTTGACCCGGTTGCTGCGGCTTGGCGGGGGTGGACTTGTTCAGTTCTTGGGACTTGTTCATGATGACCTCTTGGATTGACGCCGCAGCCCGCGGAATTGCCGGCCGCCGGAATCGGAATCGCACTGGAACAATAGAAGCCCCCGGCCTTTCCCTCCGTGCGCTGACGCGCTTTAAGGCACAAACTCCGGGTGGTGTTTACAGAATGGCAACCCGGCGGCCGATTTCCCCTTCCCCCGCCAATTTCTTAACCTTCCGCGCCAATTTGACGGCCATCATTTGCACAACTTCACTAAGAGGAGTAATAACCACCCATTAATTGGTACTTTCGTACCAGATTGAATCCCCCGAGGACCCTTGCATGGCCCAGGCCTTGTCCGCATCGCAGCACGCCACCGCCCTGGCGCTGGCGGAAGCCCTGTTCCCGGCCGGAAACCACAGCCCCGCCGCCGACGGCGAAGCCCTGCTCCGCGCCATCGGCGAACAGTCCGACCGCCAGCCCTGGCTGCGGCGCGCCCTGCCCGCCGCCCTCGCCTGGCTGGACACCCGCTACCGCCTGCGCCACTTCCACTCTTTCCGCAAGGCCACCGTCGCCGAACGCCGCGCCTTCCTCGACACCGTCGCCGCCCGCCCGCTGGAAAGCCCGCTGCTGCGCGCCGCCACCCTGCCCTTCAAGCTGGCTTACCTGCTGGATGAAGCACGCCAGCGCGGCGCGGGCAGCCGCCTGAAGCTGGACGCCCCCTCGCAGATCGAGCGTTTCCACTGGCAATCGCAGGTCACCGCCGCCGCTGACCTCGACGAGGATCAGATGCTGGACGCCGACGTGGTGGTGATCGGCACCGGCGCGGGCGGCGCGGCGGCGGCCTATGAACTGGCCAGCCGCGGCCTGGCGGTGGTCATGGTGGAAGAAGGGGCCTATCACGACCGCCGCGACTTCGACGGCGACCTGATGAAGGTGATGCCGACGCTGTACCGGATGGGGGCCACCGTCGCCACCGGCAACGTGCTGATCCCGGTGCCGGTGGGGCGCTCGGTGGGCGGCACCACCACCATCAACAGCGGCACCTGCCTGCGCACGCCGCCGCGCGTGCTGGCGCACTGGCGCGAGGAATTCGGCCTGCACGACCTGCGCGATGACGATATGGAACTGTGGTTCGACCGGGTGGAGGAAATGCTGGCGGTGCAGACCGCCGAGGCCAGGTACATCGGTCCCATCGGTGAAGTGATCGCCCAAGGCGCGGACGCGCTGGGCTATCACGGCCACCACCCCCTGCAACGCAACGCCGGCGGCTGCGACGGCCAGGGCCTGTGCCAGA
>DASUIM010000241.1:0-11527 GCA_036279775.1 Fluviicoccus sp. | reverse complement strand
CTCCTTTTTGTTTTATGGCGGCAATTCCGCTAGCATAGCAGGCTATTTCCGTCTGTCCATGCTGCCCTGAAACCATGCGAATCGCTTTATTGCTGCTGTCCCTGGGACTGCTCTCCGCCTGCGGCCAGAAAGGGGCGCTTTACCTGCCCGAAAAGCCCGCCCAGGCTCCCGCGCAACCGACGTCCCAACCCTGATTATCCGAGTACGCCATGACCGCCTTTACCTACCGCACCGGCACCCTCTTTGTCGAAAACCTGCCGCTGCAAGAGCTTGCGCAACGCTTCGGCACGCCGCTCTATGTCTATTCCCGCGCCCAGCTGGAAGCCCATTACCGCGCTTTTGACGAGGCCTTTGCCGAGATCCCGCATCAGGTCTGCTACGCCGTCAAGGCCAACTCCAACATCGGCGTGCTGAACGTGCTGGCGCGTCTGGGCAGCGGCTTCGACATCGTGTCCGGCGGCGAACTGGCGCGGGTGCTGGCGGCGGGCGGCGACCCGGCCAAGGTGGTCTTCTCCGGCCTAGGCAAGCAGGAAGAGGAAATCGAGGATGCGCTGAAGGCTGGCATTGCCTGCTTCAACGTTGAATCCGACGCCGAACTGGACCGCATCAGCGCCGTGGCGTCGCGATTGGGCCTGACCGCGCCGGTATCATTGCGCGTCAATCCCGATGTCGACGCGGGCACCCACCCCTACATTTCCACCGGCCTCAAGGAAAACAAGTTCGGTATCGCCATTGAAGACGCCATCCGCGTCTATCAGCGAGCCGCCCTGCTGCCCGGCCTGAAGATTGTCGGCATCGACTGCCACATCGGTTCGCAGCTGACCACCACCCTGCCCTTTGCCGATGCGCTGGACCGCGTGTTGGCCATGATCGACCAGCTGGCCGAACATGGCATCACGCTGGAACATCTGGACATCGGCGGCGGCCTGGGCGTGCGCTATCGCGACGAAGTCCCGCCGACACCGGCCGAATACGCCGCCGCGCTGCTGCCGCGCCTGAAGACCCGCAACCTGAAGATCTACATGGAACCGGGTCGCGCCATCGCCGCCAACGCCGGGGTGCTGCTGACCCGCGTCGAGTTCCTGAAGCCGTCCGAGCACAAGAACTTCGCCGTGGTCGACGCCGCCATGAATGACCTGATCCGTCCCTCGCTTTACAGCGCCTGGATGGACATTGTCGCCGTCACCCCGCGCGACGCCGAACGCATCCCCTACGACATTGTCGGCCCGGTCTGCGAAACCGGCGACTTCCTCGGCAAGGAGCGCAAGCTGGCGCTGGAACCGGGCGACCTGCTGTCGGTGATGGGCGCCGGGGCGTACGGCTTCGTGATGAGTTCGAACTACAACACACGCGGCCGCGCGGCGGAGATTCTGGTGGACGGCAACCACGCCTGCATCGTTCGCCGCCGGGAAACGCTGGCGGACTTGCTGGCACTTGAATCCGTGCTGCCTTAAGGCCAATATAGCCGCAACGTCAAGTATTTACAGAGAGTGCCTTTATGCGTCTGGAATTCACCAAGATGCATGGCCTCGGCAACGATTTTGTGGTGATCGACCTGGTCACCCAGCGTATCCGTCTGGAAGCACCGCAGATCCGACAGATTGCCGACCGCCATTTCGGCGTGGGCTTCGATCAGCTATTGATCGTCGAACCGCCAACGCGTCCCGATGTGGACTTCAAGTACCGCATCTTCAACGCCGACGGATCGGAAGTTCAGCAGTGCGGCAACGGCGCGCGCTGCTTCGCCCGTTTTGTGCGTGAGCGCCGCCTGACCCGCAAGAACAAGCTGGTGGTGGAAACTGCCAGCGGCATCATCGAGCTGTTCGTGAACCCCAACGGCTGGGTGCGCGTAAACATGGGCGCCCCCCGGCTGGAACCGTCGGAAATTCCGTTCAAGGCCGACCTACACTGCCAGACCTACGATATCGAAGTGGGCGGCCGCACCCTGGAAATCGGTGCGGTCAGCATGGGCAATCCCCATGCCGTGCTGCTGGTCGACAATGTGGAAACCGCGCCGGTGGAAACCGTCGGCCCGTTGCTGGAGAGCCATCCGCGTTTTCCGGAACGGGTCAATGTCGGGTTCATGCAGGTGGTGGACCGCCAGAACATCAACCTGCGTGTCTTCGAGCGCGGCGCGGGCGAGACCCTGGCCTGCGGTACCGGTGCGTGCGCGGCGGTGGTTTCCGGCATCCTGCGCGGTTTGCTGGATGAACGGGTACGCGTAAAGCTGCCCGGCGGCGAACTGGATATCCGCTGGCAGGGCCTGGGTGAACCGGTATGGATGACCGGCCCCACCGCGCGGGTCTTTGACGGTGTGCTGCGCCTGTATGAGTGGCGCTAAGGACGTCTCCAGCCTGGAAGCGCCGGTGCAAGCCTGGCTGCGCGCTTTGCAGACACGTCAGGTTTCCGCACATACGTTGGCGGCTTACCGTCGCGATATCGTCAAGGTGCAGCGCTTTCTGGCCGAAAACGGCTGCACCGAGTGGGCCGAACTCGATCGTGACCGGCTGACCCGCTTCATCAGCCCCCTGCTCGGCACCAACGCGCTGCTGCCCGCCAGCGTGCAGCGGCTGTTGTCCAGCCTGCGCAGCCTGTACGACTGGCTGAACGGTCAGGGGCTGGTCAGCCACAATCCCGCGCGGACGTTCAGCATCAAGCGGCCGCCGCGCGAATTGCCGCATGTGATGGAAAGCGACCTGATCAACGCCCTGCTGGATGCACCCGCGCCCGAAGACGCGGAAGCCGCCCGGCGCTGGAAACGCGATCGTGCCGTGATGGAACTGCTGTATTCCAGCGGCCTGCGGGTGTCCGAACTCAGCCATGTCCGTTTTGAGGACTATGATGCATCCGGCGGGCTGGTCACCGTGCTGGGCAAGGGCCGCAAGACGCGTGTGGTGCCGGTCGGCCGCAAGGCCCGCGAGGCGATTGCCGATTGGCTGCAAGTGCGGCCTCACTATGCCCGCCCCGAGAGTGACCGCTGGCTGTTCCTGAACACGCGCGGCGACCGCCTGGGTGAACGCAGCATCCAGCGCGCGCTGGAGGAACAGGCGCTGCGCGCGGGCATTCCCCAGCACCTGCATCCGCACCTGTTGCGGCATTGTTTTGCGTCACACCTGCTGGAGTCATCCCAGGATTTGCGGGCGGTACAGGAATTGCTGGGACATGCCAGCATCAGCACCACCCAGATTTACACCCACCTCGACTTCGGACATTTGTCGCGCGTGTATGACCAGGCCCATCCCCGAGCCCGAAAACAATGATCAAGCTGCTGACTTTCGACCTCGACAACACCCTTTGGTCGGTCGACCCCATCATCATCCGCGCCGAAAACGCGATGATGGAATGGTTGTATGAGCACTACCCCGAACTCCGTTTCCGCATCAGTCTGGTGCAGTTCGAGCAGTACAAGAACAAGATCGCCAACGAACACCCGGAAATCAGCCACGACCTGACCGAGCTGCGCCTCACCACGCTGCGTCAGGTGCTGGAGGGTCACGTCAAAGGCGATATTCCCGGCATCGTCAAGAAAGCTTATGAAGTCTTCCACGAGCAGCGCAATATCGTGCAGTACTTCCCCTATGCCCGCGAAGTGGTGGAAGACCTGTCGAAGGATTATGCGCTGTACGCACTCAGCAACGGTAACGCTGACATACACAAAGTCGGTATCGGCCACCTGTTTGAAGAACATTACTCCGCTGGTTCGGTCGGTTTCGCCAAGCCGCATCCGGCCATGTTCGAACGCGCGCTGCAACACGCGGGCGCCAAGCCGCACGAGGCCATCCACATCGGCGACCACCCCATCCAGGATGTGCAGGCGGCGCAGGAAGTGGGGATGAGGACCGTCTGGGTCAACTGGTTCAACCACCCCTGGCCGCTGACTAACCCGCCTGACGGCATCATCAGCCATTTTGAAGACCTGCCGCAGGTCATTGCCAAAATCAACGCCACCCGGAATAACGCATGAAAATCTGGGTAGACGCGGATGCCTGTCCGCTGGTGGTCAAGGACGTCTTGTTCCGGGCTGTAGAGCGTTTGCAGATTCCCTGCACGCTGGTCGCCAATCAATGGATACGTACACCGCCCTCAAAAGTCATCCGGGCCATTCAGGTGGAGGCTGGCTTTGATGTGGCGGACAACCGTATTGTGCAGGAATGCTCGGCGGGCGACCTGGTGATCACGGCGGATATTCCCCTGGCGGCGCAGGTCGTGGCCAAAAGCGCTTATGCATTGAATCCGCGGGGGGTGTTTTATACGCCGGAAAGCATCAGCCAGCACCTGACGATGCGAAACCTGATGACGGAGTTGCGGGATAATAATCAGGTGAAGACGTACACGGCGGGCTACAGCCCCAAGGACAAGGCTGCTTTCTCAAACCAGCTGGACCGTTTTCTGGCCCGGCACTGGAAAAAACCGGCGGAACCGGATGCCTCCTGACGGAGGCAAACCTCTCCCGGCCATGAAATGAACAAGGCAGCCTCGGCTGCCTTGTTCATGAAACCTCAGATCGGCTTCGATCCGTAACTGCTCACCGGCTTGCGGGGCGGATCGGAGGTTTCATCGGCGGGTACTTCCACAATCTTGCCGCCGCGCGCCAGAAAACGCTCCATTTCCTCTTCCAGCTGACGTCGCAAGGACTCCTTGCTCGAAACCGTCAACGATTCGGCCTCAGCCACATCACTCAACGCACCATCGGCAGCCGGAGCAGGCCCGCCTTCCGCAGTCGCCTCGGCCGGTTCATCGCCGGCATCCGGCTCGTCATCCACCGGATCAGCGGTTTCATCAAACTCATCATCAAAATCGCTGTTAGACATAAAAGCCTCGACTGAACAAATACCTGATGAAGATTCTTACGATTTTACGCGTGAATTACCAGCCTTGAGCTAAGCGGCGTAACATGGTAAGGCACCCCGCCAATGCCTATCTTTTTAGTCATTGACGCCGAAAAATCAAGCACTCGCCCGATAAACGCCGGTATTCCCGGGACAGGCCAGCGCCAGCGCCGGTAAATCCCCTTCCAGACCCAGCGCCTGGCGTTCAAAAAAGGCTTTCAGCGGCAGGAAGCGGTTTACCAGGCTCACACCGTCATTGCGAAGCTGGATCAGCCACGGCCAGTGCGCGGCATAGACCCGTTCCAGCCCGGTCATGCTGTGCATGATCAGGGCGTTGTGACCGCGACGGCGACGCGCATAACGCCCCAGCACGGCTTCATGCCCCGGCGGCAGGCGGCGGTCCAGACCGCGCCCGATTTCCTCGGCCAGCACGGCGGCATCCAGAAAACCCAGATTCACGCCCTGCCCCGCCAGCGGATGGATGTTGTGGGCGGCATCGCCGATCAACGCCAGTCCGGGCAAGGTATACCGTTCGGCATGACGCGCCACCAGCGGAAAGGCAAAACGGCGGTCTGCCCAAACCACCGCCCCCAGCGAATCCCCGAACGCGGCGGCCAGCTCCAGACAAAAGGCTTCGTCTTCCAGCTTGAGGATGGCGTCCGCCCGCTCGTGCGTGGCCGACCAGACAATGGAACACAAATGCGGATCGGGCAGCGGCAGCAACGCCAGCGGGCCGGTCTTGAGGAATATCTGCCGCGCGGTGGCGTCATGCGCGCGCGCGGTGCGCACCGTACAGACAATGGCCTTCTGATGGTAATCCCAGACCTCCATCGACAACGGCGCCAGACGCCGCACCGCCGATTGCGCGCCGTCAGCGCCCACCACCAAGCCGGTTTCCACGGTTTCGCCGGAATCCAGCTGAACCCGCCAGTGCGTGCCGTAACGCTCCAGTCCGGTCACCTTGGCCGGGGCCAGCAGGCGCACCCGCGGGCCTTCCAGCGCGGTGGTGGTCAAAGCCCACTGCATCAGCCGGTTTTCCACCAGACAGCCCAGATGGCTTTCCCCCACATCCGAGGCGGAAAATGTCAGTTCGGCCCGCCCTTCCTCCTCGCGCACTTCCATGCGGGTATAAGGAGAATGACGGACGGAGGTGACCCTGTCCCAGGCCCCGACATGCCGGAACATGTTTTCGGAAGCCCGGGAAATGGCGGAAACGCGAGGTTCGTAGGGGTCTTGCGGAGCGGGCGGGGTCACGGCGGCCGTGTCGATCAACAGGATATCCAGATCCCGGTCCTTCAGGGCGGCGGCCAGCAGACTGCCCACCATGCCCGCCCCCACAATCACGATGTCAGCTTTCACACGCCTTTCCTGTCTGTTGTGGAAATGCGCCGGGCCGGTTTTCCCGGCTCAGCCCCGCATCACCTGTTCGATATCCGCCACGTGCTTCGGGGCCGCCAGCGTCAGGATTTCATGGCCCTGGCGCGTCACCAGGATGTCATCCTCGATACGCACGCCGATACCGCGCCAGCGCGGATCCACCGTTTCACAATCCGGCGCGATATACAGCCCGGGCTCGATGGTCAGCACCATGCCCGGCTCCAGCTGCCGCCACTCCTCAGCAATCTTGTAGTCGCCGACGTCATGCACGTCCATGCCCAGCCAGTGGCCGGTGCGGTGCATGAAGAACTCGCGGTACAACGCCTTTTCGATATTCTCTTCGTAGCTGCCCTTCAGTAGTCCCAGATCCAGCAGCCCACGCGTCAGGATATCCACCACCACTTCATGCGGCTTGTTCCAGTGGTTGTCCGGATGCACGCTTTCAATGGCGGCCTCCTGCGACGCCAGCACCAACTCATAAATGGCCTTCTGCTCACCGCTGAAACGGCCGCTGACCGGGAAGGTGCGGGTAATGTCCGCCGCGTAGTGATCCAGTTCGCCGCCCGCGTCGATCAGCACCAGATCGCCGGCCTGCATCTGCCGGCGGTTTTCCACGTAATGCAGGATGCAGGCGTTGCTGCCGGAGCCGACGATGGTGTTATAGGCCGGAGCGCTGCAGCCGTTGCGATAGAACTCGTGCAGGATTTCCGCTTCCAGCTCGTACTCATACAGGCCGGGCCGGGCTTTCTGCATGGCGCGGATGTGCGCCTGCGCTGAAATGCTGCCCGCGCGACGCATCACGTTCAACTCATCGGCGCTCTTGTAGAGGCGCAGCTCGTGCAGCAGGTGGCTCAGCATCAGGAACTCACCCGGCGCTTTCACCCCCTGACGGGCGCGGCCCTGCAAATGCGCCACCCAGTTCATCACCCGGGTGTCGAATTCGTGCTGCGCGCCCAGGTTGAAGTAAACCTTCTTTTTGCCTTCCATCAGGCCGGGAATGATTTCATCCAGCTTGGCGATGGGATAGGCGTCATCGGCCCCGTACAGCTCAATGGCGCCTTCCACCCCGGCGCGGTACCCGTCCCAGATTTCCCGCTCGCGGTCACGTTCGCGGCAGAAGAGGATAAATTCCCCCTGCGGCCGGTTCGGGATAATGCAGATCACCGCTTCCGGCTCGCCAAAACCGGACAGGTAATAGAAATCACTGTCCTGGCGATAACGGTAATCGGCATCGCGGTTGCGCACGGCTTGCGGCGCGGCGGGCAGGATTGCGATCGAATCCGGGCCCATCCACTCCATCAGGGAAGCGCGGCGCTGGGCGAATAACGGTTTGGGCAGCAAGGAGTTCATGGGCGTCGGCAATCAGTGCAATTGTTCGTGGGCGGGACGGTGTTCTTCCGTCGGGGACATTTCTTCAAAGAGATGAATCGCCGCCAAGCGGACAAACTCGTAAATCTCCATGAAGTCCTGCTCATCCTCTTCATTCGCCGCATCGCCTTCACTGCTGACGTTGGCGATATGCACCAGATCCTGCAAGGTTTCCTGGATGTCCCCTTCCCGCAAGCGGAGATCATCGCCGCGCACCGCCAGCCCGAAACCGGCCAGCAGGCCCTGGCACCAGTCGGCCAGTCCTTCGAGGCGCGCCGACAACGCGGCATCGTCATCAGGAACCAGCGGCTTGAAGTCGAGGTCGCTGGCGCCCAGCGTCTCCAGCGACTTCAATTGCAGCTGCCACAGGCCCGCCACCAGATTGTCGTCAAAGGCCTGGTCGGTCTCGGTATGGGCCTCCAGCATCTTGATCAGTTGCTGGCGGTTGAAACGCACGCCGCCGGCCAGCAGGCCGGTCATGACCCCGTGAATTTCGGACGCGGAACAATTCAGTTGCAAATCTTGTAACAACTGATTTAATTCCGGCAAAGAAGGGGCATTTGCAGCTGGATGCATGATAAATCCCGATTGACCCTGATTGAGTTAAAAAACTATATTAGCCGCCAAAATCCCCGAGTGCGACTGAAAAAAATGCTTGAACAAGATCTCCGCACACTAAACGCCCGCATTGACAGCCTGATCCAGAAACTTCAGGTTGTGACTGCCGAAAATGCCCGGCTTCGTGCAGCCGCCGGCGAAGTCCAGAACCTGCGCAACGCCGCGTCCGGCGAGGTGCAGGCGCTGCGCTCAAAGTTAGAAGCTTTGACCGCTGAAAACAATAGCCTCCGCGAGAAGGAAAGCGCCCTGGTCAGTGAACGGGACGAACTGTCCCGCAAGAACGATCTGGCCCGCGCCCGCGTGGAAGCCATCATCCTGCGCCTTAAGGCCCTGGAAACTCCTGAAGCCTGAGCACGAGAGTCATCGACATGTCGGTTGAAACCGTTGAAGTAAATATCCTGGACAAGATCTACCGGATCAACTCCCCCGCCGGTGAACAGGCTACCCTGAAGCAGGCCGCCGATTACCTGGACAAGAAGATGCGGGAAATCCGCAGCGCGGGCAAGAACATGGAAACCGAGCGCGTTGCCGTGCTGGCCGCCCTGAATATCTGTCACGAACTTTTTACGCGCGGCAAGCAGACCGAGGACACCTCGAAGTTTGCCCAGGCGCTGCAACTGCTGATCGGCAAGATCGACCGGGTGATCGCGGGTTAAGCAGTCGAGTTGGTAATAATATATTTCAGGCATTGCATCGGAAATGGCCTGGGGTATACTGAAGCTATCTCTAGGATGCATGCCAACCTATCGCGTCCCCTGAGCCGATATCATCTCCATGGGAAGCGGTACTGATGTGGTTGTGAGCCTTCTGTCGCAGCGTCCGGTTCGTCCGGGGCCCGCAGAAAGCCTGATACCGCATGCTGGCTTCCCCCTTGAACCTTTGGGTTCAAGGGTCAAGATGGGTAGCGGCATTCTGGAGCCTAATTTGTATACTGATCAGCGCCATGCCTTGCGCAAGCAGTTACGCCAAGCACGCCGCTCGCTCAGTCAGCGCCGCCAGGCCGCAGCCGCCCGACAACTCGTCGGGCGTTTGTGTTTCTGGCCCCCGTTTCAACAGGCGCGGCGCATCGCCTTCTACTTGCCTGTCAACGGCGAAATCAGCCCCCTCCCCCTCATTCAACGCTGCCAACGACTTGGCAAGGAATGCTTCCTGCCGGTCATCCGCGCCTTCCCGTCCGGCAAACTGGTTTTTGTCCGTTTTCATCATGGGCAGCGACTGCACCGGCAACGTTGGAATATCCGGGAACCCCGGCAAGGACGCGGTTCATCCAGCACGACGCTGGACATGATCCTGATACCACTGACCGGGTTCGACCGGCATGGCAACCGGCTGGGCATGGGCGGAGGGTATTACGACAGAACGCTGGCGGGATTTTCCAACCGGGCATTACGGGTGGGGCTGGCGCACGACTGCCAGCAAGTCGAAGCGGTGCCTGCCTGTCCGTGGGACATCGTCCTGCACGCCGTGGCCACGCCTTCCGGCATCCAGGCCTTCAGCCCGCGGATTAGGCAACGCCTGACGCCGCGTCAGCGGAAAAACTCGGGATAACGCAGGCGGCGGGCGGCATCACGAACTTCGCGGTCGGAAATGGTTTCGGCGAAATCCAGAACGGCATTGGCATAATCCTTATTCTGGCGAAACCAGACCAGATCTATCACCCGGCCGCTGGCGCGGCGAAGGGCGACGTAAAAACGCGTCTGCAGGATGAAATCTTCTGTGTTTTCAACCGAATCGCCTGCCCGATCCAGACTCTGGGTCATGGCCATGTCCGTTCTCCGTTCGCACTCGTTGCCTTCTGTGCAAAAAGTAGCAAACCGCTTGTCCGGATCACGGAAATTACTGTCTGACAATCGATCAATCCATCCGGTTACTGGATGAACGCCGGAGGTCTGCCGACCAGCGGCGCAAGGACGGAAGAACGCTCTCAGCACCGAAGATCCAGAACCGGCCAACCGTGCTGTACGGCGTGGGCGTTCAAAATCTCGTCCGGGTTGACCGCTACCGGCTTGTCCACCACTTCCAGCAGCGGCAAATCATTGCGGGAGTCGGAATAGAACCAGGTTTCACTGAAGGTCTTGCCCTGCTCCCGCAGCCAATCCCGATAACGGCGGATCTTGCCTTCCTGATAACAGGGCACGCCCTTGACCTTGCCGGTATAGCGCCCATCCGCCATCTCCGGTTCCGTGGCCAGCAACTGGTCAATGCCGAAAGCGCGGCCGATCGGCTCGGTGATGAAACGGTTGGTGGCGGTAATGATCAGCAACTCGTCCCCTTGCGCGCGGTGCCGGTCCACCAGCGCCTGCGCCTTGGGCAGCATGATCGGGCGGATCGAGGTCGCCATGAAGTCATCATGCAGCGCTTTCAACGTGGCGGCATCGTGCCGGGCGAGAAAGGCGAACACGAACTCACTGTAGGCAATGATGTCGAGCTTGCCTTCGCAGTAATCGGCGTAAAAGCGATCATTCGCCGCCTTGTAATGGACCGGGTCCACCAGCCCGCGCCGCACCAGAAACTCCCCCCAGGCATGGTCGGAATCCCCCGCCAGCAAGGTGTTGTCGAGATCAAAAATCGCCAGTTTCATGTTTTTCCGCTGAATGTTCACACAATTGCCAAATGATAACAGATAAGGCTTGCCGCCTTGCGGCGGTATGGGTTATCAATAGCGCAAGTCTTTATATTTTTTAGGTATTCACCGTGATTGACGCTGAAGGGTTCCGACCCAATGTCGGCATCATCATCGCCAACGATGAAGGACAAGTGCTGTGGGCGCGGCGTAACGGCCATGAAGCCTGGCAGTTTCCGCAAGGCGGAATCAACGCCGGCGAGTCCCCGGAACAGGCGATGTATCGAGAGCTGTGGGAAGAGGTGGGGCTGGAGAAGCAGGATGTGCGCATTTTGGCGCAGACCCGGGGCTGGCTGCGCTATCGCCTTCCCCGCCGTTTTATCCGCCACGACTCCGCGCCGGTCTGCATCGGCCAGAAACAGAAATGGTTCCTGCTGAAGCTGGCGTCCCAGCCGGACCGCATCCGCCTGGACAGCTGCCGCCCCGCCGAATTCGATGACTGGCGCTGGGTCAGCTACTGGTTCCCGCTGAACCAGGTGGTTTCCTTCAAGCGCGAAGTCTATCGCAAGGCCCTGCTGGAACTGGCGCCGCGCATTCCCGTCACCAACGACGCCGGTTAATCCGGCCGCACCGCATTCACGAGGGGTTGGCGCATGCTCGACATACTTCGCAAGATCGTGCAGGAAGTGGATTCCGCTTCCTCGCTGCTGACCGCGCTGGACGTGATCGTGGAGAACGTCCAGGAAGCGCTCAGCACCGAAGTATGCTCCAT
>DASUIM010000240.1:0-1346 GCA_036279775.1 Fluviicoccus sp. | reverse complement strand
CAGCGAGGAAGCGGCCACCGGCAGGCCGTCGGGGGCGACCAGACCGGAAATGCCCAGCACCGCGCCGATATTGAAGATGTTGCTGCCCAGCACGTTGCCGATGGCGATGTCGCGCTCGCCCTTGAGGCTTGCCATGACGCTGGTCGCCAGCTCCGGCAGCGAGGTGCCGACCGCGACAATGGTCAGGCCGATCACCAGTTCGCTCAGCCCGGCGTACTTGGCGATGGCGACCGCGCCTTCCACCAGCCATTGCGAACCCAGGATCAGCATTCCCAGTCCCACGCCGATGTAGGCCAGATTTTTCCACATCGGATTCGCTTCGATCTCTTCCGCCCCCTCCACCGTCGCCACGCCCTCCCGGCGCGCTTCCCGGATCAGGAAAACGGTATAGGCCACGATGCCGGCAAACAGGATCGCGCCGTCCAGACGGCTGATGCCCTTGTCCAGGCTCATCGCCAGCACCAGCAGCGAGAAGAAGATCATGATGGGGATATCGAAACGCACCAGCTGCTTTTGCACCACCAGCGAGGCAGCCACGGCGGACAGGCCCAGGATCAGCAGCACATTGCAGATGTTGCTGCCGACGACGTTGCCGACAGCGATGTCCGCCGCGCCTTTCCAGGCCGAGGATACACTGACCGCCATTTCCGGGGCGCTGGTGCCGAAGGCGACAACCGTTAGGCCGATGACCAGCGGGCTGATGCCAAGCGCTCCGGCAAGGCTGGACGCGCCCTTGACCAGGACATCCGCGCCGAATGTGAGAAGAATCAGTCCGGCGGCCAGCCAGACCAGCGTCATAAGTTCCATGAAGGGGTGACTCCGATAAGGTTGTATTTCGCTGATTCTAGGGGAACGGCCGCACGAACGGGTTGAAAGGAAGGTTTCTTCTTGTGACCGGAATGCGCCCTATCCCTCCGGCCGAGGGACAGGAGCCTGCGAACCCGCTAGTATCCGGCTAACGCCCACCCCGACCGGGAGCTGTCATGTTTCCTCGTTTGTGCCTTGCCGCCTTGCTGGCCTGCACCACCCTTGCCGTCCGCGCCGACGAAGTGCAGGTGGCCGTCGCCGCCAACTTCGCCGCGCCGATGCAGAAAATCGCCGCCGCTTTCCAGACCGATACCGGTCACAAGGCTGTGCTGTCCAGCGGCGCCACCGGCAAGTTCTACGCCCAGATCAGCAACGGCGCGCCTTTCGCCGTTTTCCTCTCTGCCGACGACACCACCCCGGCCCGGCTGGAGCAGGAGGGCCTGGCCGTCAGGGGCAGCCGTTTCACCTACGCCATCGGCGCGCTGGTGCTGTGGTCGCCGCAACCCGGCGTGGTGGATGCGCGCGGCGACGTCCTGAAG
>DASUIM010000239.1:0-1266 GCA_036279775.1 Fluviicoccus sp. | reverse complement strand
GGATAGTAGCTTAATGCCTTTTCCAGCAAAGCTTTCAGTTCCTGATGAAAAGCGTAACGGGGATTGAGCGCATAGACAATCGTCCTGCCCACCGGCTCGCTGTACAGGATACCGGCTGCTTCCAGTTGCTCCAGCTGACGCTGTATCGGCGTGACCGGCGCAACGAAGGCCCCGGCGATCTCGCGCGCATAGCCTTTCTCACGCGCGTGCAGGAAGATGAGGATGCGTTCCTTGCTGATGTTGCCGAAGAGGGTTTCCAGCATGATGGATGATCGGAAGTAAGCTTGAACCTAAAATTAGTGCTTTTGAACTAAAAAGTAAATCATATAAACTAACTGTTGGTTTATATTGGGGCGGTATCAACAATAGGATTAACGCAGCAGCCACCCCCCCATCACCAGATTCCCCACCACCGACACCGCCGCCAGCACCTTCCAGAACAGCACCGGATCGCGCTCGATCCATGGCTTGCCCGCCAGCGTCAGCGCCGTATTCGGCTTCTGGATATCCGCCAGGAACTCGCTCAGCTCCTCGTAACGCTGTTCCGGATTCAGGCTGAGCGCCTTGGCCAGCGCCGCATCCAGCCACACCGGCACATGCGCGTTGTGCTTGCAGGCGCTGGTATAGGCCAGCTTGCGGAAATCGCCCGGTGTAACCGCATCCACATAACCCGTCCCGTAGGGGTAGTGCCCGGTTAGCAACTCATAGAACATCACCGCCAGCCCGAACTGGTCGGCGCGATGATCCCGCTTCACCCCCAGCGCATATTCCGGAGCCGCATATTCCGCCGCGCCGGGCCGCAGCGTCAGGTTCTCGCTCAGGCTGCCCACCGTGGCGCTGCCGAAGTCGATCAGCACCAGCTTGCCTTCGCCGGTTACCAGGAAATTATCCGGCTTCACATCCTGATGCAGCGTTTCCCGCCGGTGCAGCGCCCGCAGGGCTTTCACGGCGGGCAGGGCAAAGGCGGTGACGGTTTCCACGGGCGCATCCGGGTTATCGGTCCGCCACTGGCGCAGGGTTTGGCCAGCCACAAAATCCTGGATCAGGTAGAGGTACGAGCGCGGCCGCTCCGGGGCGTGGGTGCGGATGATTTCCGGCTGCTGGAAACGCTGGCCGATCCAGTCCTCGCGCTGGAAGGCGCGCAGGGCTTCGGGATCGTCGCTGAGGTTGGGGGACGGCGATTTCAGCGCGTAGACCTTGCCGCTGGCCAGGTCGGTGACGCGGTAGAGGTGGCTGCGGGCGTTGGCGTGAACCTCGGCTTCGATG
>DASUIM010000238.1:0-3543 GCA_036279775.1 Fluviicoccus sp. | reverse complement strand
ATCCGCGAACAGCCGGACATTCCGGGGCCGGAGCCGCTGACGGGGAAGGAGCGGGAAGTGCTGATGCTGGTGCGGCGGGGCTTGTCGAACAAGGACATGAGCCGGGAAATGGGGGTGTCCCTGTCCACGGTCAAATGGCATTTGCAGAACATTTTCGGGAAATTGCAGGTGGGCAACCGCACGGCGGCGCTGGCGGTGCTGGAGGAGAATATGAAAGCGCCGGCCCGGGTAGCCGGTCGGCGCTTGTTGTGTTGCCTCGGACTGGTCGCCAGCCTGTGCCGGCTGGGCGGATTGGCCGCCGAGGGGCAGGCCGATCCGTCATCCGAACTGCTCCGGCGGGCGCAGCGTCAGGAGTTTCCGGCCCTGACGCTGGCGTAGCCGGTTACCGCGTTACTTGTCCTCCACCCGCTGGTGCTTGAAGAACACGCCTTCATCGCCGAAGGCGGACACGATCATCGGCGAGGTCAGCTCCAGTTCGCCGATCTTGACGGCGCTGGCGCGGCGTTGCGCGGCATAGGACGCATTGGTGGACGGAATGATCGAGGTCTGGATGGCCATGGACGTGGCGTACACGTCGTAGACTTTCCAGCCCGCGCCCAGGGTGGCCAGGTCATAGCGGAAGTCGTGGGCGGCGGTCGCGAACTTGCCCTTCACCTCGGCGCGCGGCACAAAGTAGATCTGTGTCGGCGATTTCGGCGTGGTCACTGCCGCACCGGCCTGCGTCACCTTCGCCATGTCATTCATCACCACCAGCGTCGGCTTGGTGCTGACCGCCGAGAACAGGATGGTGCTGGCGGCGTTGTTGATGTCCGGCGACACGTAGTTCGACAGCTCGTTGGCGAAGATGTTGTGGTTCATGCCCTGTCCGGCCAGCGTGTACAGCGCCGAGACGTTCTCGGACGGCTTGCCATCGACAAACAGCTTCAGCGCCAGGCCGGGCTGGAAGGCCCCTTCCGCCGGGTTCTCGGTGACGGACAGCCGCAGCAGGCCGTGGTCCGCGCCCCGGAACAGGCCGGTATAGGTGTTGCCGGTTGTCGGGATGAACTTCACCTTCGCCATCGCGCCGTAGGGATGGATCGGCTTCGAGTAGCCCACCGGGGCGACGTCGCTGCGGGTCTGCACCTTCTTCCACAGGATGGAGCTGATCAGCCCGCCGGTGTCGACCTTCCTCAGGGTCGGCATGGTGGTCTTGTATTGAGTGCGCTTGGCGCCGTTGATCCACAGGTGCTCGGCCTTGGTGGCGGCGGACCACTTCTCGTAGTCGGCGGGCATGTTCAGGCCCCACGGCTTGAAGGCGTTGTCCATGCCGGCCAGGCTGGTCGACAGCGACGGGTTATGACGCTTCAGCACATCAACCATGGTGGTGTTTTCCACCCAGTTCATACCCTCCGGCGTGTAGACCTCGGGCCGGTAGTCGCTGGTGAAGAAGCGGTCGGTCATCAGGCGGCGCGAGGCGTTCAGGATGAAGATCTGGAAGGCGGTTTCACCAAAGGCGAAGCCTTCGGGGCGGGTGGTTTCCGCCAGCATGCCGACCAGGGTGTCAATCTTCTCGATGTCGTTGCCGTACAGGGTCTTCAGCTTGGTCAGCGCGGCCGCGTCATTGGTCAGGTCTTCAAACTTGGTGATGGGGTTCAGCCCGATCTGGCGGCGGAACTGGTTGTAGCGCGGCACGCCGCGCTCCCGGTCACGCAGGATGTCGGTGGTGGCCAGGTCGATATTGCCCACCAGCGGCACCGAGAGGTTGCGCAGGAAATTCGGGTAATTGTTCAGCGTCAGCGCGCCCGGATGGGTGATGCCGAAGGAATACCACAGACGGTCGGCCTTCTCGCCGGACAGCAGGCTTTCGGCGTTGCGGTCACGGGTGTCCGGCAGCGCTACCGACTTGGCCACTTCGTTGGAGCCGATGTCGTAGATATCCACCTTGTCGCGCATCAGCGGGTGCATGCGGTAGACGGCGACGAATTCTTCCGTCAGCGTGTAGGGAACACCGGCGTTGTCCGACGAGGCGGAACCGACCAGCCCGGCCAAGGCGTGATCCAGGAAGGACGAGCCATAGCCGTCGGACAGCGCCGGATTGAAGCCGAGAATGGTCTTCAGGAAGGAATCCGTCTTCGCCAGGTCTTCCTTCATCGCCCGCACTTCAGCCTGATACTTGTCGCGGCCGGAGCGGTCGCCGATCAGGCCCCACCAGTTGGCGTACATGGCGCGTTCTGTGACCGGATTGGCGATCAGCGCCGGGGTCCATTCCACGGTATGAATCTTTGCCATCAGCGCGGCGTTGATCAGGCGCGCCTTGTCGTACAGCCACTGGTCGCTCTGTGTCGGGTATTTCTGCTTCAGCATGGCGGCAATGGCGTTGTGTTCCTTGGTGAACATCTGGTGCAGCATGCTCAGGCCCACCCACCAGTTTTCGTTGAAGCCGGTCACCGGTTTGCCGGACAGCAGGTCGGCGGGCAGGGTGCCGTCGCTGTTGATCTTCAGCTTGCCGTCGACAAAGGCGCGGATCTTGTCGCTCTGCGCCTTGCTGCTGCCGTACAGCTGCGAGCCGTCCCACCAGTGGGTATTGTGGTTGCGATAGGTGTTGACCTTGCCCGCATCCGCCGCGGTGCGCGAGGGATCGGCCTGGGTGCGGCGCACATCCAGATAGCCGGAGCCCAGGGCATCGCCGCCGGGCAGCGGCACGCGGATCGGATTGGCGGCCGGGTTCGTGCCGTGATCCACCCAGTCGTGGACCATGAACTGGATCCAGGAGGCGGCAATGAAGTTGACGCTGGTGGCGGGCTTGAACTCGCCGCGCGCCATCAGCGAGTTGCTGACCTCGCGCGGATTGGGATAAAGCAGGGTGTTGGCTTCGGTTTCGCCCTTGGTATAAGTGGGGTTGACGTTGCGGCCGAAGCGGACGTACACCGAGCCTTCCGCCGGATTGCTCAGGATATTGCAGGTGCCGTCCTCGGTGCGGGCGGTCAGGCTGCGCGCGTCACAGGTGATTTTGGCGTTCAGCTTGGGATAATCCTCAAGATCGAACAGGTTGTTTTTCATCAGGCTTTCGCGCTGAGCGCCCAGCGTGATCAGGCCGGCGGCAATGCCCAGCGAGCCGAATTTGACCCATGCAGGCCAAGTTACCCAAACTGCCATGGTGATTCCCTCTTTGTTATTTTGGAGGTCGCGATGAATGCGGCGGATGCCGTCGCGGGCAGTGTAGGGAATGCCGGGATGGCGCACCCTAGCCGAAAGGCCGGGGTGAGGACCGCCTGTCGGGATGGTGATTTTCTGAAAAACGGCTAATCTGGTCTGACCGCTGTCCGCCAAGGGAACCCGGATCATGAAACTGTATGTCGATGCCAATTATCTTTCCCCCTATGCCCTGTCGGCTTATGTCGCGCTGCGCGAGAAAGGCCTTTCCTTTGAAGCGATCCCGGTGGACCTGCAGGCCGGGGAGCACCGGACCGGGGCCATGTCGGCCCTGTCCGCCACCTTGCGCGTGCCGACCCTGAGCGACGGCGAATTTCATCTCTCCGAATCGTCGGCCATTGCCGAATATCT
>DASUIM010000237.1:0-2112 GCA_036279775.1 Fluviicoccus sp. | reverse complement strand
GATTGTCGACCTTCTCACGGACAATGCGGCGGCTGTAGTGCGCTATCAGGGCGGTCACAACGCCGGTCATACGCTGGTGGTGGGTGGTGAAAAGACGGTGCTGCACCTGATTCCGTCCGGCATCCTGCGCGAAGGCGTGCTCTGCCTGATCGGCAACGGCGTGGTGCTGGCCCCGGATGCCCTGATCAAGGAAATGGCCACGCTGACCGCGAAGGGCGTGCCCGTGCGCGAGCGCCTGCGCATCTCCCCGAACTGCCCGCTGATCCTGCCGTATCACTGCGCGCTGGACAAGGCGCGTGAAACCGCGCGCGGCAAGGCCGCCATCGGCACCACCGGTCGCGGCATCGGCCCGGCCTACGAAGACAAGGCGGCCCGTCGCGGCCTGCGTCTGGGCGACCTGATCCGCGGCACCGGGTTCGCCGAGAAGCTGGCTGAAGTCATGGAATACCATAACTTCCAGTTGGTCAATTACTACAAGGCCGAGCCGGTCAGCTACGAGCAGACGCTGGCTGATGCGCTGGCCTGGGCCGAGCAGATCAAGGATCTGGTCGCCGATGTGCCAGGCATCCTTCACCAGTTCCGCCGCGCCGGCAAGGACATCATGTTCGAAGGCGCGCAAGGTTCGCTGCTGGATATCGACCACGGTACTTACCCCTTCGTTACCTCCTCCAACACCACGGCGGGCGGCACCAGCACCGGCTCCGGTTTCGGTCCGTTGTACCTGGACTACGTTCTGGGCATCACCAAGGCCTATACCACCCGCGTCGGCGGCGGCCCGTTCCCTACGGAACTGGTCTACGATGCCTCGAAGGATGAAGGCGATCTCATCGGCAAGCATCTGGGCGTCAAGGGTCACGAGTTCGGCGCCACCACCGGCCGCCAGCGCCGTTGCGGCTGGTTCGATGCCGTCGTACTGCGCCGCGCCGTTGAACTGAACTCCATTTCCGGCCTGTGCCTGACCAAGCTGGATGTGCTGGACGGTCTGGAAACCATCAAGGTTTGCGTGGACTACAAGTTCCTGAAGCCGGGAACCATCGAGTGTCTCAGCTCCGACGCTGAATCCTTCGCGCATGTCGAACCGGTTTACGAGGAGCTGCCGGGCTGGGAAGGCTCCACCTTCGGCGCGAAGACGCTGGATGAGCTGCCCGCGAACGCCCGCGCTTACCTGAAACGTCTGGAGGAAGTCGTGGGTTGCCCCATCGACATCATCTCCACCGGACCGGATCGGGATGAAACCATCGTACTGCGGCACCCGTTCCAGTAACGGTTGTTAACGGGGCGCCTTGGGGCGCCCCGCTGATTTTGACAAGAGGAATGGATGCCATGCTGAGTCTTCTGCGTAAAGCCGCGTCGGGCACCTTGTTGCTGATGCTTGCCGCTTGTGGCGGCGGGGGCGGCGGCAGCTCCGGCGGCGGTGTCGTACCGCCCGCCGCGATGGCCGACTGGACCTACATGGTCTACATCGCCGGTGACAACAACCTGTCTTCGGCGGCGATCGACGACATCAATGAAATGGAACAGGCCGGTTCTTCGGACCGGGTCAACATTGTCGTCCAGGCCGAGTTCAGCGATCGCCATACGCCGTATGTTCCCGGCATCAGCAAGTCAGCCGCGCGCGCGCCCGACGGCAGTGATATTGCCATTCCCGGCGTATCCGTCTCCCCGACCCTTCGCGGGCGAATCACCAAGGACAGCGATGCATCCTGGATCAGCAGCAATCTGTCCAGCCTGGGCGCCAATCTGGATATGGGAAAGCCGCAAACCCTGACCGATTTCATCATCTGGAGCAAGCAGCAATACCCTGCCAGGAATTACGCCCTGGTGCTGTGGTCGCACGGTGATGGCTGGAAAGTCCGGCGTTCAACCGGCGGCGTGGTCAATCGCGGTGCGTTGGCGGATGACAGCAGCGGCAGCTTCATGGCCTTGCCGGATATCGCCGGTGCGATCCGGAATGCGGGCGTCAACCTGCAGATCCTTAATTTTGATGCCTGCCTGATGGGCATGTACGAAGTGGCGCACACCTTTGTCGGCCTGTCGGAATATCTGGTCGCTTCCGAGGAAGTGGAGCCGGGTGACGGTGATGATTACCAGTCGGTGTTGACGGTCCTGAAG